>JAAYBF010000170.1 GCA_012718975.1 Solirubrobacterales bacterium | reverse complement strand
CTCGTCGCCGGCCGCACGCCGCGCGAGGGCTCCTGAGCAAGACGCGCGACTGGCGCGGAGTGCCACGGCCCGGTACCGTTGCGGGCTCATTCGGGGGTCGTCTAGTTGGTCTAGGACACCACACTTTGGATGTGGGAACGGAGGTTCAAGTCCTCCCCCCCGAGCTACCGGTTCGAACTGGCTAGACAGCGTGGATCGGTCCGGCGGAAATGCGAACATACGTTCGCTATGGCACGACGCATCCGGTTTACGCGGGACGAGGCAGAGCGGGCGGTCAGTCAGGCTCGGTCCTACAGCGAGGCGCTCCGTCGGCTGAATCTCCGGCCCGCCGGGGGGAACTTCCGGACGCTTCAGAAGTACATCGCGCTCTGGGAGATCTCCGTCGACCATTTCGATCCGAACTGGGCGACGCGAAGCCGCAACTCGGCCACGCGCACGCCCCTGGCGGACGTGCTCGTGGAGGGCTCCACGTACAACCGCGGTCACCTCAAGCGGCGACTCTTCGACGAGGGGCTCAAGCAGCGGGCATGCGAGGAGTGCGGTCAGGGCGAGGCTTGGCGCGGGCGCGAGATGGCGCTGATTCTCGACCACGTCAACGGCATCGCCAACGACAACCGGCTCGAGAACCTGAGGATCGTCTGCCCGAACTGCGCGGCGACGCTCGACACCCACTGTGGGCGGGCGAATCGGCGGTCCCCCGTCGAGCGTTCCTGCGAGCGGTGCGGCCAGTCGTTTCGGGTCAAGTACGCGACACACCGGTACTGCTCTCAGGCATGCGGGACCCGGGCGCCGCGCGGCCAGCGCGGAGTGCCCTGCCCGGACCGGCGCAAGGTCGAGCGCCCGCCGCTGGCCGAGCTGGTGGCGAGCATCGAGCGGGAGGGGTATCTGGCGACGGGACGGCGGTATGGGGTGTCGGACAACGCGGTGAGGAAGTGGCTGCGGTTCTACGAGCGCGAACGAGAGCGGCGGTGCGCGCAGGCCCGGCGGGCGGGGGCTGGCGGGGGGCCGCGGGGATGAGCGGCGGCGGTAGCCTCCCCCGCAGATGGCTGGCGAACTGACGGCTCTGGTGATGGCGGCAGGCAAGGGGACGCGGATGCGCTCCTCGCTGCCGAAGGTCCTGCACCCGGTGTGCGGGCGGCCGATGGTCGAATGGGTGGTCGCCGCCGCACGCGCCGCCGGGGCGCGGCGGGTGGTGTGCGTCACCAGGCCCGGCGACGGCGTCGCCGAGGGGCTGCCCGACGGCGTCGAGGTCGCCGAGCAGACCGACGGCGAGGGGACCGGCTCGGCCGTGCTCGCCGCCCGCGCCGCGGTCGCGCCCGGCGAGCGGGTCGCGGTCCTCTCCGGCGACCAGCCGCTGATCTCCGCCGAGCTGCTCGGCGAGCTGTTCGACCTCCACGCCGCCGCCGGCGCCGCCGCAACGCTGCTGACCACCGACGGGCTCGACCCCGCCGGCTACGGCCGCGTCGTGCGGCTGCCCAACGGCGCCGTCGAGCGGATCGTCGAGACCAAGGACCCGACCGGCGTCCCGCCCGAGGTGCTCGCGCTGCGCGAGATCAACCTCGGCACCTACGTCTTCGACGGCGACGCGCTCTTCGACGCGCTCGCCGCGATCGGCACCGAGGCCGGCGAGCGCTACCTCACCGCCGTGCTGCCCGTGCTGCGCGAGCGCGGCCTGCCGATCGCCGCCCACCTCACCGGCGACGTCGACAGCGCCGTCGGCGTCAACAGCCGCGCCGACCTGATGGACGCCGAGCGGCGCGCCCAGCGCCGGATCCTCGAAGCCCACGCGCTCGCCGGCGTCACCTTCCTCGCGCCTGATTCCACCCGCGTCGAGGCCGGCGTCGAGATCGGCGGCGACACCGTCGTCGGGCCCGGGGTCACGCTGCGCGGGCAGACCCGGATCGGCGCCGGCTGCGAGATCGGCCCGCAGACCACGATCACCGACTCGACGCTCGGCGACGGCGCCGCCTGCGTGCACTCCTTCCTCGTCGGCGCCCGCGTCGACGCCGGTGCCGCGGTCGGCCCGTTCGCCTACCTGCGCCCTGGCGCCCACGTCGGCGAGGGGGCGAAGATCGGGACCTTCGTCGAGGTCAAGAACTCCGAGATCGGCGCCGGGGCGAAGGTGCCGCACCTCTCCTACATCGGCGACGCCGACGTCGGCGACGGCGCGAACGTCGCCGCCGGAAACATCACCGCCAACTACGACGGCCGCCGCAAGCACCGCACCAAGATCGGCAGCGGCGTGCGGACCGGGGTCAACACCTCGTTCGTCGCGCCCGTCGTCGTCGGCGACGGAGCGTATATTGGGGCCGGATCGGTGATCTCGAAGGACGTCCCGCCGGGCGCGCTCGGGATCTCGCGCCCACAGCAGAAGAACATCGACGGGTACAGCGAGCGGATCGAGAAGGAGCGCGGATGACCGCCGTCAGCACAACCGACACCGAGTTGACGCCCGGCACCTTCATCCCCGCCTCCTACGACAAGCGGCTGATGGTGACCGCCGGCCGCGCCAGCCAGGCGCTCGGCGCGAAGATCGCCGACAACCTCGGCGTCGACCTCGCCGACGCCGGCCTCAAGACCTTCTCCGACGGCGAGGTCTACTGCCGCTACGCCGACTCGATCCGCGGCGCCGACCTGTTCATCGTCGCCTCGATCGCCGGCAGCGACGAGGAGGGGCTGACCGTCAACGACGCGCTGATGGAGCTGCTCGTGATGGTCCACGCCGCCAAGCACGCCTCCGCGCACCGGATCATCGCCGTCACCCCCTGGTACGGCTACTCGCGCCAGGACAAGAAGTCCGCGCCGCGCGAGCCGATCTCCGCCCGCCTCGTCGCCGAGGTGCTCGAGACCGCCGGCATCGACCGGCTCGTCACGATGGACCTGCACGCCGGGCAGATGCAGGGGTTCTTCTCCAGGCCGGTCGACCACATGACCGCGATGCCGATCCTCACCCAGTTCGTCGCCGACCAGCTCGCCGGCGAGGACCTCGTGATCATCGCCCCCGACGCCGGCCGCGTGAAGCTCGTGCGCAAGTTCGCCCAGAAGGTCGGCGCCCCCTATGCGCTGCTCGAGAAGGAGCGCCCGACCCACCAGGTCGCCGAGATCGGCTACGTGATCGGCGACGTGCAGGGCAAGGTCGCGGTGATCGTCGACGACATCATCGACACCGGCGGCACGCTCTCCGCCGCCGCCCAGACCGTCCTCGACGAGGGCGCGTCCAAGGTCTACGCGGTCGCCACCCACGGCGTCTTCTCCGGCCGGGCGTTCGACACGCTCGAAGCGTCGCCGCTGTCGGGCATCGTCGTCACCGACACGATCCCGCTCCGCGACGGCGCCCCCGAGCGGATCCAGGTGCTCACCAGCGCCGACATCCTCACCGACTCGATCCGCCGCATCTTCCTCGACGACTCGGTCTCCGAGATATTCGAGGGCGAGAACCAGTTGTTCTGAGCGGCGCGATAGGCGTCGCATCCCGGCGTCCTCGCTCGCTCGCGGCCTAGCGGCCGCCACGCTCCCTGCGTCCTTGGCCTGCTCGCCTCTCGCGCCGCTCGCGCGCTGTCGGCGGGTGCAGGTAGGCTCGCGCGCACCATGTACGAGTTCCTGCTGACGATCCATGTCCTGGCCGCGGTGATCTGGGTGGGCGGGGGGACCGCGATGCACATCCTCGCCCGCCGCGTGCTCAAGCGCGGCGACGGGGAGGAGATCTACAGGTTCTCGAAGGAGATCAACACCGTCGCGCTGCGGCTGTACGCGCCGCTCGCGGTGATCCTCCTGGTCGCCGGGATCCTGCTCGTCAACGAGGCCAACTACGAGTTCTCACAGGCCTGGATCAGCATCGCCTTCGTCGGCTGGGGGATCAGCTTCCTGCTCGGCGTCGGCTACTACGGCCCGCAGGACAAGAAGCTCCAGGCGCTCGTCGCCGCCGAGGGACCGCAGGCGCCCGGCGTCGTCGCGAACATCCGGCAGGCCGTGTTCGTCAACCAGATCGAGCTGGCGATCCTGCTGCTGATCGTCGTCGACATGACGGTCAAGCCCGGCGCCTGATCCGCCGCGCCGCTCAGCCGCCGCGCGCCGCGAAATACTCCCACTCGGCGCGGCCGAGCTCGGTCGCCGGCTCGTCGCCGAACCACCACTCACGGCCGATCCGGTGCCAGTTGCGCGTCGCGTGCAGCTGGCCGAGCACCGCCAGCATCCCGATCTCCATCCGCCGCCCCATCAGCTCGTTGGCGGGGATGTTCTCCCGCCGCATCAGGTCGTAGAACTCCGAGCGCGGGTCGGCGGCGGCGGTGATCGCGTCCATCACCCGGCGCGAGTCGATCGTCACCTCACGGTCGGCGAGGTACCAGCCACCGATCGTCATGACGTGCTCCATCAGCCGCTCGGCGTCGATCTGCTTCGGGTTGCGCAGGAAGCCGAGGTCGTGCAGGGCGACGCGCAGCCGCTCCGGGTCGCCGGCCGCCGCCGCGTCGATCGCGACGATCTCCAGCTCGACCTGCTCGGGGTCGAGCCGCTTGGTCATCCCGAAGTCGAGGAACGCGACGCGGCCGTCGTCCATCAGCAGGTAGTTGCCGGGGTGGACGTCGGCGTTGAAGTGGCGCAGGTGGTAGATCGAGCCGAAGCAGAAGCGGTAGACGATCTCGCCGAAGCGGTCGCGCTCGGGCTGGTCGAGCGCCTTGACGGCCTCGAAGCCGACGCCGTCGACCCACTCGGAGACCAGCACCCGCTGGCGCGACAGCGACGTGACGACCTCGGGCACGTAGATGAACGGGTGGCCGCGGTAGCCGCGCGCGAACGCCCGCTGGTTCTGGGCCTCGAACTCGTAGTCGAGCTCCTCGAGCACCCGCTCCTGCAGCTCGGCGGCGGCGGCCTTCGCGTCCAGGCCGGGGGCGATCGCCTTGGCGAGGCGCATCAGCATCCCGGCGTTCTGCATGTCGGCGCGCAGCGCGTCGGCGACGCCGGGGTACTGGATCTTGACCGCGACCTCCCGTCCGTCGGCGAGCCGCGCGCGGTGGACCTGGCCGATCGAGGCGGCCGCCGCCGCGTCGTGCTCGAACTCCTCGAAGAGGTCCTCGACGGGCTCGTCCCACTCCTCCTCGAGCACGCCGCGCACCTTCTTCCACGGCATCGCCGGCGCCTCGGAGCGCAGCTCGGCGAGCTTGTCCTGGTACAGCTCGCGGTACTCGTCGGGCAGGAAGTCGGTGTCGACGAACGAGGCGAGCTGGCCGATCTTCATCGCCGCCCCCTTCATCGTCCCGAGCGTGTCGACCATCCGCTCGGCCGCCTCGAGGTGGCGCTTGTCGATCTCGGCGGCGCCGCGCTCCTTCGAGCGGGTCAGGTTCGCGGCGCGGGTGCCCGCCCAGCGCGCCCCCTGGCTGCCGATCACGGTGCCGACCTGGGCGGTCCGCCGGACCCTGCCGGTCGGTATCGAGCGGTCCTCCTTGGCCACGAGGCGAACCCTAGAGGTCCGTTGGGCTACACTGGCCGGCCGTTATGGCTTCTTCCGACCGACCCGTCCTCGCCGTCGAGCCCCGCGAGGAGCGCGGCTCCCGCGCCTCGCGCCGCCTGCGCCGCTCCGGCCTGGTCCCGGGTGTCCTCTACGGTGGCTCGCACGACGAGCCCGTCTCGTTCAAGGTGGCCGACCTCGAGCTGCGCCGCATCCTCGCCGAGGGCGCCGCGCTGATCGACGTCGAGATCGGCGGCGAGCGGTCGGTGCCGGCGATCCTCAAGGACCGCCAGCTGCATCCGGTCCGCGACGAGTTCGTCCACGTCGACTTCCTCGAGGTCAACCTCAAGCAGAAGATCCACGCCGAGGTGACGATCGAGCTCGACGGCGCCGACGAGGCGCCGGGCGTCCGCGAGGGCGGCATCCTCGACCAGTCCACCCGCGAGGTGACGATCGAGGCGCTGCCGACCGACATCCCGGAGTCGATCCACGTCGACGTCTCCGCGCTGGACATCGGCGCGTCGCTGTCGCTGGCCGACGTGCAGGCGCCGGCCGGTGTCGAGATCGTCCACGACCATCCCGAGGACGTGGTGATCGCCAGCATCGTCCTGCCGACGAAGGTCGAGGAGCCCGAGGAGATCGAGTCCGAGACCGAGGTCGTCGGCGAGGAGGGCGCGGCCGCCGAGGGCGAGGGCGGCGACGAGTCCGCCGCCGACGAGTCCGGCGACTAGCGCTCCGCGATGGCGCTGCTCCGTCGCCGGGAGGGCGGCGCGGGGGACGCCAGGGCCGACTGGCTGATCGTCGGCCTCGGCAACCCCGGCCGCAAGTACCAGGCCACCCGTCACAACATCGGCTTCGAGGTCGTCGCCGAGGCGGCCCGGCGCTGGGACCTGCCGAAGGCCAAGGAGAAGTTCAAGGGGCTCTACACGGAGGGCCGCACAGGTCCCGGCGGCCCGCGCGTGGCGGTGCTGCTGCCGCAGACCTACATGAATGACTCGGGCCGCTCGGCCGGCCCGGCGCGCGGGACGTTGCACCTGCCGCTCGACCGGGTCGTCGCCGTCCACGACGAGATCGACCTGCCGTTCGGGCGCATCCACGCCCGGCTCGGCGGCGGGCTCGCCGGCCACAACGGCCTGAAGTCGCTCGACCGCGAGCTCGGCGGGCGCGACTTCCGCCGCGTCCGCGTGGGCGTCGGCCGGCCCGACTCGACCGACCCCGAGATCGTCGTCCCCTACGTCCTCGGCCGCTTCAGCGAGCCCGACGCCGACGTCCGGACGCTGATCTCCGACGCCGCCGACGAGCTCGACCGGCTCGTCACCGCCGACCCGGACGAGCTCGAAGCCGCCGCGGGCTGACCACGGTGCCGGTCAGCCGCCGGCGGCCCGGATGGCGGTGACGACGGTGGCGCCGGAGTCGCTGCCGTTGACGCGGATGCGGTGGCGGGTGAACGGCGTGTCGCCGGGCCCGGCGAGTCCGGGCTCGACGGTGGTGGCGCTGACGAAGCCGGCGTCCTCGACGGCGGCGATCACCGTGCCGTCGTGGCGGCCGGCTGGGTAGCAGAAGGCGGTGACCGGGACGCCGAACCGGCGCCGCAGCGCCCGTCGCGAGCCGGCGATCTCCTCGGCGCGGCCGGACGCGTCGAGCGTGGTCAGGTCGGGGTGGGTCATGGTGTGCGCGCCGAGCTCCCAGCCGGCGTCGAGCAGCTCGCGCACCTGGGCCTCGGAGATCCCCTCGGCGGCCTCCTTGTGCAGCGCGGCCACTTCCAGGTAGAGCACGCCCGGCCAGCCTCGCTTCTCCAGTTCCGGCAGGGCGACCTCGACGTGGCTGCGGTAGCCGTCGTCGAAGGTGAGCACGACCGGCTTGCGCGGCACGCGGCGGCGGCCGGCCCAGTAGTCCTCGGCGTCGCGCATCGTGATCGCGGTGTAGCCGGCGTCCTCGATCGCCCGCATCTGGTCGGCGAAGGTGTCCGGCGCGACCCACAGCTCCGGGTAGGGGCTGCCGGGCGGGGCGGCCTCGGTCGCGTGGTACATCAGGATCGGGATCGCCCGGCCGGGCGGCTCGGACTCGGCCGGCGGCGGCTCGGGCGCGCGGGCGCGGTGGCGCGCGGCGGGCCCGGCGGGCGCTCCGTCCGCGTCGGCGGCGGACCCGGAGGGGGTTGCGCCCGAAGGGGGCCGGGCGCCTGCGTCGGTCACGGTGGGGCTCGGCGCGGTCTCGGTCGCGGCCGCGGTGTCGAGGTCGAACGCCGACTCGATCTCCCCGCCGCCGCCGAGCGCGAGCGCCGCCACGACCGCCAGCGCCGCGACGACCGCCGCGAGCGCCCCGGCCGCCAGCCGCCGCTGGCGCACCACGCGCCGACGCGCCTCCTCGCGCCGCCGCCGGCGCGGGTCGTCCTGCCCCCTGTGCTCCATGAACCACACATTCTCCGTCATCGCCCCGACGGCCTGCGGTGAGAGTTCCGGCCATCCGAGAACTGCGGTGAGAGTTCCGGCCAGATAGTGGCCGAAACTCTCACCGCAGTTCTGGGGCGGCGCTGCGGCGGCTGGCGCGCGGGCCGCTCGCCTATCATCGGAGGTCGGCCGCGCGGCGACCGCCGGGCGGCCGTTTCGCGTCCCCATGTCCCTCCGCCCGCTGCTCGCATACGCCCACGCCGACGACGGCTTCGGCGCCCTGCTCGACGCCGCCGAGCGCGAGCCCCAGCGCGCGTTCGTCTCGCAGAGCCTGCGGCCCTACCTGCTCGCCGCGCTGCTCGACGCCGACGCCGACCGGCCCGCGCTCGTCGTCGCCGGCGACGACCGCGCCGCGCGCGACCTCGCCGCCGACCTGCGCCACTTCCTCGCCCCGCGGCCCGTCCGCCTCTACCCGTCGCGCGGAGTCCGCTACGAGTCGCACCTCGCGCCGCCGCCGCACCTCGTCGGGCTGCGGATCGCCGCGCTCGACGCGCTCGTCGACGGCTCGGCGGCCGCGTCCGGCGGCGGCGGCGGCGCCGACCACGGCGCGCCGGTCGTCGTCGCCGGCGCGGTCGCGCTCGGCGAGAAGGTCCCGGACCCGGAGCTGCGCCCGCATGGCTTCGCGATCGAGAGGGGCGGCCTGCTCGACCTCGACGAGACGGCGGCGGCGCTGGTCGCCTGCGGCTACGAGCGCGTCGAGCAGGTCACCGAGCGCGGCCAGTTCGCGCTGCGCGGCGACATCGTCGACATCTACCCGGCGACCGAGGAGCGCGCGGTCCGCTGCGAGCTGTTCGACATCGAGGTCGAGCGGCTGACGTTCTTCTCGACGTTCACCCAGCGGTCGCTCGAGGAGGTCGAGCGGGTCGAGATCGCGCCCGCCGCGGAGCTGGCGCCCGAGCACCGCGAGCTGGCCGAGATCGCCGCCGCCGACGCCGCGGCCCAGGGCGACGCGGGCGAGCGGCCCGACATCGCAGAGCTGCTGCCCGTCGACCGCTTCGGCGAGCTGCTCGACCTGCTGCCCGCCGACGCGCTCGTCGCGATCGCCGCCGAGGAGGAGATCCCGCCGGCGCTGCGCGACCAGTGGGAGGACGTCACCACCAGCTTCCACGACGCCGACGCCGGCCACCTCTACGTCGACCCCGAGACGCTCACCGCCGCGCTCGACGCGCGCGCCTCGCTGCGGCTCTCCTCGATCTCCGGCGACCAGGAGCACAGCTTCCGCGCCCAGGCCGCCGACACCGCCGCCCGCACGCTCGCGACCGCCGAGCCGGAGCTGGAGAAGCTCGTCCGCTCCGGCTACCGGGCCGTCGTCCCGTGGGCGCGTCAGAGCGAGGCCGAGCGCGCCGCCTACAACCTCGACCGCGTCCGCGCCCAGTTCCTCGACGAGGGCCGCGGCCCGGTCGCGGCCGCCTACTCCGCCGGTGAGGCCCCGTCCGAGCCGGGCGTCTACTTCGCCACGGCCGCACTGCGCGAGGGGTTCGTCGCGCCGACGCTCAAGCTCGCCGTCGTGCCCGACCACCGGCTGCTGCGCCGCCGCCGCGCCGAGCCGTCGGGGCCGCGCACCGGCGCCGGCGCGCTCGCCAGCTTCACCGACCTGCGCGCCGGGGCCGCCGTCGTCCACGAGGACCACGGCATCGCGCTGTTCACCGGCTTCGAGACCAAGACCGTCGGCGGCGTCACACGCGACTACCTCCAGCTCGAGTACAAGGGCGGCGACCGCGTCTTCGTCCCCTCCGACCAGCTCCACAAGATCAGCCGCTACGTCGGCGCGGAGGCCGGCGACCCGCCGCTGTCCAAGCTCGGCGGCAGCGCCTGGGAGAAGATGAAGCTGCGCGCCCGCAAGGCCGCGGAGGCGCTCGCGGGCGAGCTGATCAACCTCTACGCCGAGCGCAAGCGGCGCGCCGGCTACGCGTTCCCGCCCGACTCGGAGTGGCAGGTCGAGTTCGAGGGGTCGTTCCCCTACCGCGAGACGCCCGACCAGCTCGACGCGATCGAGGCGGTCCGCGCCGACATGGAGGAGGCGCGGCCGATGGACCGGCTGATCTGCGGCGACGTCGGCTACGGCAAGACCGAGGTCGCGCTGCGCGCCGCGTTCAAGGCCGCCGCCGACTCCAAGCAGGTGATGTTCCTGGTACCGACGACGGTGCTCGCCCAGCAGCACCACGGCACCTTCGTCGAGCGGCTGCGCGACTACCCGTTCCGGATCGAGCAGGTCTCGCGCTTCCGCTCCGACAAGGAGGTCCGCGCGGCCCTCGCCGACTTCCAGGACGGCAAGGTCGACATCCTGATCGGCACCCACCGGCTGCTCTCGCGCGACGTGCGGCCGCAGGAGCTGGGGCTGCTGATCGTCGACGAGGAGCAGCGGTTCGGGGTCAAGCAGAAGGAGCTGCTGCGCCAGCTGAGGCTGCGCGTCGACGTCCTGTCGCTGTCGGCGACGCCGATCCCGCGGACGCTGCAGATGTCGCTCGCCGGCCTGCGCGACATCTCGGTGATCGAGACCCCGCCGGAGGGGCGGCGGCCGGTGAAGACCTACGTCGGCGAGTACGACGAGGACCTCGTCCAGAAGGCGATCCAGCGCGAGCTCGAACGCGACGGCCAGGCGTTCTTCCTCCACAACCGTGTCGACACGATCGACGAGACCGCCGAGCGGGTGCGCGCGATGTGCCCGCAGGCGCGCGTGCTGGTCGCCCACGGGCAGATGGACGAGGGCGCGCTGGAGAAGATCATGCTCGCCTTCCTGCGCGGCGAGGCCGACGTGCTGGTGTGCACGACGATCGTCGAGTCGGGCCTGGACATCTCCAACGCGAACACGCTGATCGTCGAGCGCGCCGACCAGCTCGGCCTGGCCCAGCTGTACCAGATCCGTGGCCGGGTCGGGCGGTCGAAGGAACGCGCCTACGCCTACCTGCTCTACCCGTCGGCGGCGGCGCTGACCGAGGAGGCGAGCCAGCGGCTGGCGACGCTGTCGGACTACACCGAGCTCGGCTCCGGCTTCAAGATCGCGATGCGCGACCTCGAGATCCGCGGCGCCGGGAACCTGCTCGGCGAGGACCAGTCCGGCCACGTCGCGGCGGTCGGCTTCGAGCTGTATGTGGGGATGCTCGACGAGGCGGTCGCCGCGCTCGCCGGCGACTCCGCCGACGAGGCGCCCGAGCCGGTGCGCGTCGACCTGCCCGTCGACGCGTTCGTCCCCGGCGACTACGTCCCCTACGAGGCGGCGAAGATCGAGGTCCACCGGCGCGTGGCGGGCGCGCGCGAGATCGCGACGCTGATCATGCTGCGCGAGGAGCTCGAGGACCGCTTCGGGCCGGTCCCGGAGCCGCTCGACAACCTGATCAAGCTCCAGGACGCGCGGATCAAGCTCGGCCGGGCCGGCGCGCGGACGGTCGACTTCGCCGGCGGCCGGCTGGCGGTCGCGCCGATCGAGCTCGACTCCACCCAGGTGTCGGTGCTGCGCGAGCGGATCCCCGAGGCGATCTACGAGTCGGGCCGCAGCACCGTGCGGGTGCGCGTCCCCGACGAGCCGGCGGAGCGGTTCGCGGCGGTCGTGCGGGCCGCCGAGGCGGTGCTCGAGGCGGCCAGCGAGCCGGCCCCGGCGTGACACCCTGCACGCCGCCTTGAGCCGTTCGCTACAGTCAGCCGCTGCCTCAGGCGCCATTTGGGAGTGGCGCGCAACGACCTTGGGATGAACTCAGCCTCCATGAAACTTCTTCGAATCACCGCGGGCATCTGCCTGACCGGCGTCTGCGCCGTGGCGGCCAGCGGCTGCGGCGGCGCCGACGTCCCGTCCGACGCCGTCGCGCGCGTCGGCGACACCGTGATCACCAAGCAGGCCTTCGACACCTGGTACGAGAGCGCCGCGACCAGCCAGGCCTCGCAGGGGGGCACGCCCGTGCCGCCCGACCCGCCCGACTTCACCAAGTGCGTGGCGGCGCTGAAGGAGCAGCAGCCGAAGGGCTCTGAGACCAGCGACGCCGAGCTCAAGAAGCAGTGCCGCCAGAGCTACAACCAGCTGCGCCAGCAGGTGATGCAGTTCCTGATCCAGTCGCAGTGGGTCATCCAGGAGGCCGAGGACCAGGGCGTCTCCGCCTCCGACAAGGAGGTCCGCGACCAGTTCGAGGAGCAGAAGAAGCAGGCCTTCCCGAAGGAGGCCGACTACAAGAAGTTCCTCGAGACCTCCGGCACCACCGAGCAGAACATCCTCTTCCAGATCAAGCTCGACATCCTCCAGCGCAAGATCACCGAGAAGCTCCAGAAGGAGCAGGACAAGGTGACCGACGCCGACATCGAGGAGTACTACGAGGAGAACAAGGAGCGCTTCGCTCAGCCGGAGCGGCGCGACCTCCAGGTCGTCCTGACCAAGAACAAGGGCCAGGCCGAGCAGGCGAAGGCCGCGCTCGAGGACGGCGAGAGCTTCAAGCAGGTCGCCTCGGAGTACTCGATCGACGAGGCCTCGAAGGCCAACGACGGCAAGCTCGCCGGGCTCGCCGAGGGCCAGCAGGAGGAGGCGCTCGACGAGGCCGTCTTCGGCGCCGACAAGGGCAAGCTGGTCGGTCCGGTCAAGACCCAGTTCGGCTGGTACGTGTTCAAGGTGACGGGCGTCACCGACGCGAGCCAGCAGTCGCTCGAGGACGCGAAGGAGACGATCCGCGGCCTGTTGAAGTCCGAGCGCGAGCAGGGTGCGCTCAACGACTTCGCCGAGGGCTTCCGCGAGGAGTTCAAGGCCGAGACCAAGTGCCGCGAGGGCTTCGTCGTCGCCGAGTGCAGCAACGCTCCGCAGGAGGAGACCGACACGGCCGCGGCGCCCGGCGCGCCGGGCGGCGGCCAGCAGCAGGCGCCGCAGCCGCAGCAGGCCCCTCAGCCGCAGCAGTAGGTTGGGCGAGCAGCGGCGCTCCGCCGATTCCGTCGAGGCGATCGAACGCCTCGACGGGATCACCCGGCGGCTGCGCCGCGACTGCCCGTGGGACCGCGAGCAGGACGAGCGCTCGATCGTCCCGCACACCGTCGAGGAGGCCTACGAGCTCGCCGACGCCGCCCACTCCGGCGACGACGCCAAGCTGCTCGACGAGCTCGGCGACGTGCTCTTCCAGGTGCTGTTCCTGTCGATGCTGATGGAGGAGCGCTCCGCCGGCTCGCTCGCCGAGGTCGCCGACCTCTGCCGCGAGAAGCTGATCCGCCGCCACCCGCACGTCTTCGGCGAGGAGGCCGCCGCGACCGCCGGCGAGGTGCTCGAGCTGTGGGGGCGCGTCAAGCGCGAGGACGAGCGGGCGGGGGAGCTCTTCGGCTCACTGCCCGAGAACCTGCCATCGACGCTGTACGCGAAGAAGGTGCTGCGGCGGGCGGCGTCGGCGGGGTATGGGGAGAGCCACGCCGGCGAGGCGCTCGCCGAGGTCAAGAGCGTGGTCGACGAGTTCTGGTCGCCCGGCTGGGAGAGCGACGAGCAGGCCTTCGACGAGGTCGGGCGGCTGCTCTTCCACGCCGTGGAGGCCGCGGCTGCCGCCGGCGTCGACCCCGAGGTCGCGCTGCGCCAGTACGCGCGGGCCTACAAGGAGGACGTCGAGGCCCAGGCCGGCGCGTCCGGCTGACGGCCTGTCCCGCTGACGGCGCCTCCGCGCGCCGCGCCGCCGCTCCGCTCATCGATGTCGACGTTGCGGCGAAATATTCGCCGCAACGTCGACATCGATCGTGGGTGGCGGGATCGCCGGGGTGGCGGGGCGCGGCCGGTGGCGGCCGGGACATAGGATCGTCCGGTCGCGCCGACCCCCAGGAGGTTCCAGAGAAGCCGTGAGCGCCATCGCGAAGGTCCATGCCCGTCAGATCCTCGACAGCCGGGGCAACCCGACGGTGGAGGTGGAGGTGACGCTCGAGTCGGGCGCGAGCGGACGGGCGGCGGTGCCGTCGGGCGCGTCGACCGGCGAGTTCGAGGCGGTCGAGCTGCGCGACGGCGGCGACGCCTACCTCGGCAAGGGCGTGACGACCGCGGTCGCGAACGCCAACGGCGAGCTGGCGGCGGCGGTCCGGGGCCTCGACGCCGGCGACCAGCGCGCGGTCGACCGGGCGCTGATCGACGCCGACGGCACCCCGAACAAGGCGCGCCTGGGCGCCAACGCGATCCTCGGCATCTCGCTCGCGACCGCGAAGGCGGCGGCGGCGGAGGCCGGCCAGCCGCTCTGGCGCCACCTCGGCGGGGCCGACGCCACGACGCTGCCGGTGCCGATGATGAACGTCCTCAACGGCGGCGCGCACGCCGACAACAAGGTCGACTTCCAGGAGTTCATGGTCATCCCGTGCGGGGCGGAGACCTTCGCCGACGCGCTGCGGACCGGCGCCGAGGTCTTCCATGCGCTGAAGAAGACCCTCCACGACCGCGGCCTCGGCACCGCCGTCGGCGACGAGGGCGGCTTCGCGCCCGACCTCGAGTCCAACGAGGCGGCGCTGCAGATGCTGATCGCCGGCATCGAGGCGGCCGGCTACACGCCCGGCGACGACGTCGCGATCGCGCTCGACCCGGCGACCAGCGAGATCCGCTCCGGCGACGTCTACGACCTCGAGCACGAGGGCCGCAAGCTCTCCTCCGACGAGCTCGCCGCCTACTGGGCCGAGATGGCCGGCCGCTACCCGATCCTCTCGATCGAGGACGGCATGGACGAGGAGGACTGGGACGGCTGGAAGACCCTCACCGAGAAGCTCGGCGACAAGGTGCAGCTCGTCGGCGACGACCTGTTCGTCACCAACCCCGAGCGCCTGCAGAAGGGCCTCGAG
>JAAYBF010000169.1 GCA_012718975.1 Solirubrobacterales bacterium | reverse complement strand
CTGGATCGACGGCTCGACCAGGCCGGTCCACCACGCGCGCTCCAGATACTGCTGGTCGAAGATCACCCGCCAGCGGTCGAACATGTGCCAGAAGCTCTCGCCGCTGCGCTTCGGCGCGAAGGTGCCGTCGAGGTCGTAGGTGACGACCTGGAAGTTCCCCTCGGGCCGGTCGGCGTTGTCGAGGTAGGCGGTGAAGGTGTGGTTGAGCGTCCAGCTCGCCGTCTGGGAGCCGGGGGCCGGCGCCGGGCCGAAGTTGTGGCCGCGCAGCCGCCCGTCGCCGTCGTCGCCGAGCTCGGGGTCCTGGCGGCCCTCGTACCAGTAGCCGTCCTTGGGGTGCTTGGAGCCGGTCTGCTGGTGGCTCCAGACCACCCGCTGGGCCTCCGGCGGGATGCCGTCGGCGGCGACCGCGCGGCGGGCAGCGAGGTCGCGGCCGGTCGCGTGGCGGGCCATGACCGCGCCGATCCGGGCGGTCTCGCGGCGCAGCGCACGCCGGCGAGCGGCGCGGCCGGCGAGCCGGGCAGCGCCGCTCGGGCGCAGCGCCGGCGCCTCGAAGCTGGCGATCGTCGCGGTGCCGTTCACGCGCGTGTGGCGGAACATGTAGACCTTCGCGGGCCCGCCGCCGGGGGTGCCGAGGCCGGTGTGGCGCTCGATCCCGTGGCGGCGGTGGGCGCGGCGGGCGTCGAGCACGAGCACCCAGCGCCGCGCGGCGACGAAGCGGGCGACCAGCGGCGAGCGGCCCAGCCGCCGAGCCCCGACGGAGTCGCCGTCGGCGACGAGCAGGTCGAACCGCGCCGGACGGCGCAGCCGGCGCGGGACGGTCGCGGTCGACCGGACGGCGATCCGGCGGCCAAGGCGGCGGCGCAGCGCGGCGAGCGCTGGGCTCGACGCGCGGCCGACGACGAGCGCCCGCAGCGGGCAGCGGCGGTGGCGGCCGCGCGTGCACGGGCGCCTGGCGGCGGCGCCCGCGGTCGTGGCGGCGGCGGGCGCGACGGTGCCCGCGGGCGCGGCCTCGCCCGCCCGGTCCGCGTTCGCGCTCGCGGTGGCGGCGGTCGGCGCCGCCACCGTCGCGACCGCCAGCACGGCGAGCAGGGTGGTGATCCGACTACGGACGCGAGCGCTCATCGAGCGGACGCTAGCGGCGGCTCGACGGCGCTCCGGGGTGCCTGGGCGGCCAGTTCGGGGGAGGCCAGCCACCCGGTTCGGGGTACCGATCTCGGCACCCCGGGGCGCGCCGACAGCGGGCGCGGGCGGTAGTCTCGGACGCCCTTGCGCAGCGCGACGGGAGCCGACGCAGCCGCGGTCGCCGAGGCGGTCGCCCGCCCGCCCGGGACGCGGACCCTGTGGCTGGCGGTCGCCTCCGTCGCCGCGGCCGGGACCGCGCTCTGCCTCGTCGAGTCCGTGCTGGTGATCGCCGAGCCGCTCGGCTCGCCGACATGGGCGCTGCTGCTGCCGCCGCTGGCCGCCGCCGCGTACCTGGTCGCGGGAGCGATCGCCTGGGCGCGGCGGCCGGCGAACCGGATGGGCGCCCTGATCGTCGCCGGCGGCTTCGTGCTGCTCGCCGCGGGGCTGGTCAACGTCGCGATCCCGGCGCTGACCGCGGTCGGGCTGATCTTCGCGACGGTTCCGCTCGCGGTCGTCGTCCACCTGCTGCACGCCTTTCCCTCGGGACGGCTGCGCGGCCGCGCGAGCCGGGCGACCGTCGCCGCCGGCTACCTCGTCTGCACGGTCATGGAGGCGCCGCGCTACCTCTTCGCGGGCGGGCCCGACGGGCCGGCGACCGTGCTGAGGGTCGCCGCCGACCCCGCGCTCGTCGATCGCGCCGAGTGGGTCCAGCTCGCCGCCGGCGCGTGCGTGATGGTCGCGACCGCCGCGATCCTCGCCCGCCGCTGGGGCGCGGTGCCGGCGCAGCGGCGGGCCGGCCTGACGCCGCTGCTCGCCTACGGCATCGGCGCGGTGCTGTTCGTCCCGGTCGGCGGCAAGCTCGGCCAGTCGCTGCTCGACGGCGGCGACGCGCTGCTCGCCCTCGCCGTCGCCCAGCTCGCGGTGCTGGCGGGCGTGCCGGTCGCGTTCGCGGTCGCGGTGCTGCGCGGCGGCTTCGCGCCGACGCTGGCGGTCGAGGAGCTCGCCGCCTGGCTCGCGCTCGGCGCCGGCCGGCGGCCCGGTCCGGAAGCGGCGCTCGCCGAGGCGCTCGGCGATCCGTCGCTCGAGCTCGCGCTCTGGGCGCCGGACCGCGGCGGGTACGTCGATGTCGGCGGGCGGCCGGTCGGCGAGCCCGGCGCCGGGTCTGGACGGGCCGCGGTCGAGGTGGCCGCCGAGGGCCGCCGGATCGCGGCGATTGCCTACGACGCGACGCTGATCGGCGACCCCGAGCCGGTCCGCTCGGCCGGGCAGGTGGTGGCGCTGGCGCTCGACAACGTCCGCGTCACCGCCGCGCTGCGCGCCAGCGAGGAGAGCCTGCGGCGCTCGCGGGAGCGGATCGTCCGGGCCGCCGACGGCGAGCGGCGGCGGATCGCGCGCGACCTCCACGACGGCCTGCAGGCCGACCTCGTGCTGCTGGCGATGCGCGCCGACGCCCTCCGCGGCGGCGCGTTCGCCGACGAGCAGCGCGCCGACGCGCGCGCCATCCACGACGGCTTGCAGCGGACGATCGACGACGTGCGCCAGCTCGTCCAGGGCGTCATGCCGGCGCTGCTCGCCGAGCGGGGTCTCGTGGCGGCGGTCGAGGATCTCGCCGAGCGGCTGCCGTTGCCGGCCGCGGTCGAGGTCGACCTCGACGGCCTGGACGTCCCCGCGGCCGTCGAGGGTACGGTCTACCTGGTGGTATCCGAGGCGCTCGCGAACGTCGTCAAGCACGCGCGCGCGACCGCGCTCGACCTCACGCTCGGGCGCGACGGCGACGGGATCTGCGTCGAGGTGCGTGACGACGGCGTCGGCGGCGCGGCGGTCGATCGCGGCGCGGGCCTGCGCACGATGGCCGACCGCGTCGACGCGCTCGGCGGGCGGCTGGCGGTGG
>JAAYBF010000023.1 GCA_012718975.1 Solirubrobacterales bacterium | reverse complement strand
GAACGTCATGTAGGTGAACGGCATCGCCTTGCGGAAGCCACCCATCTTGTCGAGCGACTGCTCGTTGGCCATCGCGGCGATGACCGAGCCGGCGCCCATGAACAGCAGCGCCTTGAAGAAGGCGTGCGTCATCAGGTGGAACATGCCGGCGCCGTAGGCGAAGACCGAGACGCCGAGGATCATGTAGCCGATCTGCGACATCGTCGAGTAGGCGATCGCCCGCTTGAGGTCGGTCATCACCAGCGCGATCGTCGCGGCGACCAGCAGCGTCACGGTGCCGATCACGGCGCTGATGTCGGCGGCGAGCGGCGCCTGCTCGAACAGCGGGTGCATGCGCGCGATCAGGTAGACGCCGGCGGTGACCATCGTCGCCGCGTGGATCAGCGAGGAGACCGGGGTCGGGCCCTCCATCGCGTCGGGCAGCCAGGTGTGCAGCGGCAGCTGGGCCGACTTCGCGAACGCGCCGACGAGCAGCAGCAGGCAGGCGGCGACGAGCTGGCCGTCGTTGCGGCCGAAGACCTCGGTGACCTGGCCGAAGACGCCGGCGTAGTCGAGCGCGCCGGTGGCGTCGAAGAGCAGGAACGCGCCGATCACCAGGCCGATGTCGCCGATCACGTTGATCACGAACGCCTTGATGCCGGCCTTGGTCGCGGTGGCGCGGCGGTACCAGAAGCTGATCAGCAGGTAGGAGGCCGCGCCGACGAACGCCCAGCCGACGATCAGCAGCACGAAGTTCGCCGCCAGCACCAGCAGCAGCATCGAGAAGACGAAGAAGTTGAGGTAGGCGAAGAACCGCTTGTAGGAGCGGTCGGACTTCATGTACGCGGTCGAGTAGACGTGGATCAGGAACGACACGCCGGAGACGACCAGGCACATGAACGTCGAGAGCGGGTCGACGAGGATCGACAGGTCGACCTCGAAGCCGGCGGTGGCCGCGTAGGTCCAGAGGCTGCCGACCAGCGAGCGGGCGTCCTCGGGCCGGTCCTGCAGCGCGACCAGCATCGCCAGCGCCGAGCCGAACGCGCCGAGGATCGCCGCGCTGCCGATCACCCCGGCCGCGCGGTCCGACAGCGTCCGCCAGCCGAGCGCGAGCGCGATCGTCCCCGCGAGCGGGAACGCCAGCACCAGCCAACCCCACGTGGTGACGCTCATCCTCGCCTCCCGGTCATCCGCGCAGCTCCGCCAGGTCGTCCACGTCGATACGGAGCTTGCGGCGGTACATCGCGACGATGATGCCGAGGCCGATCACGACCTCGCAGGCAGCGACCACCATCACGATCAGGGCGAAGATCTGGCCCTCGACGTTGCCGGCCATGCGCGCGAAGGCGATCAGCGCGAGGTTGCCGGCGTTGAGCATCAGCTCGAGGCAGAGCAGGATCACCAGCGGGCTGCGGCGCGTCATCACGCCGGCGGCGCCGATGCAGAAGATGAACGCCGAGAGGACGATGTACCAGGAGATGTCCACTAGCGATCGCCCCCTCTCGATCGATGTCGACGTTCCGGCGAATATTTCGCCGTAACGTCGATCTCGATGCGTGGACGGGCCGCGTGGGCGGTGGTGGGCATCGGGCGGCTCATCGGGGCTGTCCTCCGCGCAGCACCTCGGAGACCGACACGGCGTCGGCGGGCTCGTGCAGGCCGCGCCGCTTGCGGGCGAGCACGACCGCGCCGACGGCGGCGACGAGCAGCAGGAACGAGGCGGCCTCGAACGGCAGCAGGAACTTGGTCAGCAGCGCCTCGCCGATCTGGCCGGGCGAGCCGAAGCCGTCGCCGACCTCGGCGCCCTGGCTGTCGAGCGCGGCGAGGCTGGAGCCGATCACGGCGATCGTGAGCTGGAGCGCGACGGCGGCGGCGAAGAACGGGCCGAGCGCGTTGGCGAGTCCGTGCGGCTTGGGCCGCAGCTCGTCGTCGGTGCCGCCGACGTAGGCGACGACGAACAGGTAGAGCACCATCACCGCGCCGGTGTAGACGACGATCTGGGCGGCGGCGAGGAAGGCGGCGGTGAGCAGCAGGAAGAGGATCGCCAGCGAGAACAGGTGCACGACCAGCGCGAGCACGCTGTAGAACGGGTTGCGGATCAGCACGACGCCGAGCGCGCCGCCGAGCGCCCCCGCCGCGAACACGAAGAACAGGAACTGCTCAAAGAGCATGGGTTCTCCCGGCTCTCACCGCGCGACCGGCGACGACGACCGACAGGGACCGACCACCCACGCGCGCGCCGCTCACTCGCCCTCCATCCGCAGCGGAGTCCGCTCGATCGGCTCGGCGAGCAGCATCTCCTTGGTGAAGATCAGGTCGGAGCGCTCGTAGTCGGCGAGCTCGTAGTCGTTGCCCATCGTGATCGCGTCGAACGGGCATGCGACCTCGCAGTAGCCGCAGAAGATGCAGCGGCTCATGTTGATCTCGTAGACGGCGGCGTAGCGCTCGCCGGCGGAGACCTGGTGCTCGGGGGTGTTCTCGTCGGCGACGACGCGGATGCACTGGGCGGGGCAGGCGGCGACGCAGAGCGAGCAGCCGACGCACTTCTCGAGGCCGGTGTCCTCGAAGCGGTGGAGCTTGTGGCGGCCGCGGAAGCGCGGGTAGACCGGCGTCTTCTCCTCGGGGTACTGGATCGTCACCGGCTTCTCGGCGAGCCGCGCGAAGGTGGTGCGCAGGCCGCGCAGGGTCGCGCCGAAGGTCCGGTAGGCGCCGCCGAGCCCGCCGGGCTCGGGGCCGCGCTGGACCTCGATGACGTCGTCTGTCAGTTCGTAGCTCATGAGATCGGTCAGACCACCAGGACGATCGCGGTTATGAGGACGTTGAGCGTGGCGATCGGGATCAGCACCTTCCAGCCGAAGGACATCAGCTGGTCGTAGCGCAGCCGCGGCAGCGTCGCGCGCACCCAGATGAAGAGGATCACGAAGACGAACATCTTGGCGAGCACCCAGATCGGCGCCAGCCACTCCGGGCCCGGCCCGTGCCAGCCGCCGAAGAAGCAGGCGACGGCGACGCCGGAGATCACGATCACCTCGATGTACTCGGCCATGAAGAACGAGCCGAAGCGCATGCCGCCGTACTCGGTGTTGTAGCCGGCGACGATCTCCGCGTCGGCCTCGGGCAGGTCGAACGGCGCGCGCGCGGTCTCGGCGAAGCCGGCGACCATGAACACGAGGAAGCCGACGATCTGCGGGATGAAGAACCAGATGCCCTTGCCGCCGGAGCCCTGCGCCTCGACGATGTCGACGAACGACAGCGAGCCGGCCATCAGCACGACGCCGAGCAGCGACAGGCCGATCGCGATCTCGTAGGAGATCAGCTGGGCGGCCGAGCGCATCGCGCCGAGGAACGAGTACTTCGACCCCGACGCCCAGCCGCCGAGCATCAGC
This sequence comes from Solirubrobacterales bacterium, assembly GCA_012718975.1. GTDB lineage: Bacteria > Actinomycetota > Thermoleophilia > Solirubrobacterales > Thermoleophilaceae > JAAYBF01. The sequence goes on along the minus strand of JAAYBF010000023.1, from coordinate 1,685 downwards.
GCGTAGAACGACAGCGAGCCGAACGCGAAGAAGTAGAGGACGCCGATCGGCACGTCGATGCCGTAGAGGCCGAGGTCGCCGCCCCACGCGCCCTGCGGGCCGAACGGGATGATCGCGAGCGTCGCGACGGCGGTGACGATCGAGATCACCGGCGCGATCGCCATCATCCACGGCACCGCGGTGTCGGGGGTGAAGCGCTCCTTGGAGAGCAGCTTGAGCACGTCGGCGAGCGGCTGGCCGAGGCCGCGCAGGCCGACCCGGTTGGGGCCGTAGCGGGCCTGGAAGCGGCCGAGCAGCTTGCGCTCGAGCAGCAGGATCTGCGGCACGATGTTGAGGATCAGCAGGAAGATCACGATCGCCTTGGCGATCTGGACGAGGACGGGCTCTACGGTCATGACTCGTCGGCCTCGGAGGGGTGGCCGCGCTCGGCGGCGGCCTCGCCCGGATCGGGCGTGACCGCGTCCGGGTCGGAGGGTGCGTCGGAGCCGGCGGCCGCGGAGGAGGTCGCGCCGCCCTCGACCGCCTCGGTGGCGGCCTTGTCGCCGGCGGTGGCAGCGGCCTCGTCGGGTCCGCCGCCGACCTGGACGAGCTGCGGCGGCGCCTCGCGCACCTCGACGGTCCGCGGCACGCCGTTGGTGAGCGCCTCGGCACCGTCGGAGCCGAGGCCCTGGAGCAGGAAGACGCTGCCGGGGCGGATCGCGTCGCGGATCGCCGCGGTCGCGCGGACGGTCCGCTCGCCGGCGGACACCTCGACGGGCGCACCCGGGGCGATCCCGAGCCGCTCGGCGTCGGCGGGCGACAGCTCGGCGCGCTGGCGGGGCACGAGGAAGGCAAGCGACGGCGAGTGGACGGCCGCCGGGGCGGCGAACAGCGCCGGGACCGCGCCGAGGCGGAGTCCGTCGGCGAGCGCGGGCGGCTCGCCGATCGGCACGTCGGGCAGCTCGGCGCCCGGCAGCGCGGCCGCCGCGTCGCGGTCCTGCCAGCGGACGCCGCGGCCGCCGATCTCGTCGAGCGTCAGCCCGGCGTAGAACGGGACGGCGGCGAAGACGGCGGCGCTCAGGTCGGGCAGCGACACGCCCGGCCCCGCGCCGTTGCCGGCGCCGAGCGCGACGCCCGCGCGGGCGCACAGCTCGGCGAGCACGAGCGCGGTCGGGCGGACCTCGCCGGCGTGCGGCACGGCCTGGCGGATGCGCTGGAGGCGGCCGTCGGGGTGGGTGAGCGTGCCCTCCTGCTCGGCGCCCGACTCGCCGGGGAAGACGACGGTTGCGTGCTCGGCGAGGCCCGGCGTGACGAACTGGGCGAAGGCCACGACGGCGTCGGCGCGCTCGAGCGCGCGCTCCCAGGTCGGCCGGTCCGACAGCTCGGTGAGCGGGTCGCAGTCGGCGAGCAGCAGCGTCGTCAGCTCGCCGTCGGCGAGCGCGCGGCCGATCCCGGCGGTGCCGTGTCCGCGCTCGGGCGCGTCGGCGAGCCCGGCGGTCATGTCGGGCGCGACGCCGACCTCGCGCAGGCCGCGGCCGTTCGCCGCCGTCGGGATCTCGATCAGCCCGGACTCCGGCTTGTCGGCTACTCCGAGCGCGCCGGCCAGCGCGAGCAACGCGTCGATCGCGTGGCTTCCGCGATCTCCCTGCGCAGCCCGCTCGCCCCAGAGGACGACCACGTCGTCGGCTCCAGCGAGGATCGCCGCG
>JAAYBF010000168.1 GCA_012718975.1 Solirubrobacterales bacterium | reverse complement strand
GTCGCCTCAGCAATCAACCGATCCGACAAACCAGCCTGATCGTGAACACGCTGGGCCTCTTGGAGAAGCGGACTCATAGACAGCAGTCTAGCGCAGACCCACGTAATTACGACGCGAAACCGTCAGTCGTCGTCGATCCACGACCGACACCAGCGATGTACTCGTCGGACCCCGCGGCCCCCGGGTCACGAGCCGCCCCTCACCGCCCCAACACCCGCCCAGCCCGCATCCTCCCGATCGTCCGTTGCGCCGCGAGCTCGGCCCCGGCGTTGTTGAGGTGGACGCCGTCGCCCTGGCGGACGTTGACCCAGCGGTTGCCCCACTTGACGGCGTCGCGGTAGACGAAGCCGGGGGTGAAGATGCGGTCGATCGGGACGACCTCGACGCCGCGGGTGCGGCGGGCGGCCTTGCGGATCGCGGCGTTGACCGGGCCGAAGACCGACCGGAACGAGCCGCTGCGCGGTGCAGGGAGGGTCAGCCAGTACACGCGGCCCGCGCGGCCGCGGCGGTAGGAGCGCATCATGTCGGCGGCGCGGCGGGCGTACTCCTCGACCCATGCCGAGTCGCAGCAGTTCGCCGTCGCGCCCGACGGGGTGCGCATCGGGAAGCCGTCGTTGGCGCCGATGAAGACCACCGTCACGTCAGGGCGCAGACCGGCCGCCTGGGCGCGCGCCTTCGCCTGCCAGTCGAGCATCGACGGCTTCGAGATCCCGGTCGAGATGTGCGCCTCGCTGCGCACCGTCGCGCGCCCGCCGAGACCCTCGCGCATGTAGTGGTCGTAGATCTGGGCCATCGAGTCGCCGGTCACCAGCACCTTCAGCCGGCCGCCGCGCGGCGCCACGACCGTCGCGCGGCGGATGCGCTGCTTGCCGTTGCGCAGCTGGAACAGCCAGCGCCCCGGGGCGGCGAGCAGCTGCCGCGGCGCGACCCGGCGCACGCCGTCGCGCAGCACGACCCGGCGGCAGTTCCAGCCCAGCGCCGGCGGGCGGACGCACAGCCGCGCCTGGTAGCGGCCGTCGCGGTCGCGCGCGCGACGACGGACGGCGAGATCGACCTTGCGCCCCTGGACGCCGCGCCGCGGCGCCGCGAACCACAGCCGGCGGTGGACGGGCCGCTCCTCGACAGGCGGCGCCGGGGCCGGCACGGTCGCGTCGGGCTCGGTCGGCACCTGGGCGGCGACCAGGCGCGGGCCCTCCCCGCCCAGCGCGGCGGCGCCCACGACCGCGGCGACCGCCACGAGCACGGCGAGCGTCAGGTTGCGGGCTGCGCGCACGGCCGAGAAGGTAGCGGAGCGAACGGCCGGCGGCTCAGGTGCGCGCGAGCAGCTCGTCGAGCTCCGGCGGCGGCTCGAAGCCGCGCTCGCGCATCCCGCGTTCGATCTCGGCGATCGTCGTCTCCAGCACCTTCACGCGCGCGTAGCGCTTCGACTCCGCCTCGACCAGCTGCCAGCGGGCGAGCTCGTGGTCGGTGCGGGCGAGCATGTCCTCGAGCGCGCGCTCGTAGTCGTCCCGCTTGTCTCGGTTGCGCCAGTCCTCGTCGGTGAGCTTCCACCGCTTGAGCGGATCCTTCTCGCGCCGCTTGAAGCGGTGGAGCTGCTCGTCGGAGGAGATGTGCAGCCAGAACTTCACGAGGATCGTGCCCTCTAGCGCCTGACCGCGCTCGAAGCTGACGATCTCGTCGTAGGCGCGCTCCCACTGGTCGACCGTAGCCAGCCCCTCGACCCGCTCGACCAGCACCCGCCCGTACCACGACCGGTCGAAGACGGCCATCCCGCCCCAGCCGGGCAGCGCCGGGAAGAACCGCCAGAGGAAGTGGTGGCGCTTCTCGTCCGGCGTCGGGGCGGCAAACTGGGCCACGCGGACGTGACGCGGGTCGAGCGGCGCGACGAGCCGCTTGATCGCCCCGCCCTTGCCCGACGCGTCCCAGCCCTCGAACAGGACGCACACCGGCGGGCCGATCTCGCCCGAGCCGATCTTGCCGCCGAGCGCGAGGCGCAGGGCGAGCAGCCGGCGGTGTCCGGCGGCCAGCCGCTCGGCCTCCTCGCCACGGCTGAGCGTGAGCGACAGGTCGAGATCGTCGAGGCGGCCCATCGCGTGAGTCTCGCAGCCGGGCGAACGGAAGCCAAACGGGCAGCCGGCTCAGCGCCGGCCGGCGCCGCGCAGATCGTCGACCGCCGCCGCGGCCGCGCCGGCCAGCGTCGCGATCAGCCGCAGCGCCTCGCGCGCGTAGGCGATCCGCAGCGCCCGGGAGCGCACGTCAGCATCGTCGCGGCCGCCCCACTCGGCGAGCGCGGTGACGGCCGCCGCGTGCGCGGGGTCGGGCGCGGCCGCCGCGACCGCCGCGGGCCGCTGCGCCGCCGTCCCGCCGAGCAGCTCGCCCCCGAGCGCCTCGACGCCGCCCAGCGCCGCCGCCCCCGCCGCCGCCAGCTCCGGCGGCTCACGCCGTCCGCGGCCCTGACCGCCGCCGATCACGCGCAGCATGTCGCCGGTCGCGCGCAGGTAGGCGGGCGCGTCGAGCAGCGCGACCATCGCCCGCCGCGAGATGTCGGTCCCCGGCTCGCCGACGTGCTGGGCGAGCGCGTCCGAGCAGCGCGCCAGCGACCGCGTCGTCGCCCGCCGCGCCGGCTCGATCTCCGCCTCCGCGGCGGCGCCGAACAGCCAGTGCAGCGCGGCGCGCACGTAGCCGGAGCCGGCGATCAGCGCCGTCCCGGCCGCCCGGCCGACCTCCTCGACCGCGCCGCGCGGCCACATCAGCAGCGCCACCCCGAGCGCGATGCCCACACCGACGACCACGTCGGTCAGCCGCACCAGCCCGACCTGCCAGCCCGCCGGCTCGATCAGGTTGAACAGCACCACGACGAGCACCGCGAACGCCCCCTGGCCGACCTGGAAGTCGATCGCGTCGGGCGCGTAGCCGGCGGCGAAGGCCGCGATCGGCAAAACGATCCACAGCCCGAGCGTCCCGTCGCCGGCGACGACGACCAGCACCGCCGCGACCGCGATCCCGGCCGCGGTGCCGGAGATCGCCTGGACGGCGGTGCGAGCGGTAGAGGCGGCGTTCGAGCGCAGCGCGAGCAGCGTCGCGAGCACCACCCAGAAGCCGTGGTCGAGATCGGCGACCGCCGCGACCGCGACCGCCAGCCCGAGCCCGACGCCGGCACGGGCCGCGCTACGCGTGCGGGCCGACTTGCGCCCGAGCAGCCCGCGCAGCACGTGCAGCGCGCCGCGCAGCTGCAGCGACGGCGAGCGGGCCGGCAGGTCGGGCGGGACCAGGAACGACTCCGGTGGCGGGACCGTCCGACCGGCCCAGACGAGCGCGTTGGCGGCCAGCGACTCGACCTCGAAGGCGACGACGCGGGTGCGGAAGAGCGCGTCGAGCGCGTCGAGGACCTCGCCCGGCGGGTCGCCCGCGCGCAGGCGCGCGGCGGCGAGGTCGCCGGAGGCGGTCAGGTGGCCGACGCGGTCGGCCTCCAGCACCGGCAGGTCGGGGTCGGCGGCGGCGCGCTCGCCGGCCAGCAGCGCGGCGGTCCCGTCGAGCGCGGTCGCCGCGTCGTCGAGCAGCGCGGCGTCCTCGGCGATCAGCGGGGCGCCGAGCGGCAGCGCGAGCCGGAGCCGGAACAGACCGTCGGCGACCCGCCGCAGCGCCCGCTCGCGGCGCCAGAACCCGTGCGGGCGAAACGGCATCGTCACCGTCTCGGCGCGCAGCGCGTCGACGG
>JAAYBF010000167.1 GCA_012718975.1 Solirubrobacterales bacterium | reverse complement strand
CCCGCCGACCTCGGCGTCGACGTGACGCCCCGGCTCAAGACCCTCAAGGTCAGCGAGCCGCCGGCGCGCGCCGCGGGCGTGAAGGTGCCCGACGTCGCCACGCTGGTCGACAAGCTCAAGAACGAAGCCAAGATCATCTGAGAATCCACGGGAGTCACCACATGGCTGCACTGGTCATCGCCGAACACGACAACGCCAACCTCAACCCGGCGACGCTCTCCACGCTCGCCGCCGCCGCGAAGCTTGGCTCCGACATCACCGTGCTGGTCGCCGGATCCGGCTGCGAGGCCGCGGCGCAGGCCGCCGCCAAGGCTGCCGGCGTCACCAAGGTGCTGCACGCCGACGGCGCCTCGCTCGCCGAAGGGCTCGCCGAGAACGTCGCCGCGCAGGCGCTCGCCGTGGCCGAGGGCTACGAGTTCATCCTCCTGCCGGCCACCACCTGGGGCAAGAACGTCGCCCCCCGGATCGCCGCGAAGCTCGACGTCGCGCAGATCTCCGAGATCATCGCGGTCGACGCGCCGGACACCTTCCAGCGCCCGATCTACGCGGGCAACGCGATCGCGACCGTCCAGTCGGCCGACAAGGTCAAGGTGCTGACGGTACGCGCCACGGCCTTCGACGCGGTCGCGGCCGAAGGCGGCAGCGGCGCGGTCGAGTCGGTCGACGCCGTCGCCGACTCGGGCAAGTCGAGCTTCGTCGGGCGCGAGGTCGTCAAGAGCGATCGCCCCGAGCTGACGGCCGCCCGGATCATCGTCTCCGGCGGTCGCGGGATGGGCTCGGCCGAGAACTTCGAGAAGGTCCTCGAGCCGCTCGCCGACAAGCTCGGCGCCGCGATGGGCGCCTCCCGGGCGGCGGTCGACGCCGGCTACGCGCCCAACGACTGGCAGGTGGGGCAGACCGGCAAGATCGTCGCGCCCGAGCTCTACGTCGCGGTCGGCATTTCCGGCGCGATCCAGCACCTGGCGGGCATGAAGGACAGCAAGGTGATCGTCGCGATCAACAAGGACGAGGAAGCGCCGATCTTCGGCGTGGCCGACTACGGCCTGGTCGCCGACCTGTTCAGCGCGGTTCCGGAGCTGACGTCGGCGCTCTGACGTAACGCCGGGCGGGCGCGCGCGCGTCCGCCACGGCTCGACCCACCGAGCGGCCGCGCGGTCCTTGAGGGAAGCGCGGCCGCTGCCCTTCGGGAGTTCGCCATGGGATTCAAGGCACCGACGCAGGACATGCTGTTCACCCTCGAGCATGTCGCGGGCTTGCCGGCGATCGCCGCCCTGCCGGCATTCGAGGATGCGGGCGTCGACACCGCGCGCGCCGTGCTCGAGGAGTGCGCGCGACTGAACGAGGAGGTCATCGCGGTGCTGAACCGCGAGGGCGACCTCTCGCCGTCGACGCTCGCCGACGGGGTCGTCACCACCACCCCCGGCTTCGCGCAGGCGTTCCGGCAGTTCTGCGACGGCGGCTGGCAGGGCATCCAGCATCCCGTCGAGTTCGGCGGCCAGGGCCTGCCCAAGCTCATCGCCACGCCGTGCATCGAGATGGTCAATG
>JAAYBF010000166.1 GCA_012718975.1 Solirubrobacterales bacterium | reverse complement strand
GGGGCGGCGCCCGCGGTCCGGGGGCCGGCGAAGACGCCGGCGGCGGCGAGCGCCTCGGAGACCTCGGCGACGTGGCGGTGCCCGCGCGGGCCGTAGGGCGCGACGACGTTCGAGCGCCAGGTGTGCGACCCCGACTCGCGCAGCCGCGCGCCGGAGCCGGTCGAGCCGGACTTGCCGTCGATCGCGATCGCGTCGAAGGAGATCCCCTCGACGTCGCGCAGCGGCAGCGCGGCGAGCAGGATCGCCGTCGCGAAGCAGCCGGGCGCGGCGACGACGCGCGCAGCCCGGATCGCGTCGCGGCCGATTCGCGCCCCGTCGCCGCCGGCGCCGGCGCTCAACTCCGGCAGGCCGTAGGCGGCGGCCTCGGCGACATCCTGGTCGCGCTCCACGTCGGCGTACCACGCGCGGTGGAGGTCGGGATCGAGCACGCGGTAGGCCGGCGAGAGGTCGACGACCAGCCCGGCGCCCGCGTCGAGCAGCTCCGGCACGGCGCGGCCGGCGATCTCGGGCGGCGTGGCGAGGAAGACGACGTCGCAGCGCTTGGCGGCGACGCGCGCGTCGAAGGCCTCGAAGTCGCCGAGGCCGGTGTCGCGCAGGTGCGGGTTCAGCTCGGTGGCCGGCCGCCCGGCGCGGCTCTGCGCGCTGACGTACTCGAGCTCGAGCGACGGGTGGCCGAGCAGCAGCCGCAGCAGCTCCCCGCCGAGGATCCCGCTCGCCCCGACCACTCCGGCCCGGCGCGGCTCCGCGGGCGCCGCGCCGTCGCCGGTCGGCTCGGTCAGAGTGGAATCCCGAGGGGCCTCCGGCACCGTCGCGATTCCACTCTCTCCCGAGGGGCCGTCCGGCGGGCTTGGCGGGGCGCCGCTCACTGGGCCGCCGCCTCGCGCGCGGCGCTCAAGGCGCAGTCGGCGATCCGCGCCGCGACGTCGATCCCGGTCGCCTCGACGACGCCGCGGAACAGCGGCGAGTGGTTGACCTCGCCGACCAGCAGCTCGCCGCCGTGGCGGAAGAGGTCGATCCCGAGGATCCGCCCGCCGGCCGCCGAGCAGACCGCCGCCGTCAGCGCCGCGAGCTCGCCGTCGACGGCGATCGGCGTCGCGCTCGCCCCCTGCTCGACGTTCGCGCGCCAATCGCCGCCGGCCCCGCGCTGCACCGCGGCGACCCGCTCCATCGCCGCGACCGGCTCGCCGTCGATCGCCAGCACTCTCACGTCGCCGGCGCCGCGCAGGTACGGTTGGGCGATCAGCGCGCGGTCCATGTTCTGGCCGTAGTGCTCGACGTAGTCGTAGACCGAGTCGGCGACCGCCGGCTCGTGGACGAGCAGCACCCGCCGGCCGAGCCCGCCGTTGACCGGCTTGAGCACCAGCGGGCAGCCGAGCAGCTCGACCGCGCGCGCCAGGTCGCGCCGGGTCAGCACCAGCCGGTAGGGGACGGTCGCCAGGCCGGCCTGGCGCATCCGGGCGAGCGCCGCGACCTTGCTCGAGCAGAGGTCGATCGTCGCCGCCGGGTTGATCACCGACGGGTCGTCGGGGCCGGTCGCGATCGTCGCGGCGATCAGCGGCGCGCGCACGAAGCTGCGGCTGCGCAGCAGGTAGGCGCCGGCCTCCGGCACGTCGGCGCGCTCGCCGCAGCAGAGCGCGCCGTCGTCGAGCCACTCGGCGCTCGCCCCGCGCGCCCGCGCCGCCGCGAGGATCGCCTTGTCCTCCCAGCCGATCCGGTCGGCGATCAGCGCCAGGTCGATCACAGCGCCAGGCTCGTCGCCAGCAGGTCCTCGACGCGCTCGCGGCGCACCACCACGCGGCTCTCGCCGTCTTTTACGAACACCACCGGCGCGCGCAGGAAGCCCATGTAGTTGCTCGCCATGTTGACCGTGTAGGCGCCCGCGCTCTGGACGCAGATCACGTCGCCGATCCGCAGCGCCGGCAGCCGCCGGTCGGGGAAGAGGATGTCCGGCTCGGAGTGGCGGCCGCAGATCGTCGCGAGCATCTCCGGCTCGCCGAACGGGTCGCGCGCGAGCTTGACCTCGTGGTGGGCGCCGTACATCAGGTGGCGCGGGTTGTCGGAGAGGCCGCCGTCGACGATCACGTAGTGGACGCGGTCGGGCGACGGCGGGCCGGCCGCCTTGATCGTGCCGACGGTGTAGAGCATCAGGCCGCTCTCGGCGACGACCGAGCGGCCCGGCTCGATCCCCAGCCGCACGTCGTCGGCGCAGAGCGGCGCGACCGCCTCGGCGAAGGTGCCGGCGATCGCGTCGGCCCACTCCTCGACCGGCGGCGGCGCGTCGGTCGGGTAGTAGCGGACGCCGCGCCCGCCGCCGGCGACCACCCGCCGCGGGCGGAAGTCGGGGTGGCGGCGCTGGGCGTCGGCGAGCACCTCGCCGACGCGCGCCATCGCCTGGCGGTAGGGGGTGAACTCGTGCAGCTGCGAGCTGAGGTGGAAGTGGATGCCGTCGACGCGCAGCGCCGGCTCGGCGAGCACGCGGTCGATCGCCTCGGCGGCGGCGCCGTGGTCGATCGAGAGGCCGAACTTCGTCTCGTCGCCGACGGTGCGGAACTTCGGGTCGTCGAGGCCGCCGACGGTCGGGTTGACCCGCACCATTACCGGCTGGACCTTCCCCGCCCGGACCGCGGCCGCGGCGATCCGGCCGATCTCGTCGAGGTTGTCGACGACGATCGCGCCGCAGTCGTGCTCGACGGCGAAGTCGAGGTCGGCGTCGGTCTTGTAGGTGCCGTGGTAGGTGATCAGCTCCGGCGGGCAGCCGCTGTGCAGCGCCATGCTCATCTCGCCGACCGACACCACCTCGAGGCCGAGCCCCTCCGACAGCGCCAGCTCCATCATCGCCGGGGCGGTGAACGCCTTGCAGGCGTAGGAGACGTCGATGCGCGGCCAGCGGGCCTCGAAGGCGTCCACGTAGGCGCGGCACATCCTGCGGATCTCCGCCTCGTCGTAGAGGTAGCACGGCGTGCCGTGCTCGGCGGCGAGCTCGAGCGTCGAGCACCCTCCGATGCGCAGGACTCCATCCCCTCCAACGTGCTGCGTCCCCAACAGCATCGCCGCCGACCGTACACCATCGGAGCCGCCGTGGGTAACTGAATATCCGCTACTTGCACGGCACCGGCCAGATGGTAGGATCGCCGCCAGCCGTCGGCGGAGGGAATCGGCGGCCGATCGCTACGGAGGGAGCGATAGTGAAGATCTCAGACGCGACCCTGCGCGACACCGCGCACATGGGCGGAGTTCACTTCGACGTCGACGACGCGCGCGTGCTCGCGGGCCTGCTCGGCGACGTCGGCGTCGACATCGTCGAGGCGGGGATCGTCTCGGCCGGCGACCGCAGCGAGGTTCCGCTCGTCCAGGCGGTCGTCGAGACCGTCGGCCGCGAGCGGACCAAGACGGTGATCCTCGCGCGCACGCGCGCCCAGGTCGAGCGCGACCTCGAGGCGGCGCTGGAGACCGGGGCCGGCAACGTGATGCTGTCGATCCCGACCTCGCCGACGCACGCGATGCTCAAGCTGCAGACCGACAGCGAGCGGCGGATCATGACGCTCGCCGCGCGGACGGTCGAGGCGGCGCGCGCGGCCGGCCTGTCGGTGACCTTCAGCGCCGAGGACGGCGCCCGGACCGACCCGGAGTTCCTCGAGCGCTACGTCGCCGCCGGCGCCGAGGCGGGCGCCGACCGCTTCCGCCTCGCCGAGACGGTCTCGTCGCTGGCGCCGGGCGACGTCTCGGAGCTGATCGGCCGGCTCGTCGCGGCCGCCGGCCCGACCGAGGTCGAGATGCACTCGCACAACATGCTCGGCCTGTCGGTCGCCAACGCGCTCGCGGCCGCCGACGCCGGGGCCGCCTGGATCTCCTGCACGATCGACGGCCTCGGGGAGCGCGGCGGCAACACGCCGCTGGCCGAGACGCTCTGCGTGCTGAAGGTGCTGCGCGGCGTCGACCGCTTCGACCTGCGCCCGCTCTACGACCTCTCGCGCGAGGCGGCCGCGCGCGCCGGGCTGCGCTGCAGCGCGACGACCGGGCCGACCGCCGAGCTGAGCTACCAGTACGAGATCCCCGGCCAGGTGCGCAACCCGGCCGCGTTCGAGCTGATGCCGCCGGAGGCGGTCGGCAACCGGCGCGGCGTGCGGATCGGCTCGCGGCTGGCGCCCGCGACGCTCGAGGCGCTGCTCGGCGAGGAGGAGCTGGCGGGGATCGACGTCGCGGCCGTCTGCGAGCGGATCCACGCCGACGCGCCGAGCGCGAAGCAGACCTGGGACCTGCCGACGCTGACCGAGCTGGCCCGCGCCCACGGCGCGGCGGTCCGGTCCAACGGCGCCGCGCCGGTCGCCAACTGACACCAAACCGACGGAGGGAGAGGCGAAGCGATGCAAGGTGTTTGCCCGGAGTGCGAGTTCGACTTCACGACCCCGGAGCTGGAGGCGGGCGAGACGATCGTCTGCCGCGAGTGTCAGCTGACGCTCCAGGTCCAGGGCGTCGAGGGCGGCGTGCTGATGCTCGAGCCGATCGAGGCGAGCCTCAGCGACTGGGGCGAGTGAGCGGCGCGGACCGCAGCGGGGACGCGGCCGGCAACGATGGCGCGGCCGTCGGCGTGAGAGACGCGGCGGCGGCCGGCGATGGCGCGGTCGCGCCCGGCGGCACCCTGCTCGAGCCGACCTACGACCACCGCGCCGTCGAGGCGCGGCGCCGGCGCGACTGGCGTGAGCGCGACGCGTTCGCGACCCCGGCGCCGGACCCGTCCCGGCGCGACGCCTACGTCAAGTCGGTCTGCCCGTTCACCTCGGGCCACATCCATGTCGGCCACGTGCGCAGCTACACGATCGGCGACGCCTACGCGCGCTGGCGGCGGCTGTCCGGCGACGCGGTCCTCTTCTCGATCGGCTTCGACGCGTTCGGCCTGCCCGCCGAGCTGGCCGCGATCGCCAACGGCGAGCCGCCCGCGGACTGGGTCCAGCGCTCCTACGAGCACATGCTCGACCAGTTCGAGCGGATGGGCTTCTCGTTCGACTGGGAGCGGGTCTTCGTCAGCTCCGACGAGGAGCAGTACCGCTGGTCGCAGTGGCTGTTCCTCGCCTTCCTCGAGGCGGGGATGCTCTACCAGGACGACACCAACGTCGACTTCTGCGACGGCTGCCAGACCACGCTCGCCTCGCTCCAGGTCGAGGACGGCCGCTGCTGGCGCTGCGGCGGTCCGGTGCGGCTGGTGCGGCGCAAGCAGTGGTTCCTGCGCATCAGCGCCTACCTCGAGGAGAACGAGCGCGGCATCGACGCCCACGCCGACCGCTGGGACAAGCCGGCCCTGACCGCCCAGCGCGCGATCCTCGGCCGCGTCGACGGCGCCGAGCTCGACCTCGCGGTGGTCGCCTCTGACGCCGCGCCCGCTCACGGGGCCGCTGCCTCCCACGAGGCCGCCGAGGCCCACGGGGCCGCCGCTGCCCACGGGGCCGGCGAGCCCCACGCCGCCGCCCCCAACCCCGGGTCCGGCGCCGCCTCCGATGCCGCGTCAGAGTTTCGGCTAAATAGTGGCCGAAACTCTGACCCGGCGTTGGCGGGAGGCGCGGGAGGCGCGGCGGCTCCGTCCGGCGAGGCGGTCGGCGGCGCGCTGACCATCTTCACCGAGCATCCCGACGCGGTCGGGCAGGCACGGTTCGTCGCGATCTCGCCGCGTCACCCGCGGCTCGAGGAGCTGCTCGGCGGCCGCTCCGGCGCGCTCGCCGAGCTGGAGGAGATCCGTCAGGGCGGCTGGCAGCGCGGCGACCGCTCGGCCGAGAGCGTGCCCGCGATCGACACCGGCGTCCGCCTGCGCGCGCCCAACGGGGCCGAGCTGCCGCTGGTGATCTCGCCCGCCGTCGACGGCCGCTACGGGCCGACCGCCGTGCTCGGCATCCCGGCCGCCGACGAGAGCGACGGCGTGATCGCCCGCCGGCTGGAGATCCCCGCGCCCGACGTCCCGCCGCCCGACCCAGGCGCGCCGCCGCCGGCCGCCCCGCGCCCCGCCGTCCGCTACCGCGCCGGCGACTTCGCGATCTCGCGCCAGCGGTCGTGGGGGGCGCCGATCCCGATCGTCCACTGCCCCGACTGCGGCGAGGTGCCGGTCCCGATGGGCGACCTCCCGGTACGCCTGCCGCGCGACCTGCGCCCGACCGGCGAGGGCAACCCGCTCGCCGACCACCCAGACTTCGCCACGGTCGCCTGCCCGCGCTGCGGGGCCGACGCGCGGCGCGAGACCGACACGCTCGACTGCCACTTCGACGACCTCTGGATGTGGCTGCCGACCTGTGTCCCGAAGGCGGACCGGGCGCGCAGCATGTTCGACCACCCCGAGTGCGAGCGCTGGCTGCCGGGCGCGATGCTGATCCACGGCGCCGACGGCGGCGGCTACTTCTTCGACCAGCGGATCACCGCCAAGGCGCTGCGCGACATCGGCCCGCTCGCCCACCTCGCCGACGGCGAGCAGTTCACCGGCGCGGTGATGCACGAGATGGTCACCCAGGACGGCCGCAAGATGAGCAAGCACCTCGGCAACGTCGTCGACCCCGACGAGCTGATGGAGCGCGTCGGCGCCGACACGACCCGGCTCGCGGTCCTGCACGGCGCGCGCCCGTCGCGGGCGCTGAACTGGACCGAGAACGCCGTCCAGTACTGCGCCAAGTTCCTCGGCGACCTGTGGGAGCTGGCGGCCGTCCGGCTGCCCGGGCCCGACCCGGCCGACGCCGCCCCCGCCGAGCGCGAGCCCGACGGCTCGGCCCAGCGGCGCGAGCGGCTCGCGCTGCGCACCGCGACCGCGGCGGCGAAGGTCACCGAGGACCTCGAGCGGGTCGAGCTGCAGCGCGCGGTCAAGAACGTGGTCCAGCTCTTCGAGCGGATCGTCGAGTTCGAGGGCAAGGCGACGCGCGCCAACCGCGGCGAGCTCGCCCCCGCCGACGCGCTCGCGGTCGCCGACGCGCTGTCGGTGCTGGCGACGCTGCTGACGCCGTTCGCCCCGCACGTCGGCGAGGAGCTGTGGCTGGCCACCCGCCACGGCGCCGCCGGGGTCGAGCAGGCGTGGCCGGCGGTCGCCGACGCGCCGGCCGAGCCCGCCGCCGCGGCCTGAGTCGACGCGCGGCGGGTCGGCCGTGCCGTCCCGCCGCCGCCGGCCTGGACCGGCCCTGTGTTGCGAAGCGTCCCGCATATGGACGTTTCGCGCCACAGGTCTTCGGAGGCCGGCGGCGCAGCTATGCAGCGCGCCGCCGGCCCACGCAGGCACCCTCCGCTCGCATCCCTCCTACGCGAGCACCGCCGGCCGGGGCGGGCGGATCGGCCGGCAATTGGGTGTTCATCTGCGCCATCCCTGCCCTCCAGTCAGGGAGCCGAAGTCTGAGACTTCAACGTCTCCGAACTCGGAACATGAACTTACCCTGGCCGGCCCGCCGCTGTCAAGGGCGGTCACACGATGGACACGCGGTCGCGGCCTGCGGCTAGCATATGCGCGCTGGGAGGGCACCGAAGCGCCGAGAAGGAAGGCCATGAACAAGAGAACTGAGATCAGGAGCGACCTCGGGAAGGCGATTCGCGAGCTGCGCGAGGCGCGTGGCCTGACGCTCGACGCGCTCGCCGCCAAGGCGGGCATGCACACCACCTACCTCTCGCGGATCGAGCGCGCGCACAGCAGCCCGACGTGGGAGAAGATCTCCGCGCTCGCCGAAGCGCTCGACCTGCCGGTCTCGGCGATCGCCACCGCCGCCGAGGCGCAGGCCGCCAAGCGCAAGCGCGCTCGCTGACGCGGCGCGGCGCGGCCGGCCCCCGTGGTCCCCGGCCGCGCTCCGCGCGTCCCGAGGCGGCCAGCCGCCCTGCCGCCTCGCCCGCCGACCCGCCGCTTCGCGCGTTGGCGATCGACGCGGGCCGGCGCCCTTCTCGACGCCGCTTCGACGCCGTTCTGTAACCCGCGCGCGGGCGAGGTTTAAGAACGTGTGTTCGGTGCTACAGTTGTATGGAAGTTAGAACTAACAAGCGCCGGGAATCGATCGGGGCGCCCGCCCCCAAGGAGCGACCAGACATGGCAGAGCAGACCACCACGCAGCGCAAGGCGGCCGCCAAGAAGGCCGCCGCGACCCGCAAGCGCAACGCCGCCGCCAAGAAGGCCAAGGCCGCGGAGACGTCCGCCAAGGCGAGCGAGACGCGCGCCGAGACCGCCGCGACCACCGCGCAGGCCGCCGCCACCGACGCCGTCGGCGCCGGCCGCCTCACCCTCGACAGCGTCGCCCTCCAGGCCGAGCGCGCCGTGCTGATCCCCGTCGGCGCCGCGCTCGTAGCGCGCGACAAGGTCCTCGAGACCGCGCGCGCCTACTCCAACCGCGACACCGCCCAGAAGGAGCTCAACAAGTTCGAGCGCCGCGGCGCGAAGGCCCGCAACGACGCCCGTCGCGAGGTCAAGCGGACCCGCACCCGCGTCGAGCGCGAGCTGCGCCAGCGCCGCACCGCCGTCCAGGGCCGCGTCGAGGACGTCTCCGGCGACCTGCGCACCCAGGTCGGCGACGTCCAGGCCAACGCCGGCGACATCGCCCGCAAGGTCCAGGAGCGCGTCGCGGCGATCGCCTGACGCCAAGCAGCTTCCTCCTCCCCAGCGAAGGGCGCCCCGCCGCGGGCGCCCTTCGTCGTCTCGGGCCGGCGCGCGGCGTCTGCGAGAATCGGGGGCGATGCCAACCGAGGAGCAGATCAACGAGGCGCTCAGCCAGGTCATCGACCCCGAGCTGCGCAAGAACATCGTCGAGCTTGGGATGGTGCGCTCGATCGAGCGTCACGACGACGGGCACGTCGCCGTCGTCGTCTCCCTCACGACCGCCGGCTGTCCGATCCGCAGCCACTTCGAGGACGCGGTCGCCGAGCACGTCGGCGCCCTCGACGGCGTCAGCCGCGTCAGCGTCTCCTTCGACGTCCTCACCCCCGAGGAGAAGCAGGGCCTCCAGCAGCGCCTCGGCCGCGGCGCGCTCCCGCAGGGCGCGCTCGCCCAGGTCAAGAACGTCATCTGCGTCGGCTCCGGCAAGGGCGGCGTCGGCAAGTCGACGCTGACCGCCAACCTCGCCGCCGCGCTCCAGGCCGAGGGCAAGCAGGCCGCCGCGCTCGACGCCGACGTCTGGGGCTACTCGATCCCGCGGATGCTCGGCGTCCACGGCCGCCCCGACATCGACGGCCAGCGCAAGATCCTGCCGCTCGACGCGGCCGGCGGCGTCAAGGTCATCTCGATCGAGTTCTTCCTCGACCACGCCGACCAGGCGATCGTCTGGCGCGGGCCGATGCTCCACAAGGCGATCCGCCAGTTCCTCGAGGACGTCGCCTGGGGCGAGCTCGACTACCTGCTGATCGACCTCCCGCCCGGCACCGGCGACGTCACGATGACGCTCGCCCAGATGCTGCCCCAGGCGCGCTTCCTGATCGTCACCACCCCGCAGCCGGCCGCGCAGAAGGTCGCCAAGCGCGCCGCCGAGGCCGCCACCCGCTACGACCTCGAGGTCGTCGGCATCGTCGAGAACATGGCCGGCTTCACCGCCCCGACCGGCGAGCGGTTCACGATCTTCGGCGAGGGCGGCGGACGCGAGCTCGCCGACGAGCTCGAGGTGCCGCTGCTCGGCAGCGTCCCGCTCCAGGAGGAGCTGCGGCTCGGCTCCGACGAGGGCCGCCCGCTCGTCGTCGAGGACCCCGACGCCGCCGCCGCCCAGGCGATCCGCCACGTCGCGCGCGGCCTGATAGCCGCGACGCCGCAGGTCGACCCCGTCTTCCAGGCCGCCTCCGGGCCGGCGCTCGCCGGCGTGCCCGAGGTCACCGGCACCGCCCTGCCGATGGCTCCCTAGGGCGCGCGCCTGGGTCAAGCGACAAGGCCGCCGTGGACGAGCGGTCCCGGCGGCGGGACGGCTTGTAGAATTCGCGCGGCCCGCCCGGGCGAGCGGTGGCAGGAACCGCACGAAAGCGCACGAAGGAACGGAGCAACATGGCATACGTGATCGCAGAGCCCTGCATCGGCCAGAAGGACAACTCGTGCGTCGAGGTCTGCCCCGTCGACTGCATCCACCCGACGCCCGACGAGCCCGGCTACGACGCCGCCGAGATGCTCTACATCGATCCCGACGAGTGCATCGATTGCGACGCCTGCGTCGAGGCCTGCCCCGTCGACGCCTGCTTCGCCGAGGACCAGCTCCCCGAGGAGTGGGCGAAGTTCGCCGAGATCAACGCCAACTACTTCAAGTCGGCGTAGTAGGTTTTCCCGCGTGGGAGCGCGGGAGCTGGTGGAGCTGCAGAACAGGGGGATGGTGGCGTTCGACCTGGCGTTGGGCGCCGGGGCGATCCTGGCGCCGGACGCGACGCTGCGGGCGCTCGGGCACGCCGAGCCCTCCGACGACGCGCGTGAGCTGTTCCGCCGCTGCGGGCCGATCTGGCTGACCTTCGCCGCCGCCCACGCCGTCGCCGACCGCCGCGGCCGCTCCGAGGACTGGTGGGCGCTCGCCTGGCTGCGCGGCACCGAGCTGTTCACCGACGCCCTCTGGTCGCGCTCGGCGGCGTTCGGCACCCCACGCGCCCGCGCGACGATGGTCGCCGCCGGCGCCGCCAACCTCGCGATGGCCGCCGCGTTCGCCTGGCGCGCCCGCCGCGCCGGCTGACCGCCCGCCGGGCCGGCTGACCGCCCGCCGGGCGCGAACGGTCCGGCCCGGGTGGGAGACCGACCGGCCTGCCCCGTCCCCGGACCGCCCACGCCCTGCGGGTTGGCCTGTGGTGAGTTCCGTCCAGATGACGGACGGAACTCACCACAGGTCCCAGCGGCGACCGCCTCGATCCGCCCTGTGTTGCGAAGCGTCCGGGATATGGACGGAAGTCACCGCTGGCCTCGGATGAGGCGCGGCCGACGCGGCGGCGGTGGACTAGATTGGACGGCGTGATCCTGCTGACGGGAGCGACGGGGACGGTCGGGTCGGCGCTGCTGCGGCGGCTGATCCCGGCCGGGGTGCCGGTCCGCTGCCTGGTCCGCGATCCCAAGCGGCTCGGGCCCGAGCGGGTGCGGGTGCAGATCGCGCTCGGCGACCTCGCCGACCCCGCCTCGTTTCGCAACGCGCTGCGCGGCGTCGAGACCGTCGTCCACCTCGCCGCGTCGATCCGCGACCAGCCGCGCGGCTCGATCGAGGAGCTCAACGCGGTCGCGACGCTGCGCCTGGTCCGCGGTGCCGAACGCGCCCGCGCGCGGCGGTTCGTGTTCGCCTCGGCCCTGAACGCGAGCCTCCAGTCGCCGACCCGCTTCTTCCGCTCCAAGGCGCTCGCCCGCCGCGCCGTCGAGGCCGCCGACCTCGAGACGACGGTCTTCGCGCCGTCGATCGTCTACACGCCGGGCGACCAGTGGCTGACGCTGCTCGACCGCCTCGGCCGGCTGCCGCTGGTGCCGATCGCCGGCGACGGCCGGACGGCGTTCCAGCCGATCTGGGCCGAGGACGTCGCCGACTGCCTGATGGCGATGCTCGACCTGCCGGCCGGCGACGGCGGCCGCCGCGCCTTCGACCTCGCGGGCCCGGAGACGCTCACCTACGACCAGATCGTCGACCTCGCCCAGCGCGCCGCCGGCCGCGGGCGCCCACACGCCCACCTGCCGATGCCGGCGGTCGCGGCCGGGCTGCGCGGACTGGAGCGGCTGACCGGCCCCTCGGCCTTCGCGACCGCCGAGGAGGTTGCTCTGATGGAGGAGCCGATGGTCTCCGTCCGCGGCACCGCGGACGCCGAGTCGCTCGGCGTCAACCCGCTCCGCATGGCCGCCGTGCTCGGCGCCGTTCCCGCCGCCGCCTGACCGGGCCGCGATCCCGACGAAACCGGGCCGCTTCACCACGCGCCCGACGTTTCCCGCGCAATGCGCGGGAAACGTCGGGTTCGCGGGATGGGGGTCCGGGAACGGCGGGTCAGCGGGGGGAGAGCACCCTGAACGCCGCGCGACGGGGCGCCGAGCGGCGGCCGGCGGAGTCGACCGCGACCGCGGTCAGGCGGTAGCGGCCGGGCCTCAGGGCGCGGCGGCCGATCCGGCCGCTGAAGCGGACCCGCTGGGCGCCGGCGGCGAGGTCGCGGCGGACGAGGCGCCCGGCGGCGACTGAGCGCACGCACCGCCGCGCTCCGGGACGCGCCCGGCGCGGCGCGACGCAGCGGCCACCGGCGCGCCGGCCCGCAAGCCGGCGCTGGACGGTCAGCCGCACGGTCGCCGCGGCGTTGAGGCGGAAGCGGATAGTGGTTCCGGCACGCGCCCGCCCGCGGGCCGCGGCCTTCG
>JAAYBF010000165.1 GCA_012718975.1 Solirubrobacterales bacterium | reverse complement strand
GGAGCGCTCGCCGCCGCCCACCCGGAGGTCGCCGAGCTGGATTGCAACCCCGTGATCGCCGGTCGGCACGGCGCGCTGGTCGTCGATGCCCGGGTCCGTGTCGCGCCCGCCGCGCCGGCGCGGCCGTGGCCGAGCGTCGGGGCGGCGCCGCCGCCCGGATGAGCGCTGCGGGCAACTACCGACCCCGGATCGGGGACTTCGGGCGATGCCGGCGCGCGTTCGCTGGCGGAGCATCCGGGCATGGGGATAGACATGGGAACGGACTTCAGCGCCGCCGGCCCGGTGCTGGCCGGCTATGACGGATCGGAGGGCGGCTGCGACGCGCTGACGCTCGGTGCGCTGATCGCCGAGCGGATCGGCGCCGAGCTGGTCGTCGGCGCGGTGCTGCCCAACCACACGGCGCGGCGGTTCGCGGAGGCCTCGGTCGGATCGGTCGAGCACGATGTCGAGCGGGCGCTCGAGGAGCGCGCCCGCCGCGCGGCCGCCGACATGCCCGGCGCGCGCGCGGAGACCGTTCACGCGAGCTCGCCGGCGCGCGGCCTCTACGACCTCGCGACCGCGCTCGGCGCGTCGGTCGTGGCGATCGGATCGTCGAACGGTACCGCCGGGCGCACCCGCGCCGGGCGGACCGCCCACGCGCTGCTGCAGGGCTCCCCGGCGGCGGTCGCGCTGGCGCCGGTCGGCTTCCGGTACGAGTCGCCCGGCCTGCGCGTGATCGGCGTCGCGGTCGACGGCTCGCCGGAGTCCTACGAGGCGCTCGCGGCCGCTGTCGCGGTCGCCGACGGCGCCACCCTGCGGCTGATGTCGGTCGCCGGCAGTCCCGTCGCCGGCTACTGGGGGTACGGAAGCTGGGGCTACGGCCTCGAGGAGATGGGGGAGGCGGCGGTCGATCTCGCCCGGGGCAACCTCGACCGCGCGGTGGCGGAGGTCCCGCCGCGGCTGCGGCCGGCGACCAAGGTCCTGCACGGCGACGTCGCCGCGGAGCTGGTCCGGGAGGCCGAGCAGGGCATCGATCTGCTCTGCCTCGGGTCGCGCGGCTTCGGGCCGGTCCGGCGCGTGCTGCTCGGCTCGGTCTCCTCGGCCGTCGTCCGCGACGTCGAGTGCCCTGTGCTGGTCGTCCCCCGCTCGAGCACAGACCACGACCCCGCCGCGGAGCCGATCGACGCCGCCGAGGTGCGGGCGGGGTGAGCGCCGACGTGGTCGCGGTGGCGCCGATCGTCTGCGACCTCGACGCGGTCGGGCTCGACGATCTCGGCTTGGCGGGCGGCAAGGGCGCCGCGCTCGGCGCGCTGCGCGGAGCCGGGATCGCGGTCCCGGACGGCTTCCTGGTCACTCCGGCGGCCTACCGCGAGTTCGCCGCCGCCAACGACCTCGCGGGCCGGATCGGCGAGCGGCTCGCCGGGGCCGACGGCGATGGCGGCCTCGACCAGGCGGCTGCCGACATCCACGTCGGCCTGGCGACCGCGCGGATCCCGGGCGCGGTCGGCGAGGCGATCGTCGCGCGCTACCTGGCGCTGTCAGGTGCCCCGGAGCGGGCGACGGTCGCCGTGCGCTCCTCGACCATCGGCCCCGACACCCCGAGCCGCGCGCTCGCCCACGCCACCGACACGTTCCTCTGCGTGCACGGCGCCGACGCGGTCCTCGACGCGGTTCGCGACTGCTGGGCGTCGCTCTATCGCGCGCGGGCGATCCGCGCCCGCCGCCGGCTCGGGCTGTCCGACGAGGCTGGCGAGCTCGCGGTGCTGGTGCAGCGCCAGGTCGAGGCGGTGCGGGCGGGCACGATCGTCACCGCGCCCGCCGAGCTGCTCGTCGAGGCGACCTACGGGCTCGGCGAGGCGGCGTCCGCGGGGCTGGTGACCCCGGACCGCTACGTCGTCGCCCGCGACGGCTGGCGGGTGGTCGACAGCGTCATCCACCGCAAGGACGTCGTCGTCGAGGAGTGCCCGCCGCACCGCGGCACCCGCGTCCGCCACGTCGACCCCGAACAGGCGGTCTACCCGGCGCTGCGCGCCTCCCAGCTGCGTGAGCTCGCCCAGCTCGGCGCCGCCGTCGAGGACGCCCTCGGCGCCCCGCAGCGGATCGAGTGGGCGCTCGACCGCGCCGGCACCGCCTGGATCGTCCAGGCGACCCCGGCCTGAGCGTGCGCTTCCTCGATCCAGGCGTCCGCCCACGGACCCGGTCGAGGTTGCGCACCGATGTCGTGCGCTTCCTCGCGCGGTTGTCGGTGCCTGCGATCGGTCGAGGTCTCGCAGGGTCTGGTCAGAGGCCGAGCGTGCGGCGCAGGGCGGCAAGCGGGGTCTCGTTGTCCTGCTGCTCGACCAGGACGCGGCGCAGGCGGCCGGTGTAGGCCTCGGCGGAGCCGTCGCCGCGGACGTCGATCCCGCCGCGGACGCGGCCGGGGCCGCGCAGCTCGACGCGGCCGACCACCTGCTGGACCGGCTCGAAGCGGCGCACGAGCGTCCCGCCGAGCGGGCGCGCGGAGGCGCCGTGCTCGAGCGCCGCAACGTGACGGTCGACCGCGGCGAGCGCCTGGCCGGCGTCGTCGTAGCGCTCGCGCGTGACGCGCGGGCCGTCGCGGACGGTGACCCGGAAGCCGCTCATCGGCGCAGCGTAGCCGCGGCCCGCCCGCTTCACCGCGCCTTCACGAGCCGCCCGCCGCGGCGACTATGTTGGACGCCGATGGCCGACAGCGACAGCAGCGGCCCGCCCGCCCCGGCGCCGCCCGGAGGCCCGGCGACCCCGGCGGAGGCCGTCGCGGGCGTCGAGGTCCATGCCCCCACGCGCGGCAACCGGCGGCTCGAGGCCCTGCTCGCGGCGGCCAACGGCGACGAGCGGCTCAAGGCGCTCTGGCGGATGCAGCAGGTCACCGCCGACCGGCTCGGCATGTCGGACCACTCGTGGGTCCACGTCCAGGTCGTGTTGAACATCGCGCTGCGGCTGTTCCGGCTGCTCGTCCGCCGCGGCGTCGAGCCGGCGCTGGTCACCGACCACCTGATGCGCGACCGCGACGCCGAGGTCGCGATCGCCGCCGCCTGCCTCCTGCACGACAGCGGGATGTCGATCCACCGCACCGACCACGAGTCCTACAGCCTCTTCCTCGCCGCCGAGATCCTGCCGCGGCTGCTCGCCGACGCCTACGGCGAGCCGGAGCGGACCGTCGTCGCCGCGGAGGCGCTGCACGCGATCATCGGCCACCGCCGGCGCGGCGACCCGATGACGATCGAGGCCGGCGTCGTCCGCGTCGCCGACGCGCTCGACCTCGCCCAGGGCCGCTCGCGCGTCCCCTTCGAGACCCGCCGGCCGAACATCCACTCGCTCTCGGCCGCGGCGATCGACCGCGTCGACATCCGCGCGGGCGAGGAGCGCGCCGTCACGATCGAGATCGCGATGAACAACTCCTCGGGCATCTTCCAGGTCGACGAGCTGCTCGCCACCAAGCTCCGCGGCTCCGGCCTCGAGGACCACGTCGAGGTCGTGGCGCGGATCGAGGCGGAGCACGAGAAGCGCCTCGTTCCCGTCTTCCGCGTCTAGCGATCGCCCCCCGGAGGCGCGACAGCTCCACTCAGCGATGGGTGCGGACGGACTGAGCGGAGCTATCGGAGACTGTTCGCGGGAGCTCCGCCCAGCGGCCCCGGAAGGGAGCGCCAGCGAGCGATTCCCATAGGCCGCAGGCCGGTCTCCCCGAGGGCCGCGTCAGCCGCGTTGCCCGAGAGGCGTGTAATCGACAGTACGCGGACCCGTGTAGATTTGGCGGGGCCGGGCGATCTTCGTCTCCTCGTCCTCCAGCATCTCCTTCCACTGGGCGAGCCAGCCGGCGGTGCGGGGGATGGCGAACATGACGGTGAACATGTCGGTGGGGATGTTCATCGCTTCGTAGATGAGGCCGGAGTAGAAGTCGACGTTGGGGTAGAGCTTGCGCGAGGTGAAGTAGTCGTCGTCGAGAGCGCGCTTCTCGAGCTCGACGGCGACGGCCACCTTCGGGTTGTCGACGCCCATCACCTCGAGCACCTCGTCGACGTGCTTCTTGATGATCCGGGCGCGCGGGTCGTAGTTCTTGTAGACCCGATGGCCGAAGCCCATCAGCTTCTCCTTGCGGTCCTTCACGCCCTGGAGGAAGTCGGGGATGTTCTCGACGGTGCCGATCCGCTCGAGCATCTTCAGGACGGCCTCGTTGGCGCCGCCGTGCAGCGGGCCGTAGAGGGCGGCGATGCCGCCGGCGACGGCGGAGTAGGGGTCGACCTGGGAGGAGCCGATCGCCCGGACGGCGGCGGTGGAGCAGTTCTGCTCGTGGTCGGCGTGGAGGATCCAGAGGACGTCGAGCGCGCGCTCGAGCCGGGGGTCGGGCTCGTACTTGGGCTCGTTGATGCGGTAGAGCATCGAGAGGAAGTTGCCCGTGTACCAGAGGTCGTTGTCGGGATAGACGTACGGCAGCCCGAGGTTGTGGCGGTAGGAGAAGGCGGCGAGCGTCGGCATCTTGGCGATCAGCCGGACGATCGCCATGTAGCGCTCGGTCGGGTCGTCGATGTGCTTGGCGGCCGGGTAGTAGGTCGAGAGCGCGCCGACGGTCGACAGCAGCATCCCCATCGGGTGCGCGTCGTAGCGGAACGCCTCCATCGACTTCTTGATGTTCTCGTGGACGTAGGTGTGGTGGGTGATCGAGTAGACCCAGAAGTCGAGCGCTTCCTGGGTGGGCAGCTCGCCGTGGACGAGCAGGTAGGCGACCTCGAGGTAGCTGGAGTGCTCGCAGAGCTGCTCGATCGGGATGCCGCGGTGCTCGAGGATGCCGGCCTCGCCGTCGATGTAGGTGATCGAGCTGCGGCAGGAGGCGGTGTTGGTGAACGCCGGGTCGTAGGTCATCAGCCCGAAGTCGTCGGCGTCGACCTTCATCTGGCGGAAGTCCATCGCGCGGACGGTCCCGTCGACGATCGGCACCTCGAAGGTCTGGCCGGTGCGGTTGTCGGTGACGGTGAGGGTGTCGCCGCCCGCGGTGGCTACGCCACCGCCGTCTGTCTGTGCCTGCTGCTCCGCCATCTCGCCTCGCGTCTCCTCTATCCAGCCTTGCCCGGCTCCGGCCACCTGCCGACCGCCAAGTTAGCGCGCCGGGGCGGGGCTTGTATCCCAGTGGGGGTCAGCGGCGGAAGAGGCGGCCGACGAGGCCGCCGCCGCGGTGGGGCGGGAGGTGCGCCGCGGCGCGCGCGTCGATGGTGAGCGTGACCGCACGTTCGGCGGTGCGGGCGACCTCGGGGGCGTCGACGAAGACGCGCACGCCGGCCTCGTTCTCGAAGACGATCCCGTCGAAGATGTGCTCGCGCTCGTTGTCGAGCACCTTGCGGACCTTGCCGACGACGACCCCGTCGGAGCTGTAGACGGGGATGCCCGTCGGGAGCGCGGTGTAGCTGACCGCGTGGCCGTCGTCGATCGCCACGGTCAGGACGGCAGCACCGGGACGGCGGCGTGGTCTTGGTCCTCGCCCTCGTCCTGGTTGTCGATCGAGCCGACGATCGCTGTCCCGATCGCGATCGCGACCAGGCAGGCGGTGATCGCGCCGATCGCGATCTCGCCGCCGCGGCCGCCGGGGAACCCCTTGCGGACCACCCCGAGCAGCGACACCAGCAGCGCCCAGACGGCGAGCACGCTGCCCATCACGTAGAAGGCCTCCATCCCCATCGGGCAGAACCTAACACGCTCCGCCGGCCGTTTCGAGCGCTGCGCGCGCCGGGGACGAACGGCCGTGCGCGGGGGCGG
Source organism: Solirubrobacterales bacterium (assembly GCA_012718975.1). Lineage (GTDB taxonomy): Bacteria > Actinomycetota > Thermoleophilia > Solirubrobacterales > Thermoleophilaceae > JAAYBF01. The sequence continues at coordinate 66 of JAAYBF010000165.1, read as the reverse complement.
CCTCTCCAGGTCGGTGTCGCCGCTGCGGCGCCGCGTTGCGGCGCGGCGCGGCGGTCAGCGCGCCGG
>JAAYBF010000164.1 GCA_012718975.1 Solirubrobacterales bacterium | reverse complement strand
GGTGGCGATCCGGGTGGGCTCTGGCGCCATCGGGGCCGCCCGCCACACGCGCTGGTCGGGGTCGGCTTCGTCGCGGAGGGCTGGGACGGCGCCAACCGCCCCTACCGCCGAACGCCGGCGAGCTTCGAGCCGCGGGCGGCATGGGCTTTCGAGGGCATCGGCGCCGACGAGCCGATCGGCGATCGCGGGCTGGTGATGGGCGGCGCGGCCGGCGACGAGGTCGACAGCGCCGACCGCGAGCGCGGGACCCCGCCGGAGACGATCGTGCTGGCGTCGTCGTCGGGGCACGGCGAGGTCTATCGGGTCGTGGTCGAGAACGTGCTCACCACGCGCGACGTCACCAACGGCGCCGAGGACGACCGCCTGCACGCCGACGTGGCCCTGACGCCGCGCCCCCAGGGCGGGGCCGTCTTCTCGGTCGGGTCGATCTCGTGGAGCGGCTGCCTGTCGGCCGACGGATACGAGAACCCGGTGGCCCGGCTGTCGACCAACGTGCTGCGCGCGTTCGCGGCGGCGGGGGCGCCGTGGCGCGGCGATTGACACCGCCGGCCGGCACCTGGTAAATCATGTTCGAGCAATGAAAACAGCGTTTGATATGAGCAAACGACTCGTCGAGGAAGGCAGGAAGCGTTGACCGCGACGTCGACCGACATCAGGACCTACGGCCATCACATCGGCGGCCGGAGCGTCGCCGGCAGCGGCGAGCCGATCGACCGCCATGGGCCCGCCGACGGACGGCTGGTCGCCCGCTTCGCCGACGGCACCGCCGACGACGTCGCGGCCGCGGTCGCCCAGGCGCGCGACACCTTCGACTCAGGTGTCTGGTCCGCGCTGCCGGGGGCCGAGCGCTCGCGCGTGCTGCTGGCGCTCGCGGCCGCGATCGCCGACCACCGCGAGACGCTTGCGCTGACCGACGCCGAGGAGGTCGGCAAGCCGCTGCCGCTGGCGCGCGCCGACGTCGACGGCGCGATCGCCCACCTCGAGTACGCGGCCGCGCTCGCGCACGAGATCCGCGGCGACGCCTACACCGACCTCGGTCCCGACTACGTCGGGCTCGTCCTGCGCGAGCCGGTCGGCGTCGCCGGGCTGATCACCCCGTGGAACTTCCCCAGCCTGAGCCTCGGCGAGAAGCTCTCCTACGCCCTGGCCGCCGGCTGCTCGGTGGTCCTCAAGCCCTCCGAGCTCACCTCGGGCTCGGCGCTCGAGATCGCGGGGCTGGCCGGCGAGGCGGGCGTGCCGGCGGGCGTGCTGAACGTCGTCACCGGCTACGGCGCCACGGCGGGGCAGGCGCTCGTCGAGAGCCCCGGCGTCGACTTCGTCTCGTTCACCGGGTCGACGGCGACCGGGCAGCGCATCGCGGCCGCGGCGGCCACCACCGTCAAGCGCGTCGCGCTCGAGCTCGGCGGCAAGGGGGCCAACGTGGTCTTCGCCGACGCCGACCTCGACGACGCCGTCGACGGCGCGCTGTTCGCCAGCTTCTTCAACACCGGCGAGTGCTGCGTCGCCGGCTCGCGGCTGCTCGTCGAGGAGGAGATCGCCGACGAGTTCGTCGAGCGGCTGGTCGCGCGCACCGAGCGCATCAGGCTCGGCGGTCCGGCCGACGAGGGCGCCGATCTCGGCGCCCTGATCCACGAGCAGCACGCCGAGCGGGTGCTCGACCTGATCGCCTCCGGCAGCGCCGAGGGGGCCAGGCTGCTCAGCGGCGGCGAGCGCCTCGGTGGCGAGCACGCCGCCGGGATCTTCGTCGCGCCGGCGGTCTTCGACGGCGTCCGGCCCGAGATGCGGCTCTTCCGCGAGGAGGTGTTCGGCCCGGTCATGGCGGTGACGCGCTTCGGCAGCGTCGAGGAGGCGATCGCGCTTGCCAACGACACCGTCTACGGGCTCGGCAACAGCGTCTGGACCAAGGACATCGACAAGGCGCTGCGGATGACCCGGGCGCTGCGGTCCGGAACGGTCTGGGTCAACACGACGATCGACGGCCCGCCGCAGATGCCCTTCGGGGGCGTCAAGGGCTCCGGCTACGGTCGCGAGAACGGCCGCGCCGGTCTCGAGGAGTACACCGAGCTCAAGAGCTGCGTGATCCGCAGCGGCAAGCGCGACCCCTCGTTCGGCTAGTGGCGGCGGTCGAGCAACAGCAGCACCACGCGCTCGCGGGGGTCGCGGTGATCGAGGAGGCCGGGGTGGTCGCCGTCGTGCGCGCACGCACCGCGGCCGACGCCGTCGAGGTCTCGCGCGCGCTCGTCGACGGGGGGGTGCGGGCGATCGAGGTCACGTTCACCACCCCCGGCGCCACGACGGCGATCACCACCCTCACCTCCGAGCTCGAGGGCCGGGCGACGGTCGGCGCCGGCACGGTCGTCAACCCGGAGCAGGCCCGCGCGGCGATCGGCGCCGGCGCGGCGTTCGTGGTCAGCCCGGGCTACGACGCCGAGGTGGTCGACTGCGCCGGCGCGCTCGGCTGCCTCGCGCTGCCCGGCGTCGCGACCCCGACCGAGGTGATGGCGGCCGTCCGCCGCGGCCACGACGCGCTGAAGCTGTTCCCCGGCAGCATCGGCGGGCCCGGCTACCTGCGTGCGCTGGCGGGCCCGTTCCCCGACGTGCGCTTCATGCCCACCGGGGGCGTCACGCTCGACAGCATCCCGGTCTGGCTCTCCGCGGGAGCGTTCGCGATCGGTGTCGGGGGGAGCCTGGTGCCGCCGTGGCTGCGCGACGGCGCCCACCGCGACCAGGTCGTCGCCGCCGCCGGTGAGGTCGTGGACGCCGTGGCGGGCTGGCGCTCGGCGCGGGTCGGCGCGGAGGCGGGCCGATGAGCTCCGCCCAGCCATCGGTCGCCGCGCACGGCGGCGAGACGCGGACGCTCTCGGTCGAGGAGTCGCTCGAGTTCGCGGCGGCGCAGGTGCGCGGCCTCGTCGAGCGCGCCCCCGGCCAGCTGCCGACCTACACCAGCGGCGGCGCCTGGGTCACCGACGCCGACCCCTGGGCGCCGAACTGGGCCGGCGGCTTCCTGACCGGGATGCTCTGGATCTTCGCGCGGCGGAGCGGCGAGGCCTGGTGGCGCGAGCACGCCGAGCGGTACTGCGAGGTGCTCGAGCCGCGGGCGGACGACACGACGACCCACGACCTGGGGTTCGTGCTCGAGCCCAGCTGGGGGCGCTGGTACGAGCTCGAGCCGACCGAGCGCGCGCGGGAGGTGCTCGTGCGCGGCGGGCGGACGATGGCGGGGCGCCTGCAGCCGCGCGGCGGCTACCTGAGCACCTGGGTCGACCCGGGCAGCACGTTCATCGACGTCATGATGAACGTCGGGATCATCTTCCGGGCCGCGGCGCTCGCCGGCGACGACGCGCTCGGCGAGGTGGCGATGCGCCACTGCATGACCAGCCGCCGCTACCTGATGCGCGGTGACGGGAGCACCGTCCACGAGGGCTGGTTCGACCTGGAGTCCGGGGAGTTCCTGCGCTGCGCGACCCACCAGGGCTGGCGGTCGGACTCCAGCTGGGCGCGCGGGCAGGCCTGGGCGATCTACGGCTTCGGTACCGCGCACCGCCACTCCGGCGAGCCGCGGCTGCTCGACGCCGCCCGCCGGGCGGCCGACTTCTACATCGAGCACACGCCCGGGCACGGCATCCCGCCCAACGACTGGAACGACCCCGACGGGGCGCTGCCGCGCGAGGCGTCGGCCGCCGCGATCACCGCGGCGGGCCTGCTGCGGCTCTCCGAGCTGGTCGACGACGGGGGGCTGCGCGGCCATTACCGCGCCTACGCCGAGCGGATCGTCGAGACCCTGCGCTCGACCGAGTACATCGCCGCCGACGCGCCCGGCTACGAGGGGATCCTGCGTCACGCGACCTACCACTTCCGCGACGGCCTGGGCGTGGACGAGTCGGTGATGTGGGGCGACTACTACTTCGTCGAGGCGCTCGACCTGGTGGCGCGCGGGCAGTCATGACGGCCGGCGGCGGGCTCGTGACCTTCGGCGAGACGATGGGGCTCGTCAGGGCCGACGAGCCCGGCCCGCTGGAGGCGGTGCGCACGTTCGCGGCCGGCATCGGCGGCGCGGAGAGCAACGTCGCGATCGGCGTGCGGCGACTCGGCCAGCGCTCCGCCTGGTTCGGGCGCGTCGGCGCCGACGGCTTCGGACGGATGGTCGAGCGGCGCCTCTGCGCCGAGCGGGTCGACGCGCTGGTCCTCCGCGACCCCGGCTTCACCGGCCTGATGGTCAAGCACCGTGGCGTCGGTGGGCGGGTGAACGTCGACTACCACCGCGCCGGGAGCGCAGGCTCGCGGCTCGGCCCCGGAGACGTGCCCCTGGACCGCATCCGCGCAGCGGAGGTCCTGCATCTCACCGGCATCACCCCGGCGCTGAGCGACTCCGCGCGCGCGGCGACGCTGGCGGCCGTCGCCGCCGCCCGGGCCGCCGGCGTGACCGTGTCCTTCGACGTCAACCACCGCGCCAAGCTGTGGGACGAGCGGGAGGCGCGACCGGTCCTGTGCGAGTTGCTCGTCGCGGCGGACGTCGTCTTCGCCGGTCCCGAGGAGGCGTCGATCGTGCTCGACGACGGCGGCACGCCGCTCGAGCTCGCACGGGCGCTCGCCGCCCGGGGGCCGCGCGAGGCGGTGGTCAAGGACGGCGCGCGCGGTTGCGTGGCCGTGATCGACGGCGAGGAGCACCGCGCCGGGGCGGTCGCGGTCGACGTGGTCGACCCCGTCGGGGCCGGCGACGCCTTCGTAGCCGGCTATCTCGCCGAGCGGCTGGCGGCGGCACCGCCCGAGAGGCGGCTCGCCACCGCGGTCGCGGCCGGCGCCTGCGCGGTGACCGTGCCGGGCGACTGCGAGGGCCTGCCCTGGCCTGCCGACCTCGCCGCCCTGGCCGGAGGGGACGTCGTCCGCTGAAAGCCTTGACAGGCGGTCGCGGCGGGAGTAACGTTAGCTACTGACAACTGATGTTTGGAAGCAACAAACGTTCGCTAGGCGGTGCCGCGGCGCCGTCGAGAGGGATGGAGACCATCATGGCCACGGCGAAAGCTGACAAGGGAACGGCGAAGGAGGGATCGCGGCGGGTGCAGGCCGTCGACCACGCGGTCGACGTCCTCGAGTGCCTCGCGCGATCGGCCGGCCCGATCGGCGTGACCGACCTGACCAAGCAGCTGACGCTCAGCAAGGCGTCGGTCCACCACATCCTCGCGACGCTCGAGGCGCGGGGACTGGTCATGCGCGACCCCGGCAGCTCGCTCTACCGGCTCGGCTGGGGCCTCTACGAGCTCGGCTCCTGCGTCGTCGACAGCGTCGACGTCGCGCGCGCGGCGCGGCCGTTCCTCGACGCCCTCGCGGCCCGCACCGGCGAGTCGGTCCTGCTCGGGATCCTCGACGGACGGACCGTGCTCTACCTCGACCGCGGCGACGCCCCCCAGACCTTCCACATGGTCGCGACCGCCGGCCGGCGGTCGCCGCTGCACGCGACCGCCTCGGGCAAGGCGCTGCTCGCCTTCGCGGGCGACGACCTCGTCAACGACTACCTCGACGTGCCGCTCGAGGAGTTCACGCCCGACACGATCACCGATCCGGCGAAGCTGCGCGAGCAGCTCGCCGAGATCCGCGAGCGCGGCTTCGCCACCTGCTGGCAGGAGCGCGAGCTGGGACTCTGCTCGGTGGCGGTGCCGCTGCGCAACTACACCGGCGCGGCGATCGCCGTGCTCACACTGGCGGCGCCGGCCGGACGGCTGACGCCGGAGAACGTCGAGGCCCACATCGCGCCGCTGCGCGAGACGGCGGCCGAGATCGAGACGCAGCTCGGCGCGGACATCGCGCCGGCGCAGGAGGTGGCAGCGGTATGAGCGGTGCAGCTTCGACCCCGACGAGCGACCCGGCGGCCGCGGCCGAGCAGCCGCTGGCGCTGCTGGAGGGCGTCAAGATCGTCGCCTTCACGACGTTCCTCGTCGGCCCGGCGGCGGTCCAGTACCTAGCCGACATGGGCGCCGACGTGATCAAGGTCGAGGAGCCCTTCCACGGTCCCCACGAGCGCCACTGGTCGGGAGCCGACCACCACCTCAACGGCGAGAGCCTGCTGTTCCTGATGAGCAGCCGCAACATCCGCAGTGCCGGCCTCAACCTCAAGCACTCCGAGGGGCGCGCGGCGGCCGCCGCGCTCTGCCGCGACGCCGACGTCGTGGTGTCCAATTTCCGACCCGGCGTGATGGAGCGCCTCGGTCTCGGCTACGAGGACCTCAGCCGCGACAACGAGGGCCTGATCTACGCCTCGGCCTCCGGCTACGGCGCCCGCACCGCCTACAAGCATCTGCCCGGCCAGGACCTGCTGGTCCAGTCGCTCTCGGGCATGCCCTCGGTCACCGGATCGGCCGGGGCGCCGGTCGCCGCCGGCGCCGTCGTCGTCGACCAGCACGCCGCGACGCTGCTGGCGCTCGGCATCGCCGCGGCGTTGGTCGCGCGCGCCCGGACCGGCAAGGGCCAGGAGGTCGAGGTGACGATGATCCAGTCGGCGCTGGACCTTCAGGCCGAGGTGTTGGCCTGCCATCTCAACGGCGCCGCGCTCGAGCGGCCGACCGGCCGGCTGGCGACGACCTACCACGAGGCGCCGTACGGCTTCTACGAGGTGGCCGACGGCTGGGTCGCGCTGTCGATCACCCCGATGGAGAAGATCAGCGCCGCGCTGGGCGATCCGCCCGAGCTCGCCGACCTGCTCGACCCGGCCGACGCGTTCTCGCGCCGCGAGGAGATCTACGCCGCGCTGTCGCCGCTGCTGGTCGACCACACACGCGCGGACCTCATCGACCTGCTGCGCCGCCACGACGTCTGGTGCGGGCCGGTCAACAGCTACGAGGAGGCGCTCGCCGAGCCGGTCGTGCACGAGACCGGCGCTATCGCCGAGTTCGAGCACCCGGACGCCGGGCCGGTCCGGGTGGTCGGGCATCCGATCGCGTTCGGCTCGGGCAAGGCGGTCGTGCGGCGGGTGCCGCCGCGCCTGGGCGAGCACACCCGCGAGGCGCTCGCAGAAGCGGGATACGGGGCGGGGGAGATCGAGGAACTCGAGACCGAGGGCGTTATCCGATGAGCGACGTGACACCGGCTGGCACCGCCAGCGCGAAGTACTTCGAGGACTACGAGGCCGGACAGCGGTTCGTCAGCCGTGGACGGACCGTCAGCGAGGCCGACGTGCGGCTGCACGTCGGCGCGACCGGCGCCGACCACCAGAACCACACCGACGACGAGTACTGCAAGAGCCACCCCATCCTCGAGCGGACCTGCGCGCACGGGCTGCTCGTCCTGGCGGTCGTCGACGGCTTCATCACCCAGGAGCTGCCGACGCGGATGGGCCCGTCGATGAACTACGGCCACGACAAGGTCCGCTACGTCAAGCCTGTCTACACCGGCGACACGATCCACGCCGACATCGAGATCGCCGAGTGCAGGCCCAGGGACGACGAGTGGGGCCTGCTGCGGCTGAACGTGCGCGCGATCAACCAGCACGGCGACGTCGTCCTCTTCGACGAGCACATCCTGATCGTGCAGCGGCGCGCGGCCTCCGACCCCGGTTACCGCGTGCCGGGCGACGCGGTGGCCGGGGTGCCGGCGCCGTGAGCGCCATCCGCGGCGCGGTGCGGCGCTGGCGCGCGGCGGGCCGCTCGGCGGTCCCCCACGACGACCGCTACGACGTCGTGATCGTCGGCGGTGGCGCGGCCGGGTGCGTGCTGGCCAACCGGCTGACCGAGGACGGCTCGACCCGCGTCCTGGTGCTCGAGGCCGGGCGCGCCGACGCGCTCTGGGACCTCTACATCCACATGCCCGCGGCGTTCCCGTTCATGATCGGCAACCGGTTCTACGACTGGAAGTACGAGTCCGAGCCGGAGCCGTTCATGCACGGCCGGCGGATCATGCACCCGCGCGGCAAGGTGCTCGGCGGATCGAGCTCGATCAACGCGATGAACTTCCAGCGCGGCAACCCGCTCGACTACGAGCGCTGGGCCGCCGAGCCGGGGCTCGAGGAGTGGGACTTCGCCCACTGCCTGCCGTACTTCAAGCGGATGGAGAACAGCCTGGCCGGCGCCGACGACTGGCGCGGCGGCAGCGGTCCGCTGAAGGTCGAGCGCGGCCCGGCGACCAACCCGCTCTGCGACGCCCTCTTCGACGCGGCCGTCCAGGCCGGCTACGAGCTGACCGACGACATCAACGGCTACCGCCAGGAGGGCTTCGGCGCCTTCGACCGCAACATCTACCGCGGGCGGCGGCTGAGCGCGGCGCGCGCCTACCTGCACCCGGTCGCCGACCGGCCCAACCTCGAGGTGCGCTGCAACGCGTTCGTCACGCGCCTGCTGCTCGAGGGCAAGCGCGCGGTCGGCGTCGAGCTGACCCATCGGGGATCGAAGCGGCGGGTGCACGCGGGCGAGGTCATCCTCTGCGGCGGGGCGATCAACTCGCCGCAGCTGCTCCAGCTCTCGGGGATCGGCAACCCCACCGATCTACGGCGCGCCGGCGTGGCGACGACCCATGCGCTGCCGGGGGTCGGCGAGAACCTCCAGGACCACCTCGAGACCTACGTCCAGTACGCGTGCAAGGAGCCGGTGACGATGGTCCCGGCGCTGAAGTGGTGGAACCGGCCGAAGGTCGGCCTGCAGTGGCTGCTCGCACGCAAGGGGCCGGCGGCCACCAACCACTTCGAGACCGGCGGCTTCGTCCGCAGCAACGACACCGTCGACTACCCCAACCTGATGTTCCACCTGCTGCCGCTGGCGATCCGCGTCGACGGATCGCTGCAGGAGGGCCACGGCTACCAGGGCCACATCGGGCCGATGTACTCCGACGCGCGCGGGACGGTGAAGATCGTCTCCTCGGACCCGCGCCGCCACCCCGCCCTGCGGTTCAACTACCTGTCGACCGAGCAGGACCGGCGCGAGTGGGTGGAGGCGATCCGCTGCGCCCGCGACATCCTCACCCAGCCGGCGTTCGACCGCTACAACGGCGGCGAGCTCTCGCCCGGACCCGCGGTGGAGACCGACGAGCAGATCCTCGACTGGGTCGCCCGCGACGCCGAGACGGGCCTGCACCCGTCCTGCACCGCGAAGATGGGCACCGGCGACGACGCGGTCCTCGACCCCGC
>JAAYBF010000001.1 GCA_012718975.1 Solirubrobacterales bacterium | reverse complement strand
TCGTGATCCGCTCGCCCCACGTCGGCGCCGCCGACCTCGTCGCCCGCTGGACGCCGGCCGCGGTGATCAACGCCGGCGACGGCAAGGACTAGCACCCGACCCAGGCGCTGCTCGACCTCTACACGCTGCGCCGCCGCGTCGGCAGCCTCGAAGGCCTGCGCGTCTGGATCGTCGGCGACGTGCTGCACAGCCGGGTCGCGCGCTCCGGCGTCCAGGCGTTCGCGCGGATGGGCTGCCGGGTCACCGTCTGCGGCCCGCCGACGCTGATCCCGCGCGGGATCGAGGCGCTCGGCTGCGAGGTCGCCCACACCCTCGACGGCCTCCACAAGGCTGACGTCGTCTACGCGCTGCGGATGCAGAGCGAGCGGATGCAGGGCAGCTTCGTCCCGTCGCTGCGCGAGTACGCGGCCCGCTACCAGATCGACGGCCGACGGCTCGGCCCCGGGCAGCTGCTGATGCACCCCGGCCCGGTCAACCGCGGGGTGGAGCTCTCCGCCGAGGTGATCGACTCGCCGCAGGCGCTGATCGTCGAGCAGGTCGAGTCGGGCGTCGTCGTCCGGATGGCCGTCCTCTACGAGCTGCTGACCGCCCAGCCGCCCGCCGGCCCGCGCGCCACCGCCCCCGACCCCTCCACGAGGCAGCCAGCATGAACGACCTTGGAAGGCTGGACCGCGCGCCGGTCCCCGACGCGACGGTGCTGATCCGCGGCGCGCACATCGTCGATCCGCGCGCCGGGCTCGACGGGCCGGGCGACCTGCTCGTCCGCGACGGCGAGATCGCCGAGCTGGGCGCGCCCGGATCGATCCCGGCGCCGGCCGGGGCGGAGGTCGTCGACGCCGAGCGCCTGCACGCCTTCCCGGCGTTCGTCGACCCGCACGTCCACCTGCGCACCCCCGGGCGCGAGGACGAGGAGGACATCGAGACCGGCACCCGCTCGGCCGCCGCCGGCGGCTACTGCGCGATCCTCGCGATGCCGAACACCGACCCGGTCGTCGACTCCGCGCCGATCCTGCGCTCCCTGCGCGACCGCGCCCGCGCCGAGGCGCGGATCCCGACCGGCTTCACCGCCTCGATCACCGTCGGCATGCGCGGCGAGCAGCTCACCGAGATGGCCGAGCTCGCCGACGCCGGCGCGGTCGCCTTCACCGACGACGGCCTGCCGGTCCGCTCGGCCGGGATCATGCGCCAGGCGCTGCGCTACCAGCAGCTCGCCGGCCGCCTGCTCGCCCTCCACGAGGAGGACCCGACGCTGTCGGCGGGCGGCGTGATGCACGAGGGCGCCGTCTCGGCGGTGCTCGGAATGGCGGGCGTCCCGTCGGTCTCGGAGTCGACGATGGTCGCCCGCGACTGCGAGCTGGCCGGCTACGAGGAGGGCCGCATCCACGTCCAGCACGTTTCGGCGCGGCGGACGGTCGAGGTGCTCGAGCGCGCGAAGGCGGCCGGCGTCCAGGTGACCGCCGAGGCCTCGCCGCACCACCTGCTGCTCACCGACGAGGCCGTCCGCACGCTCGACACCCACTTCAAGATGAACCCGCCGCTGCGCTCCGAGAGCGACCGTCAGGCGGTGATCGACGGTCTGCGCTCCGGCGTGCTCGACTGCATCGCCACCGACCACGCGCCGCACTCGCGCGAGGAGAAGGAGGAGCCGTTCGAGCTGGCGCCGATGGGCGTCACCGGTCTCGAGACCGCGTTCGCGGCCGTCCACACCGAGCTGGTGATCCCCGGGATCCTGCCGCTCGACCTCGTCGTCGAGCGGCTGACCGCGGGCTGCGAGCCCTTCGGCCTGCCGGCGCCGACGCTCGCCCAGGGGTCGCCGGCGAACGTCTGCCTGGTCGACCTCGACAGCGAGTGGCTGGTCGGCGAGTCGGGCTACGAGAGCCGCTCGGCGAACTGCGCGTTCGGCGGCCGGCGGCTGACCGGCCGCGTGCGGATGACGATCGCCGCCGGGGCGGTCGCCTTCCGTGAGCGGTCCTTCGCGATCGAGGCGGTCCGGTGAGCGCCGCCTACCTGCTGCTCGAGGACGGCGCCCGCTTCGACGGCGAGGCGGCCGGCGCGCCGATCGAGGCGACCGGCGAGGTCGTCTTCAACACGGCGATGTCCGGCTACCAGGAGTCGGTCACCGACCCCAGCTACCACGGCCAGGTGATCGTCTTCACCTACCCGCTGATCGGAAACTACGGCGTCAGCGCGGAGAACATGGAGTCCGACTCCGTCCACGCGCGTGCGGTGGTGATGCGCGAGGGGATCGACCGTGAGGACGCCCCGCACGCCGAGGGCGGCTGGCTGACCTGGCTCGCCGACTGCGGTGTGCCGGCGCTCTGCGGGGTCGACACGCGCGCGCTGGTGCGCCACATCCGCGACCGCGGCGCGATGCGCGGCGGGGTCTTCCCGGCCGGCCTGGCCGAGTCCGAGGCGCTCGAGCGGGTGCGCGCGGAGACGCCGATGGAGGGCCGCGACCTGGCCCGCGCGGTGACGCCGGGGGAGCGGATCGACCTCGCGCCGCTCGCCGGCGGCGAGGGCCCGACCGTCGCGGCGATCGACACCGGCATCAAGGACTCGATCGTGCGCAACCTGCGCGAGCGTGGGGTGCGGTTGCAGCTGCACCCCTGCGACACCCCGGCGGCGACCCTGCTGGACTCCGGCGCCGACGCGTTCTTCCTCGCCAACGGCCCCGGCGACCCGGCCGCGCTCGGCTACGTCGTCGACACGGTCCGCGAGCTGGTCGGCAAGCGGCCTGTGTTCGGCATCTGCCTCGGCCACCAGCTGCTCTGCCGGGCGATCGGGCTGGAGACGACGAAGCTGCCCTTCGGCCACCGCGGCGCCAACCATCCGGTCAAGGACCTCGAGACCGGCCGCATCGACATCACCAGCCAGAACCACGGCTTCGCCGTCGTCGGGCCCGACGGCGCGGCGACGATCGACGGCGACGACCCGGTCCGCTGGGACACCGACTTCGGCGCCGCCGAGCTGTCGCAGATCAACCTCTACGACCGCACCGTCGAGGGCCTGGTGCTGCGCGACGTCCCGGGCGCGACCGTCCAGTACCACCCCGAGGCGGGCCCCGGCCCACACGACTCGCTGCACATCTTCGACCGCTTCCTGCGGATGGTGGAGGGCTCCTGATGCCGCGTCGCGACGATATCTCGAAGATCCTGGTGATCGGCTCCGGCCCGATCGTGATCGGCCAGGCGGCCGAGTTCGACTACTCGGGCGCGCAGGCGTGCAAGGTGCTGCTCGAGGAGGGCTACGAGGTCGTCCTGGTCAACTCGAACCCGGCGACGATCATGACCGACCCGGAGTTCGCGACCGCGACCTACATCGAGCCGCTGCTGCCCGAGGCGGTCGCGCGGGTAATCGAGCGCGAGCGGCCCGACGCGCTGCTGCCGACGCTTGGCGGCGGCACCGCGCTCAACCTCGCCCGCGACCTCACCGACGACGGCACGCTCGAGCGCTTCGGCGTCGAGCTGATCGGCGCCGACTACGACGCGATCCAGCGCGCCGAGGACCGCGACCTGTTCAAGGAGACGATGGCCAAGGCGGGGCTGCGCAGCGCCCGCTCGGCCGCGGTCTCCTCGGTCGAGGAGGCGCTCGCCGCGCTGCCGGAGATCGGCCTGCCGGCGATCGTGCGGCCGGGCTTCACGATGGGCGGCGAGGGCGGGGGGATCGCGACCGACGAGGCCGAGTACCGCCAGGTCGTCGCCGACGGGATCGCCGCCAGCCCGATCGGCCAGGTGCTGGTCGAGGAGTCGGTGATCGGCTGGGGCGAGTTCGAGCTCGAGGTGATGCGCGACCGCGACGACAACGTCGTGATCGTCTGCTCGATCGAGAACATCGACCCGATGGGCGTCCACACCGGCGACTCGGTGACCGTCGCCCCGCAGCAGACGCTGTCGGACCGCCAGTACCAGAAGCTGCGCGACCAGGCGATCGCGGTGATCCGGGCGGTCGGCGTCGAGACCGGCGGCTCGAACATCCAGTTCGCGGTCAACCCCGAGACCGACGAGATCGTCGTGATCGAGATGAACCCGCGCGTGTCGC
>JAAYBF010000163.1 GCA_012718975.1 Solirubrobacterales bacterium | reverse complement strand
TCAGCCGTGGCGGGGCGCCGATGAAGCTGCTCGGCCCCGCGATTCAGGGCGTCTCCAGCGGCCGCTACCGCGGCGACTTCGACCTCTACCCGGGGACCAGCGGCGGCGTGACGGTCGTCAACGCGCTGCCGATCGACGACTACGTCCAGGGCGTCGTGCCCGGCGAGGTCCCCGCGTCCTGGGACGCCGAGGTCCTGCGCGCCCAGGCGGTCACCGCACGCACCTACGCGCTCGCGACGCGCAAGACCGGCGACATCTTCGACCAGTACCCCGACACCCGCTCGCAGATGTACAAGGGCGTCGGGTCCGAGACCCGCGCGACCAACGCCGCCGTCGGCTCGACCGCCAACGAGATCGTCACCTACCGCGGCGAGCCGGCCACCACCTTCTACTTCTCGACGTCGGGCGGGCGCACCGAGAACATCGAGAACAGCTGGCCGGGCTCGACGCCGCAGCCCTGGCTGAGGAGCGTCGCCGACCCCTACGACTCGATCTCGCCCAAGCACCGCTGGACGCGCCGCTTCTCCAACGCGGAGATGGGCGCGCTGCTCGGCGCGCCGGGCACGCTGCGCCGGGTCAAGGTGCTCGAGCGCGGCGTCTCGCCGCGGATCGTGCGCGCGCGGATCGTCGGCACGCGCGGCTCGACTGTGCTCACCGGGCCGCAGATCCGCGCCCGGCTCGGCCTCGACGACACCTGGGCCCGGTTCGTCCGTGTCCGCTCGGCGCAGGTCCGCCGCTCGGCGCGCGCCTCCTCCGAGCGCGCGCTGCCGGTGCTCGAGGGCTCGTTCGTGCCGGCGCCGAAGGCGCGGCGGCTCGTGGTCGAGCGGCTGCTGCCCGACGGGGAGCGGCGCACGGTCGCCGTCGCCGCCACCGACGCCGCCGGCAACTACCGGGTGATGCTCGGCGGGCCCGGCCGCTACCGCGTGCGGGCAGGGGCCGTCGCGGGCCCGGCGGTACGGCTCCGCTAGGAGCCTGTCACCTGGCGACCCGGACGACCACGCCCACTCGGCCTAGGTGGGGGCCGTGGGGGCGCACCGGCGCCACGCGGGTTCAGACGTGGCGCCGGTCCTCCAATCACGCCCCTTTGCGGGCGACTCGGGCTGCGCTCCCTCAAACGCCACCGGAGTCGTGCAGACAGTAACACTGCGTCCGGAGCATTGTCAACCCCTGATTTTGGTCAGGCCAATTTGTGTTAAGTCAGGGGTCCGGCGCCGCCCTGACCGTCGCGACCGGCCCCGTCCGACGGCACCGGCCTCGGGCCGCTGCCGTTCTCGCCGAGCCCCTCGACCAGGTCGCCCGTGTCGAGGCCCAGGCCGCGGGCCAACTCGATCACCGTGCCGAGCCGCGGCTCCCGCGTTCCCGCCTCCAGACGGTAGATCTCCGAGTGGCTCACTGCCGCCCGCCGCGCCAGCTCAGCCTGCGACAGCCCGCTCCTGACGCGCATCTGCTTGAGCCGCTGCGCGAACTCCCCTGCGATTCTCGTGCCCATCTGTCCTCCGTAGGTCGACGGCCCCTGAGCCCTCCAGGCTTCGGCCGACCCGATGTCTCCCGCCGGCATGTCGGATATCACACCACAAGCGCGAGTGGCGCGAATCAGTGAATTACCGCAACGTCGCGTGCGAGAAGCGTCACAGTCGCGGTCCCGCGGGCGGCGCCGGGCAGACCGCGGCGCCGGCGTCTGGATGGAGGCGTCGGCCGTGGGCCGCCGCTGCCGGCCCCGAGCGGCCCCCTCGTCGCCGCCGCGCTACCGCGACGGCGTGCCGCCGACGGCCTCGAGCTTCCACTCGCCGTCGACCTTCACGAGCGGGATGTCGCCCTTCGGGCTGCCCTTGCGGTCGCCGAAGCGAACCTTGGCGACCGCGGTGTCGCCGTCGACCTTCACGCTCAGGATCTCGGCCTGCAGGGTCAGGTTCAGCCCGTCGCCCGCCGCGGCCTCGTCGAAGAACGACTGGAAGCTCTCGGCGCAGGTCTGGTCCGGGTCGGGGTTCACGCCGCCGGCGGCGACCTGCGCCTGAGCGGCCTCGTTGAGCTCGGCGCAGACGCCCTCGGCGTCGCGCTCCTCCATCGCGTCGTAGAGGCGGTCGACGGTCGCCCGGATCTGCTCGCGGTCGCCGGCCGCGGTGGTCGTGGTGCCGCTCGCGTCGCTGCCGGTGCTCGCACCGTCGTCATCGCCGCCGCCGCAGGCCGCGAGGCCGCCCGCCGCCAGCGCACCCGCCGCGGCCAGCGCCGCGACCCTGCTCCGGATCCTCCACTCAGCCCGCATCCACGCAAACCTAGCGGCGCGGCTGCCTCGACCGCCCCACCGGGGCGCCGGCCCCTCACCGGGAGCCGAACCGCACCCTGGCGCGGCGCCGCGGGCGGCGGTCCCGCTCCGCCCGGCCGGTCAGGGCGTGAAGCGGACGGTCATCACGTCTCCGTCGCGCATCACGTAGTCGCGACCCTCGACACGCAGCCGGCCCTGGTCGCGTGCAGCCGCGTAGCCGCCGAGGTCGACCAGCTCGCGCCAGCCGATCACCTCGGCGGCGACGAACCCCTTCTCGATGTCGGTGTGGATCCGCCCCGCGGCGCGACGGGCCGCCGTGCCCTCCGGGATCGCCCAGGCGCGACCCTCCTTGCCCTCGCCGGCGGTGAAGAACGCGATCAGCCCCAGCAGCGCCCACGCCTCGCGCACGACCGTCGTGAGGCCGGACTCGGCGATGCCGAGGTCGGCCCGCATCGCGGCCGCGTCCTCGTCGTCGAGCTCGGACAGCTCGGACTCGAGGCGGGCGGACACCGCCGCCGCGCGGGCGCCGAGCGCCTCGGCGTGCGCAACCACCTCCGGCGGCGGCGCGAGCGCGCCGTCCGGCCCGGTGCCGGCCGCGTCCTCGTCCACGTTGGCGAGGTAGAGGACCGGCTTGGCGGTGAGGGGGTGGAGGTTGCGCAGCGCGTCGGGCGCGTCCTCGGGGACCGGCACGGTGCGCGCCGGACGGCCCTCGCGCAGGGCGGCGATCAGCGCCTGCACCCACTCCTTCTCGGCGACCTTCTCGCGCTCGCCGGCCTTGGCCTCCTTGGCGACCTTGTCGAGGCGCCGCTCGGCCTGCTCGAGGTCGGCGTAGAGCAGCTCGGTCTCGATCGTCTCGATGTCGGCGAGCGGGTCGACGCGGCCCTCGGGGTGGACGACCTGCTCGTCGCCGTGGGCGCGCACCACGTGGACGAGCGCGTCGGTCTCGCGGATGTTCGCCAGGAACTGGTTGCCGAGCCCCTCGCCCTTGTGGGCGCCGCGGACGAGGCCCGCGATGTCGTGGAACTCGATCGTCTCGTAGACGGTCGGGGTGGCGCCGACGGTCTCGACGACCGCGTCGAGGCGCTCGTCGGGCACCGGCACGACCGCCACGTTCGGCTCGACGGTCGTGAACGGGTAGTTGGCGGCCTCGGCGCCCGCGCGGGTGAGCGCGTTGAACAGCGACGACTTGCCGGCGTTCGGCAGCCCGACGATCCCGACCTTCACCGCTGCGGCTCCTGGCGTCTCATGCGGCCGCCGACCCTACAGCGCCGCGCGCAGCGCGCCGCCCGACCGCCGCCCAGAGGCCACCCAGCCCGCCCCCAGGGCCGCGCGGAGTCTTGTTGGGGGTTGACCCCCAACAAGACTCCACGCGCCGTTGCGGACCGCCCGGGAGCGGCGGGGCGAGCAGGTCGGCGAGCGCGGTGCCGAAGACGGCGCCGGCCGCGATGTCGGTCGGGTAGTGGACCCCGACGCAGAGGCGGGAGAGCGCCATCGCGGACGCCAGCGCGTAGGTCGGCGCCGCGGGCAGCGGGCCGTCGCCTGCGGCGAGCGCGCGGGCGGCGGCGAACGACGTGGTCGAGTGGGCGGACGGGTAGGACAGCGAGGTGACCGTCGAGGACAGCGGCGCCAGGCCCTCCAGCACCGGCCGCCGGCGGCGCACCACGTACTTCAGGCCGACGTTCGCGAGGTAGGCGCCCATGACCGTCGCCATCGCCCGCAGGTAGACCGGGCGGTTGCGGCGGTCGACGGTCGCGCCGACCACGCAGACGACGTGCCAGAGCAGGCCGTGCTCGCCCGCCCGCGTGAACGCGAGCAGCGCGCGCTGGGCGCCGCCGCCGTGGAAGCGGCCGCGGATCGCGCGCAGCAGGCGCAGCTCGGCGCGCCGCACCGCGGGCTAGAAGCCGACGGCGCGGTCGCCGGTCTCGCGGCGGACGTAGACGACCTGGGCGAGGTCGAGGCGCAGCGTCTCGTCCTCGAGCTCGAGGGTGTGCCAGCGCGGAGCGCCGTCGTCGGCGAGCGCCTTGGTGAGCGCCTCGAACGCATCGTCGGGCGCGCGCAGCGACAGCACCTGGCCGCCCTGGAAGCCGATGTCGGTACGGGCGGCGGCGTGCGCCATCAGTGGTCCTCCGCGGGTTGGACGATCTCGGTCAGCACGCCGCCGGTCGACTTCGGGTGCACGAACGCCACCCGGCTGCCCCTGATCCCGACGCGCGGCTCGCGGTCGATCATCCGCATGCCCTGCTCGACGAGACGGCGGAGCGTGTCGTCGATGTCGTCGGTCCGGTAGGCGACGTGGTGCATGCCCGGGCCGTTGCGCTCGATGAAGCGGGCGACTCCGGTCTCCGGGCCGATCGGCGCGATCAGCTCGATGTGCGCGTCGCCGATCTCCAGCAGCACCGCGTGGACGCCCTGCTCCTCGACCGTCTCGCGATGCTGCTCGCGCATCCCGAGCTGGTCGCGGTAGAGAGCGATCGCCCCGTCGAGATCCTCGACGGCGATTCCGATGTGGTCGATCTCGCCGAACACGCCGGGGAGTCTATTGCCCGGCGCGCTCCGGGTCGTCCGCACCGCCCGCCGCGGGGGAGCCGCCGGGCCGCGCCCGCGCCGCGGCGGCGCCCGGCGCCTCGGCACGCAGCGCATGCGGACGGTCGCCGTTGCGCGGCGCGAGGCGCTCGGGGCGGGGGCGCTCGCCGGCGTGCTCGGCGACGAGGCGGTCGATGTCGGCGCGCTCGAGCGACTCGTGCTCGAGCAGGCCGGCGGCGAGCGCGTCGAGCAGGGCGCGGTTGTCGGTCACCAGCGCGAGCGCGCGGCGGTGGGCCTCGTCGGCGATGTGCTGCTGCTCCTGGTCGATCTGGGCGCGGGTCGCCTCCGACATCGAGTAGTCGCCCGCCGGCAGCTCGCGCGAGACCATCCCGGTCCCCATCCCGTACTCGGTGACCATCGCACGCGAGATCTGGTGGACCGCGCGCAGGTCGCCGGACGCGCCGGTCGTGACCTCGCCGAAGACGAGATGCTCGGCGACGCGGCCGCCGAGCAGCACCACGAGCCGGTCCATCAGCTCGGCGCGGGTCTTGAGGTAGCGGTCCTCCTCCGGCAGGTTGAGCGTGTAGCCGAGCGCCTGGCCGCGCGGCACGATCGAGATCCGGTGGACCCGGTCGGCCCCCGGCAGCAGCTCGCCGCAGAGCGCGTGGCCGGCCTCGTGGTAGGCGACCAGCCGCTTCTCCTGCTCGGTCATCACCCGGCGCGACTGCATGCCCGCGACGACCCGCTCCAGCGCATCCTGGAAGTCGGCGGTCGCGATCGCGTCGCGGTTGTCGCGGGCGGCGAGGATCGCGGCCTCGTTGCAGATGTTCGCCAGGTCGGCGCCGGTCAGGCCGGCGGTCTGGCGGGCGACGAGCTCGAGGTCGGCGTCCGGCTCGAGCCGCTTCTCGCGCGTGTGGACGGCGAGCACCGCCTTGCGGCCGGCGAGGTCGGGCGGGGAGACGAACACCTGGCGGTCGAAGCGGCCCGGGCGCAGCAGCGCCGGGTCGAGCTTGTCGAGCAGGTTCGAGGCGCCGATCACGATCAGCCCGTCGCGGCCGCCGAAGCCGTCGAGCTCGACGAGCAGCTGGTTGAGCGTCTGGTCCTTCTCGCCCGAGACGTCGCTGCCACGGCTCGCGCCGACCGCGTCGAGCTCGTCGATGAAGACGATCGCCGGCGCGTGGTTGCGCGCCTCCTTGAACAGGCGGCGGATGCGGGCCGCGCCGAGGCCGGCGAACATCTCGACGAACGCGCTCGCGCTCTGGGCGTAGAAGCGGGCGTTGGACTCGTTGGCGACCGCCTTGGCGAGCAGGGTCTTGCCGGTTCCGGGCGGGCCGTGGAGGAGGATGCCCTTCGGGACCGTCGCGCCGATGGACTTGAAGCGGTCCGGATCGCGCAGGAACTCGACGACCTCGCGCAGCTCGTGCTTGGCCTCCTCGACGCCCGCGACGTCGTCCCAGCGAGTCGACTGGGTCGACTGCGGCTTGATCTCCTGCGGCTTCATCTTGAAGCTCGGCAGGAACCGCAGCATCAGGATCAGCACCACCGCGATCAGCCCCATGAAGATGATCGGCAGCCAGATCACAGCCCAGTCCTCGAAGTCCTGGAAGCTGAACGCGAGATACGGCGCCGGAACGGCCACCGGCGAGATCGCGAGGAGGGGGCCCATCGTCGTTCCTGTGTCGGCAGGCTTGACAGATGGCATTAGCGGCAAGCTAGGATCGGGGCGATGGAGGGGAGCTGGAGGGACTCCCGGCCGCGGCTCGTGGCCGTACTGGCCGGATTGGCGCTGATCGTGTGCGCGGCTGCCGCGAGCGGATGCGGCGACGGCGAGAGCGAGAGCGCCGCGAGCACCGGTGCGCTCACGACCCCCGAGCCGCTGCGGACCTTCGCGCCGCTCGTGCTCGTGCCGCGCGACGAGGAGCACCGGCCTGTGAGCGCGCGCTGGTTCCTCGAGCGGTCGATGCTGGCGTTCGCCGACCGTCCGGAGTGCGACGCCCGGCCGATCGCCGTCGGGCGGACCATGCCCGAGCTGCAAAACGACGTGGTCGACTGGCTGTT
>JAAYBF010000162.1 GCA_012718975.1 Solirubrobacterales bacterium | reverse complement strand
GAGGGCACGTCAGCCGGGACGAGTTCTACGGCCAGCGGGCTGACGGTCTGAAGGGGCACGATCACTACGGCCCCCAGGGTCAGACTGGCCGGAACGGAGATCGCGGCCGCTGGTAGTCAGCCGCGGAGAAGTGTCGGACCTGAGCATGTCCGAGCCAATCGGCGCACAACTGCTCAACTAGACCTATATGCAGCATGGCAGCACCCATCAGGATCAGGTTCCGAGCAAGCCCACTCTCGACGTAGAGACTCAGGTCTCGCTTAGCGAGGCTCTGCTGGAGTTGGCTGATTTGTCCATTGAGGGCGGCAGGGCGGATGCTCTGGCGATCCTTGATCGCATAGCCGTGAGCTTGATCACGTACATGTCTGATGCTGAGGTGAGCTTCATCATTCTCAGCGAGTACTTGGACTCTGCCCGCTCCTGCGTGCAAGACGGCGTAGATCCATACCGAGAGCCATCCACGATCCACGAGCGCCAAGCCTTCGAGGACGACCTTGCGGCGGCACGGCGTAAGGCAGCTACAGACGCGAAGGGTTCCGGCAGATCCGGCGCTTCCGATGAAGCTGGCGAATCCGTCGCATGACGGTCGCCGATTTCGTACTTCGTCCCGTGAGCCCCGCTGCCGGTCACCCCGGCGGGGAGATCCAGAAGGCGTCGACGCCGAGGTGGGCGCCGAGCTGCTCGAGGTGCTGGTCGAAGTGGAGGATGTCGATGCCGGCGAGTTGCGCGGCGACAGCGACCGTGAGGTCTGTGAGGGGGAAGCGGTGGGCGCCGTGGGAGCCGTCGGCGGCCAGCTCGCGCCTGACTCGCCGGCTGGATGGGAACGCCGTCGGACTGGCGGGCGACGGGCCAGCCGGCCGTGTGTTAGGGTCGCCTAAGTAGCTCTAAGGTAACCCTAATAACTCAGGGGGTCGGGGTCCCGGGGGGTTCGAGCCGGGCCGGCTCACGAAGGGAGAATCATGTTGAGGAACACACGCACGCGCGTGCGTCTGGCGCTGCTCGCGCTCGTCGCGGTCGCGTCCTTTGCCGTGCCGTCGAGCGCGATGGCGGCCGTGAGCGACGGCAGCGTCGCCCACAACCAGTACTCGAGCTGGATCAGCTATCTGTACGCCTTCGGCGGCAGTGCCTCGGCCAGCTCGCCGGCGGTCTACGACGACCAGGGCGACTCCGATCGCACTAACGACGTCGTGACCTTCGGCTTCACGTCGACCGACACCGACTACACGATCGCCAACCCGTTCGCGGGCAGCGGCACCGTCGCATTCGAGGGCGACCTCTTCTACGACAACGCCAGCCACTACATCGACGTCGACATCAGCGACCCGCAGGTCGAGATCCCGAGCACCGGATCGAGCGCCGCGAAGCTGACCGCCGTGGTCAGCTACGACCCGCTCGAGGTCCCGGGCCCGCAGGTCGCAAACCCGACCACGCCGACCCGGATCGACCTCTACGACCTCGACCTGAGCGGCACGTTTACCCCGGGCGCGAGCGTCCACAGCTGGGCTGACGTGCCCGCCGAGCTGACCGCCGACGGAGCCTTCGCGTTCAGCGGCGGCGGCCACGGTGGCTACTCCGCCGGCCAGCCGTTCGGCACGCTCGACATCACCGCGGAGAACTAGGACGATGGGACGCGGTCGACGCACCGCGGCGGCGCTGCTCGCGACGGGCGCCGCCCTGCTGCTCTCCGCCCCGGCGGCCGGGGCCGATCCGTTCGACCTCGGCGGCTGGGAGGACACGTTCGTCCAGCTGCCGGGCGAGACCTACGCCGAGCCCGCGCCGCCCGCCCTCCCCGAGGGCGAGTCCGCGGGAGCGGCGATCGCCGGCGGCTGCGACGTCGACGGCGACGGGTCCGACGACGCGATCGTCGGCGCGCCGACCGCCGACGTCGGGGGCACCGAGAACGTCGGCCGCGTCCACGTCCTCTTCGGCGACGCCGACCTCGCCCCGGGCGCCCATGCGCTCGGGGCGGGCGGCGCGGCCGGCGCCCTGGTGATCGAGGGCGACCTCCCGGCGTCGTCCCAGGTCGGCTCCGCCGTCGCCTGCGGCGGGCGGGTCAACGACGACGACTACGACGACATCCTGATCGGCGCCCCCGCCGACGGCGCCGGGCCGGGGGCGGTCCACGTCGTGTTCGGCGCGGCGGACCTCGACGAGCTCGGCACCGTCGACCTCACCGACCTCGGCGCCCGCGGCTTCACCGTCCTCGGCGGCGCCACCAACCTCGGCCTCGGCAGGTCGGTCGCCGGGGTGGGCGACCTCGACGGCGACGGGCGCTCCGAGATCGCCGCCGGGGTCGAGTACCACTTCGCGCCCACCTTCGACCCGTTCTGGAGCGGAGCCGTGCACGTGATCGCCGGCCGCGACGCGACCGCCGACGTCGACCTCTCCAGCGCCGCGACCGTCATGACCGTCCTCAGCACGGCCAACGGGTCCGACGACGCCTACCTGGTCGCCGCTGTGGACGACGTGGACGGCGACGACGTCCCCGACCTCGCTGTCGGCGCTCCCCGCTACGGCGGCCCGGCCGGCGCCGGCACCGGGGCGGCGTTCGTGGTGAGCGGCGCCGCGACCGGCGATGTCGTCCTCGGCGACTGGGACGAGCCGGCGTCCGGCGTCCTGTTCCCGATCTGGGGCGCCGCGCCGGCCGACCTCACCAACGCCACGACCTCGCGCGCCGGGGCCAACGTCGCGGCCGCCGGCGACGTCGACGGCGACGACCTCGCCGACATCGCCGTCACGACCTCCGCGAGCGGCGCGGCGGTGGACGACGGACAGCCCCACCACGCGGTCGTCACCGTCGTCCACGGCAAGGACGACGGCGATCCGGTCGACCTAGGCGCCCTCGGCGACGACGGCTTCGCGATCGCCGGCAGCCCGGTCGACGACGCGGGCGACTCCGACGACTTCGGCAGCGCGGTCGCCGCGCTCGGCGACCTCGACGGCGACGGCACCGGTGACCTCGCCGTCGGGGCGCCGGCCACCGGCGCCGGTGCGGGGATGGCCCACCTCGGCGCCGTCTACGTCCTGTCGGGGGCCGCGCCGGGCGCCACCATCGACGTCGCGGCGCTCGACTGCGAGCAGGGCGCCCGCCTGCTCGGCGCCGAGGAGCAGACCGACCTCGGCACCGCGGTCGCGCTCGGGGGCGGAGTCACCGCCGCGGGCGCGCCGGAGCTGCTCGCGGGCGCCGGCGGCGATCGCGACTCCAACGGCAACTTCGTGCTCGCGATCCCGCTCGGCGGGCTCGCGAGCGCGTGCGGCGGCGGCGAGGAGGTCGCGCTCGAGGTCGACTGGGGCTTCCGCGAGAACTTCCGCCGCTACGTCTACAACGGCTACTCGCCGGCGAGCCCGGCGGTGCCGATCTCGGCATCGGCCGGGGCGTTCTGCTTCGCCAACCCCGACGGGGCGGTCGGTGGCTGCAACCCGCTGCTGCGGGCCGTCGGCTCCGACCCGGCACCGCCACGGGCGCTGCGCTGGACGGCCGTCGGCGCCGGCGCGACCGACGGCTCCGACACCACCGTCGCCACCCAGGGGCGGGTGACGTTCCGCTACCCGGCCCACTTCTTCGAGCTGCGGCTCGAGGACCCGTGGTTCCGGATCGAGGGTGGCGAGGTTGCGGTCCGGGCGCGGGTCGACCTCGACGTCGACCCGGGCTTCCCGGGGGCAGGCTCGGCCGACGTGCGCGTCGAGCTGGGCAGCTTCCCGCTCGCCGAGCCGGCGGCGGTGACCGCCGAGCACGTCGTCTGGCGGACCGGTCCGGGCGCGCTGAGCGCCGCCGCGGCCGAGTCGCTCGGCGGGTTCCTGGCCGCCGGGTCGGAGCTCGACCCGGTGACGATCGCGATCCCGCGCTCGCTCGGCGAGCTGCCGGAGGAGCCGGGCGTGCCGGAGCCTCCGGCCGGTCCCGGGCCCGGCGGCGACCCCGGCCCGGGCGGCGATCCGAAGCCGCCGGCCGCCGACCAGCCGCGGGCCGGGCGTCCGCGCCTGGCGGCGCTGCGCGGCAAGCGGCGGGTCAACCGCCGCGGCGTGGCGCGGATCGCGCTCGTCCGCTGCGCGAAGGGCGCGCCGTGTCGGGTGGCTGTCCGCCGCCGGGCGCGGGTCCGCATCGGGGGCCGCGTCCACCGGGTGCGGGTGTTGGCTCCCCGTCGCGTGAGGGCCGGCGGCCGGGCCTGGGTGCGCGTCGCCCTACCGAGGGCCGCCGCGCGCCGGCTCGCCGGCCGCCGCGTGCGGCTGCGCGTCCGGGTCGTGGTGAGGACCGAGGGCCGGCGCGTCGCCCGCGTCCTGCGCCCCGTCCTCGTCGCCCCCCGGCGCCGCTGACCGCCAAGCGGGCGGGCGCGACCACTCGCGCCCGCCCGCCGGCCGTGGTTCTCCTCTTCGTCGCTGCGCTGCACGTGGGGCGCCATGAGGGGCCGCCAGCACCCGCATCGCGCCCGAGCATCGCGGTTGACGCCGACCTGGGGCGCTCTTGTCACACACGTATGTCTGGGGCGCGTCTGTCGTCCGTACCGTCGACCGGGCGATGTTCGGATGGGGGTTCGATCCAGACGGCCGGCGGTTCCTCTTCGATGCCGGCACAGCGCACCACCTGGCGCTCTCCAGGCCCGAGATGGCCAACCGGGTCGCGCTCCTGGTCGGCGTCGTGAGCAACCCAGACCATCGGACGCTGGACCGGATCGGAGGTAGGGAGCATTTCTACCGGCGCGACTTGGACGGTCGCCGCTGGCTCAGGGTGGTCGTAGACTTCAACGACCGGCCGGGATGGATCGTGACAGCCTTCGTCCAGGACCATCCGCCGCGGGGATACCGATGACGATCACGGTTGCGGGCATCACCTTCGACCACCACCGCTACGACCAGCGGGGTGACGTGCTGTACCTCAGCGTCGGCGCGCCGAGGGCGCAGGCGCACGGGGCGGAGACGGTCGAGGGGCACGCCGTCCACTACGACGAGGACTGGGCGGTGATCGGCTTGACGCTGCTGAACGTGCGGGCGACCCTCGACCGTGAGGGCGCCCTCACTATCACGCTCCCCGAGGGCCAGATCGCCGCGGCGGCGCTGTCGGACTTGCTGGCGGCCTAGCCGGGCCGAGCGGCGACCAGGACGGCCACGGCGCCGCACTCGACCCGGTCGCCGGGGTGGAGCTGGCGGCCGCGGCGGGTCTCGGTGTCGCCGTTGACCGCGACCTCGCCGGCCGCGATCAGGGCGCGGGCGTCGCCGCCGGAGTCGGCCACGCCGGCCAGCTTCAGGAACTGGCCGAGCCGGATCATGTCGCCGTCGATCGGGACCTCGCGCATCGGGCCATCATCGCAAAGCCCCCGCCCCCCACAGGGGGCTGCAAGAACGAGGGCCCGGCGCTCGCCGGGCCCTCTCGGCGACGATCCATAGGACCATCGCGCTGACCGTCGCCAGAGTAGCGCAGGGGTGGGTTCGGCGAAGCGGATATGCGGTGTCCTTGGGTGCCTGCCACGCGGCCTGCGAAGCTTGGGCGATGCGTGTCTGCCTGATGATCGAGGGCCAGGAGGATGTGACCTGGGAGGACTGGAAGGCGCTCGCGGGCGCGTGCGAGGAGCACGGGATCGAGGCGCTGTTCCGGTCCGACCACTACCTCTCGGTGGAGGGGAGGCACGAGCGGGGGTCGCTCGACGCGTGGGCGACGCTCGCGGCGCTCGCCGCGATCACCGACACCGTCCGGCTCGGGACGCTCGTCTCGCCCGCCACCTTCCGCCACCCCTCCGAGCTGGCGAAGGTCGTCGCGACCGTCGACCACGTCTCCGGCGGCCGCGCGGAGCTGGGAATCGGCACCGGCTGGCTGCGCGCCGAGCACGACGCCTACGGCTTCCCGTTCCTCAGCCAGCGCGAGCGGCGCGAGCAGCTCGAGGAGCAGATCACCGTGATCGCCGGCTCGTGGGCGGCCGGCCCGTTCAGCCACAGCGGCGAGCGCTACGAGATCCGCGACCTCGACGCCCTGCCCAAGCCGGTCCAGCGGCCACGACCGAACCTGCTGCTCGGCGGCCGCGGCGGCCCGCGCAGCATCGACCTCGGCGCCCGCGTCGCCGACGAGTACAACACCGTCCACAAGACGGTTGCCGAGATCGCCGCGATCCGGCGCCAGCTCGACGAGCGCTGCGCCGCCCACGGCCGGGCGCCGATCCCGCTCTCGCAGATGGCCACCGTCCTGATCGGCGCCGACGCCGGCGAGGTCCGCGACCGCGCCGCCCAGCTCGCCGAGTGGAAGGGAATCGACGGCGGCGCCGACGGGCTGCTCGCGGCCGCCGGCGACGACTGGATCGTCGGGACCGCCGACGAGGTCGCCGAGCGCTTCGCCCAGCTCGCGGACGCCGGGCTCGAGCGGGTGATGGTCCAGCACCTCCTCCACCGCGACCTCGACGCGATCGCGCTGCTCGCCGGCCTCGCCCGCTGATACCCCGGTCGCCCGCGGTCCGTCCGACGTTCGCCGCGCATATCGGGGGAAACGTCGGGCCGGCAAGGGGAGCGCCGGAAGACGTCGGGCCGGCAAGGCCAGGGCCGGAGAACCTCGGAGCGGCGGGGTTCGTCGGCGGCGTGCCTGGGAATGACCTGGACATGCGAGCGTGGCGACCCGATGCGCTGGAGGCCGAGCCCAGCCGTCCCCAGATCCTCTCCTCCGGCGACGCGGGCCGGGCGATCGCGATCGACCTCCCCGCAGGCGAGGCGCTGCAGGAGCACCAGGTCCACGAGCGCGCCTGGGTCGTCGTCCTCGCCGGCGAGGTCGAGCTCGAGGCCGACGGGGAGACCGTCGCGGGCGGCGCCGGCCTGTTCGCCGAGTTCGAACCCGGCGAGCGTCACGAGGTCCGGGCCCGCTCCGACGCACGCCTGCTGCTCCTGCTCACGCCCTGGCCGGGAGACGGCCATCCGGGGACGATGACGCTCGACGACAAGTCGCACGCGCGCGACCTGGCGCGCCAGCGGGCCGGGTAGCCGCCCACGGCGGCGGGATGCCCGTACGCCGGAGATATTCGTGCCCGCACCCCGCCGTGGCGCAGTAGCCTCTCGGCGATGAGCGGACCCGGCCCCGAGGATTCGCCGCCCGGTCGTCCGCGGCGCGCTCGCGGCGTGATCCGCGGCCGGCTGCGGCGTACCGCCGGCCCCACCGCGGAGTCGCCCGACGAGCAGGTCGTCGAGTTCGCGGCCGGCGACCTCGGCGGGGTGCTGCGGCTGCCGGAGTGGCTGCGCATCCTCGGCACCTCCGCCTGGCTGACCACCGGGGTCATCGTCCTGCTGCTGGGTCTGGTCTGGCTGCTGTCGCTCGCCCACACGATCGTCATGCCGCTGATCGCGGCGGGGATCGTCGCGTCGGTCGGCGCGCCGCTGGTCGCCTGGCTGAACCGCCACCGCCTGCCGCGGGCGCTCGGGGCGCTGCTCGTGCTGTTGGCGATCGTCGCGATCGTCGTGGCGATGGTGGTCGCGATCGTCGGCGGGGTCGCCGGCGAGGCGCAGGCCGTCGCCGGCAACCTCGACGGGGCCAAGCAGGAGATATCCGGCTGGCTGCAGGACCTCGGCATCTCGCCCGGAGAGGCGGACAGCTCGACGACGCAGGCCGGCGACTCGGGCAGCGCCGCCTTCCACACGCTGCTAGACGGGGTCGCCAAGGGGATAGCCGGCCTGACCTCGCTGGCCTTCTTCCTCGCCCTGACGACGCTCGCGCTGTTCTTCCTGCTCAAGGACGGGCCGCAGATCCGCGGCTGGGTCGAGCGCGCGCTGCCGGTCCCCGACACGATCGCGCGGGCGTCGACCCACCGGGTGCTGCAGTCGCTGCGCGGCTACTTCGTCGGCGTGACCGTCGTGGCCGCCTGGAGCGCGACGATCGTCGGGATCGGCGCGCTGGTGCTCGGCGTGCCGCTCGTCGGGACCATCGTCGCGGTGACCTTCGTCGGCGGGTTCATCCCCTACATCGGCGCCTGGTCGGCCGGGATCTTCGCGGTGCTGATCGCGCTCGGCGGCGGCGGGACCGAGGAGGCGGCCGGGATGGCTGTCGTCCAGCTGCTCGCCAACGGCCTGCTCCAGCAGGTCGTCCAGCCGTTCGCCTACGGCGCCGCGCTGGGCCTGCATCCGCTCGCGGTGCTCGTAGTGACGATCGCCGGCGGCGCGCTGTTCGGCGCCGTCGGGCTCGTCCTCGCCGCGCCGCTGACCTCCGCGGTCGTGCGCCTCTCCGGCGACATCGCCCGCGTCCGCGCGGCCGAGGCCGAGGCAGCCGCCCGGGCCCCCGCCGCCGCGCCCGGCTAGCGCGGTCCGCGCAGGCCGGCGGCCCAGGCGCGCATCCGCTCGCCGGCGCCCTCGATGGTGGCGTCCGGGAACTCGCGCGCGGTCTGGCGGCGGAGCAGCTCGACGCCGAGCGCGAGCAGCGCGATCAGGGCGAGCAGCGGGATCGGGCTGCGCGTGGCGGGCGTCGGCCCCCAGATGATCAGCAGCAGCACGATCGCCGCGGCCGCGCCCCAGGCGTAGCGTGGCTCGCGCAGGAACGGCGCCGCGGCCCGCCGCGCGGCGGTCGCGACCCGTGTCGGCCCCGCCAGCCAGGCCGCGAGCACGATCACGACGCCGTAGGCGATCGCCGCGGTCGCCGCCTCGACGAGCAGCGAGGTCCCGATCGTCCAGGCGGCCTGGGCCGCCGGGCGGACCGCCTCGGTCGTGGCGAGCGCGTCGACGACCTGCCCGCCGGCGATCGAGCGGAGCGCGAGCGCGCCGACCCCCGCGACGGCGAGGCCGAGCCCGGTCGCGCGCAGCGCCTCGCGCCGCCAGCCGGCGGCGAGCCAGATCGCCAGCGCGTAGAGCGCCAGCGCCAGCACGACGAGCACCGTGCCGAGCTCGTCGAGCACGTCGGCGACGTCCTGGGCGGTGGCGAGCTGGTCGGAGCGCAGGATCGTGATCTGCCCGGCGTCCGGCGGGAGCTTGCCGGCGAGCTGGCCCGCCAGGCCGAAGCGCTGGCCGGCCTGCTCGAGCATCCCCTGGAGGTTGAGCGTCACCTCGCCGCCGGTGGTGCCGACCACCGGTCCGCCGCCCTCGAGCACGCGCATCAGCAACTCGTGGGCGGTCCGGTTGGCGGTCTCCCACGCCTGCTGGGCCAGCGGCCGCGCGAGCAGCTCGTTGACGCCGCGGTCGGCCAGCTGCTGCAGCCCGCCCGCGGCGAGCCCGGCGAGCGGCTCGGCGCGCGGCGGCAGCGCCTGGGCGATCTCGCCCTGGACGTCGACGTTCGCGTAGAGCTGGTCGACGAGGTAGTTGGCGACCTCGGTGCGGATCGCGTCGTTCTCGAGCAGCTCGCTGCTGGTCTCAGTCCAGTTGTCGGTGTTCAGCGCCTGGCGGTCGAGCCAGAGGGCCGGGATCGCCAGGAACGCGAGCAGCGAGGCGACGACGACGAGGACGACCGCGATCGTCCGCCGTCCGCGGGAGCGGCCCCCACCCGCCGGCGCGGCGTCCGCGGGCGGACGGCCGGGCGGCGGCGCCTGATCGGGGTCGGTCGACTCCACGTCGACCATTCAACAGGTGCCGCCGGTCGCCCACAACGGCGTGGCCCGGCGCAGGCCGCGGGAGCCCGCCGCACCCGCCTTGTGGTGCGTGCATCCTCGCCGGCCCGGCGAGCCGGACCTAGCGTGGCGACTGACCATCAACAGCCCGGCCCTACCGCTGGGCGCGGCTTTCCGAGGAGGCACCATGGACGACGACATCAAGGGCGCAGGCTGGGTGATGTTCGCGGGCGTGATGATCTTCATCGTCGCGACGCTGAACGTCATCTGGGGCATCGCAGCGATCGACAACGCGAACTTCTTCCTCGAGGATCAGCGGTTCATCATCAGCGACCTCAACACCTGGGGTTGGATCATCCTGATCGTCGGGATCCTGCAGTTCATCGCCGCGTTCTCGATCTGGGCCGGCGGCGGGTTCGGCCGCTGGATCGGCGTGCTGACCGCCGGCATCGGCGCGATCGGCGCCCTGCTGTCGATCCCCGGCTACCCGTTCTGGTCGCTGGCGATCTTCGCGATCGACGTGCTCGTGATCTACGGCCTGCTCGCCTACGGCGGTCAGCGCTTCGACCGCACCGCCTGAGCGTGCGCGGCGGGGCCGTCGCTAGGCGGCGGCCCCGGCCCGCAGCGGCACCCCGCCGCTGACCGTCGTGCCCGCCCCGGGCGCGGTCTCGATCCGCAGCGTGCCGCCGATCGCGGCCATCCGGTCGCGCATGTTCTGCAGGCCGCTGCCGTCGGCGGGTCCGTCGAAGCCGGGGCCGTCGTCGCTGACGGCGAACTCGAGCCGGTCGGCGGAGAAGGCGAGGGCGACGGCCACCCGCCCGGCGTCGGGCGCGTGCTTGGCGACGTTCTGGAGCGCCTCGAGGCAGCAGAAGTAGGTGGCGGTCTCGACCTCGCGCGGCTGGCGCGTCTCGGTCCCCTCGACGGTTACCCGGACCGGCAGCCGTGAGCGCAGCGCGGCGCTGCGCAGTGCCTCGGCGAGCCCGCGGTCGGCCAGCACCGAGGGGTAGACGCCGGCGGCGAGCGTGCGCAGCTCCTCCATCGCGGTGTCGACGTCGTCGGCGACCTCCTCGATCAGCGCCCGCGCCCGCAGCGGGTCGCGCCCCATCGTCCGCTCGGCCAGCTCGAGGCGCATCCGCAGCGCCACCAGCCGCTGCTGGCCGCCGTCGTGGAGGTCGCGCTCGATCCGCCGGCGCTCGTCGTCGGCGGCCGCGAGGATCCGCGCGCGCGAGCGCCGCAGCTCCTCCAGCGACGCCTGGACGCGATCGGCCAGCCGCTGGTTGTCCTCCCAGGTGAGCGCGTAGTCGCCGACGGCGGCGACGAAGGCGTGCTGGTCGACCAGGGCCGCGTCGTGGACGATCGCCGCGACCGGCCGGCCGGCCTGGTCGACGACCGTCACGTCGCGGCCCGGCTCGCCGAGCGGCAGCGTCATCGGGCTCCCTTCGCCGTCGGACCAGCCGGTCGGCGACGCGTCGTCGCGGTGGGCGAGCTCGACCGACGGGTCGCCGAGCGCGTCGGCGATCAGCGCGCGCAGCTCGGCCGGGTGCGGGTCGCGGCGCATCCCGAACGCGAGCCGCAGCAGCGCGTCGGCGGTCAGCATCCGCCAGCGCAGCAGGCCGACCAGGAACGCCAGCGCGATCGCCGGCAGGCCGAAGGCGATCACCCAGGCCGCCACCTCGGTCGCGCCCGCGCCGGGGTCGATTCGCCGCAGCGTGATCCCGCCGCCGAGCGCCGCCGCGCGCGCGAGCGCGACGAAGACGACCGGCGCCAGCGTCTTGCGCATCAGCGGCGTGGCGACCGTGAACCGGTAGACGATCCGCACGACCGTCGCGCCCATCAGGCCCGCCAGCAGCAGCTCGCGCAGCGGCACGACCACCTCGGCGACGAACGCGGGCTCGTCGGTCACGACCTGGAAGGCGTTGCCGGGGCAGCTGCCCGTCTCGCAGGTCGTCCACTGCGACGGCTGCGGGAACCCGTCCACGAACAGCAGCGACGGCAGGAACAGCAGCGCGAGGTCGGCGATCGCGAGCCCGAAGATCCACCGGTCGACGCGTCCGGGCAGCCGCCCCGTGGGAAAGGACAGGATCGCGTAGATCAGCGCGACCTCGGCGACCCAGCCGCCGATGCGGCCGAGCGTGAACGCGAGGTCGCCGCTGGCCGTCGACAGCGACGGCAGCGCCCAGATGAAACCGAGCGCGATCAGCACCCGCCCGAAGCGGGCGTGGCGACCGTCGCGCCAGGCGTATAGCCCGGCCGCGATCGGCAGCGCGACGATGATCGCGTAGCGCTCGGCGAGGCCGACGCTGTCGGGCTGGCCGCCGGTGAGGGCGATCACGGCCGCAGCGGCGGCCAGCAGGCCTCCCGCGAGGGCGATCGTCTGGGCGTCACCGCGCGCGATGCGGTCCGTCACGGCACCAAGCTAGAGCGCCGGCCGGCGGCCGGCGTCCGGGGCAACTACGGATACACGAGGGTGGCCGCACCGCAGATCTGTGGTGCCGACGTTGCCGCGCCGGGGTGCCGACCGTATGCTGCGCGCGTGCCAAGGGTCGTTCTCGCCGAGGACAGCTTCATCGTGCGCGAGGGGCTGCGCGAGATCCTCGAGAGCCACGAGCGGATCGAGGTCGTCGCCACCTGCGCCGACCTCGACGCCATCTTCGAGGCCGTCGAGCGTGAGCGGCCCGACGCGCTGGTGACCGACATCCGGATGCCGCCGACCTGCACCGACGAGGGCATCCAGGCGGCGGTCGAGCTGCGCGAGCGCGCGCCCGCCGTCGGCGTCGTGGTGCTCAGCGCCCACGACGACCCCGCCTACGTGCTCGACCTGCTCGCCGGCGGCTCGGCGGGCCGCGCCTACCTGCTCAAGCAGAACGTCCACGACCGCCTCCAGTTGACCGCCGCCGTCGACGCGGTCGTCTCCGGCGGCTCGATGATCGACCCGCGCGTCGTCGAGGTGCTCGTCGGAGCCCGCCGTCGCGCCGAGGACTCGCCGCTGGCCGAGCTGACCCCGCGCGAGATGGAGGTGCTCGCCGA
Source organism: Solirubrobacterales bacterium (assembly GCA_012718975.1). Classification (GTDB taxonomy): domain Bacteria; phylum Actinomycetota; class Thermoleophilia; order Solirubrobacterales; family Thermoleophilaceae; genus JAAYBF01. Next base: position 11,355 of record JAAYBF010000162.1, on the reverse strand, counting down.
GCTGGCCTCCGGCAAGAGCAACGCCGCGATCGCCGAGTCGCTGGTGCTGACCAAGCGCGCCGTCGAGAAGCACATCCACTCGATCTTCATGAAGCTCGACCTGGCCTACGCGGAGGACGTCAGCAAGCGGGTCAAGGCCGCGCTGCTGTTCCTCGCCGATCGCCAACTCCATTGAGGGTGTCGGCGACCTCGAACAGGTCGCCGGTGCGCCAGAAGTCGACGGCGAGCAGCGTGACGTGGCGGTCGCGCAGCTCGCCGCACTCGCGCGCGCGGCGCAGCAGCGGTCCGTAGGCGTTGACGACCGCGGCGTTGCTCGGCCGCGGCGCCGGGCTGGTGTCGATCCAGTGGTTGACCAGGAAGGCCGCGGCGTCGTCGGAGCCCCGGTTGCGCTCGCAGGAGGCGGGCAGCAGCTCCGGGTCGGTCAGCTGCTCGGTGCGCGTGAAGTGGTACGGCGTCTCCTGGGCGTGCGCGTAGGCCTCGTGGTACCACGGCACGACGTCGAAGGGCGGCTTCTCGGCGAGCATCACAGCCCGCCCGCCGCTCTCGATCATCTCGCCGAGCGTCGGCCACTCGTCGACCGGTCCGCGGTAGACGAAGTCGATCAGCCCGGACCGCTCGACCTCTCGCGCGAACTCGCGCGGTCCGACGCCCTCGTTCTGGTTGACGATCACCAGCACCTGGTGCGGGTTGGCGGCGAGGAAGTCGCGGATCGCCTCGAGCTCGGTGCGCAGCAGCCGCGCGCCGACCTCGCAGAAGCCGTGGCAGAGGTAGATGTCGCGCGGCCCGTCGGCGGCCTCGCGGCCGCTGACCGAGTCGCGTACCGCCAGCGCGGCGTCGACGGTCTGGGCGCCGAACTCCTCGACGAGCTCGCGCCGCTGGAGGTTGCCGTCGTCGTAGAGGTCGGTGACGACCCGTCCGTCGGGCCCGCGCCGGCCCCAGTAGGTGTCGATCAGCAGCCCGCGGACGCCGCCGCGCAGCTGGGCGGCGATCCCGCTCTCGTGCTGGGCGAACAGCCAGCCGGGGTTGTCGGCGGCCGAGAAGGAGTTGTGGGTGGCGGGGAAGGTGACCTCGGGCAGCGTGCGGTCGCACAGCTCGCGGTGGCCGTTGCAGCCCGCCGGCTCGACGGCGTCCTGGGCGATCCCGCCGCTCGCGACGAACGCCGAGCCGGCGGCGACGATCGCCAGCGCGGCGGCGGCGCCGGCGATCAGCGCGTTGCGCGGCAGCAGCCGCCGGCCGGCGGCTGCGACCCCGGGCGCGGCCGGGCGGACGACGAGCCGCAGCAGGTCCTGGACCCCCACGTAGATCAGCACGATCCCGACCGTGACGCCGGCGATCCGCAGCACGGCGAGCGGGTCGGCGACGACCAGCGCCCCGGCGGCGATCAGCGCGAGCGCCCGAACGGCCCGCGCGCGGGGCTCGCGCGGCGTGGTGGCGACCAGCTCCCAGGCACGCCTCAGCGGCCCGCCGAGGCTCAGCGGGCGCAGCACCGACGCGGCCGCCGCCGCGACGACCGCGCCGCAGCCGGCGGTAAGCAGCAGCAGGTTGCGCAGGTCGAGCAGGTAGGCGTCCCAGACGCCGTCGAGCGCTGCGCGCAGATCGGGATCGGAGACACGCCCGAGCACACGCGCGTGCGCGACCCAGTAGACGACCAGCAGCAGCAGCGCCCCGACCGCCACGCCGATCCCGCCGCGGCGCAGGCTCTCGCGCCGGTCGCGGGAGAGGACGAGCGCGCCGGCGCAGCCGAGCAGCGCGACCGCCGCGAGCCAGAGCGCCAGGTCGTGGACGTCCTCGGCCGCCCGGACGACCGCGGTCAGCGCGCTCGGCGGGTCGCCCTCGGCGATCTCGACGTCGACCGGCACGCTCTCGGCGCCACCGGGCGCGAGCCGCTCGAGCGCGGTGCGCAGGATCACGCCGAGGTTGGCGAGCGTCAGCGTCACCGTGTTGGCCTCGCGGTCGAACAGCGAGCGGTGGATGTCGGCGACCGAGGCGCGGAAGAGGCCGCGGAACGGCGCTCCGCCGACGAGCGCCTCGGTCGCGCTCTGGATCACCGGTCGCAGCGCCACGAGGTCGCGCTGGGCGCTGATCACCACGTCGTCGGTGACGCGCAGCGCGATCTCCTGCTTGACGGCGTCGTCGGTCAACGCCGCCGCCGCGCGGTCGGCGAACTGGTCGGAGTCGAACACCGCGCGCTCGACGTAGCCGGCCACCAGCGTCGCGAGCAGCGCGATCACGCCGACTGTGCCGAGCGCCGCGCCGATCCACCGCCGCGCCCGTCCCCCTGCTGCGCTGGCGGCCATCGCCGCGGACTCTACCGCTCCGGTTGGCGGTTCCGGGCGGGGCGCGGTTACTCTGGGAAACGGCGTCGCGGCCGGCGTTGCCACACGGGCACGGCCGCGCGCCGGTCACCTTCCGATGATCGACCGCACACAGCTCTCGCAGGCGCTCGCGCGCCTCGACCCGCGCGACCGCGAGGTGCTCGACTACTCGCTGCGCCGCCACGTCCCCGACGCCGACCTCGCGGCGGTCTTCGACTGCGGGCCGAGCGAGGTCGCGCGGATGCGCGCGGCGGCGGTCGAGCGGCTCGCCGACGACCTCGGCGTCCAGCGCGGCGCCGACCTCGGGCAGGTGCTCACGGCACTGCTCGACGAGCAGACCTGGGCCGAGGTGCCCGGCGCCGAGCCGCTGTCCGCGGGCGGCCCGCCGCCCGCACCCGCTCCGGAGCCGGCCGCCGCTGCCGAGCGCGCCGGCGAGGCCGCCGCTCCGGCCGACCCCGCCGGTCCGGCGCCGAGCCGTGCCGCGGCGACCGCGGCCGCGGCCGACGAGCCGGCCCGGCCGGTCCTCGGCATGCTCTCCGGCCGCGGCCGCGAGCAGCAGGCGCCGCCGCCGTCCCGTCCGCGCGAGGCTGCGCGCTCGGGCCGCCGCTGGACGCTCGTCGCGGCCGCGCTGATCGGCGCGCTGATCACCGTGGGCCTCGGATCGGTCGTCCTGCTCGGCGAGGACGGCGGCGCCGACCCCGCCACCGAGGCCGCCGACGCGACCCGCCCGTTCTCCCCCCAGGGGGCGGGCCTCGGCGAGCCGTTCGCCTCCGAGCCGCCGGCCGAGGCGGCGACCCCGCGCTACCCGATCGCGACGATCGACCGTCGCACGACCCTCTACGACGGTCCGGGCGGGCAGCCGAAGCTGCGCATCGAGCCGCGCACCGAGTGGGGGTCCGAGCGCGTGCTGAGCGTCGTCGAGAGTCGCGCCGGCTGGGTCGCCGTCCTGGTGCCCGAGCTGCCCAACGGCGAGGTCGGTTGGCTGGCCGAGGCCGACGCGGCCGGGCTCGACACCGTCGGCTGGGCGATCCGCGCCGATCTCGCGGCGCGCGAGGTGGTCGTCGAGCGCGACGGCGAGGAGATCCGCCGCTTCGCGGTCGGGATCGGCCGCGCCGACCACCCGACCCCGACCGGCCGCTTCGCCGTCACCGACAAGCTGCGCGTCAACGATCCCGACTCCCCCTACGGCTGCTGCGTGGTCGCGCTGACCGGCCACCAGACCGAGCTGCCGGCCGGCTGGCCCGGCGGCGACCGGCTCGCGATCCATGCCACCAACGACCCGGACGGGATCGGCGGGGAGGTCAGCCTCGGCTGCCTGCGCGCCGACCCCGGCGACGCCCGCTGGCTGATGAACTCGGTGCCGCTCGGCACCCCGGTCTTCATCGAGTCGGGCGACGCGGAGGCGCCCGCGCCGAAGCCGACCCGCAAGACGACCTCACAGAAGCAGCGTCAGAGTCGTTGATCTGACGTGAGCCTCCCGCCATTCCAGGCGCTGCTCGACGCCCACGGCGCGGTCGTCCACCGCTTCCTCGTGGCGGCCGTCGGGCCCGTCGACGCCGACGACTGCTTCCAGGAGACCTGGATCGCGGCGCTGCGCGCCTACGACGACCTCGACCACGCCGAGAACCTGCGCGGCTGGCTGCTGCGGATCGCCCAGCGCAAGGCGATCGACAGCCACCGCTCGGCGGCGCGGCGGGCGCTGCCGGCCGAGCGCCTGCCCGAGCCGGCGGCGCCGCCGCCCGAGCCCGTCGACGGCGAGCCGCGGCTGTGGGCGCGCGTGCGGGCGCTGCCGGAGAAGCAGCGCGCCGCGGTCTTCCTGCGCACGGTCGCCGGCCTGCCCTACGCCGAGGTGGCGGTCGCGCTCGACTGCTCCCGCGACGCGGCGCGGCGCAACGTCCACGACGGCCTGCAGAGGCTGCGGAAGGAGCTGATCGGGGCATGAGCGAGCTCGAGCGCCAGCTGCGCCAGCCATACGACGCGACGATCCACGCCGGCGTCCCGCAGGCGGCGCTCGACGCGCTCGCCGCGCGCGCCGAGCGCGAGGGGCTCGTCGAGGTCGCCTACGGCCAGGCCGACTCGCCCTTCGGTCCGCTGACGGTCGCCGCGACCGAGCGCGGCCTGGTCCTGCTCGCCTACCCGGAGGTCGAGCTCGAAGGCGTGCTCGAGCGGCTCGCGCGGACGATCTCGCCGCGGGTGCTCGAGGCGCCGCGCCGGATCGACCCGGTCCGCCGCGAGCTCGACGAGTACTTCGAGCGCCGCCGGCGCGAGTTCGACCTGGAGCTCGACTGGCGGCTGGTGCGCGGCGGCTTCGCGACCGCCGTGCTCGAGGCGACCGCCGCGATCCCCTACGGGGAGACGCTCACCTACCGCGAGGTGGCCGGGCGCGCGGGCAGCCCGAAGGCGTTCCGCGCGGCCGGCAACGGCCTCGGCTCGAACCCGATCCCGATCGTCGTCCCCTGCCACCGCGTGCTGGCCAGCGGCGGCGGCCTCGGCGGCTACACCGGCGGCCTCGACCGCAAGCGGACGCTGCTCGACCTCGAGCGCGGCGCGGCGGCGTAAGCTGGGCCGGTGGCCGCTGAGCCGCGCACTCGGCGTCTCCCCGCCCTCCCGCCGCCACTCCGACGTTCTCCGCGCATCGTGCGGTCAATCGCGGTCCGGCCGTAGACGGGGCCGCGAACGTCGGGCGCGGCGGCGATACTGCGCGGCCGATGGCCGCCGAGGAGACCTCCGGGACGATCGACGTCGGCGGGCGCACGCTCGCCTGGCGGGGGCTGGGCGCCGGTCCGCCGCTGCTACTGATCAACGGCTACGCGGCCACCGCCGCCGACTGGGACCCGACGTTCCTGGCGGCGCTCGCCGAGCGGTTCGAGGTGGTCTGCCCCGACAACCGCGGCGTCGGCGGCTCCGATCTCGGCGATCCCGACGCGCTCACGGTCGCCGGGATGGCCGCCGACGCGGTCGCCCTGCTCGACGCGCTCGGCCACGAGCGCGCGACGGTCGCCGGCTGGTCGATGGGCGGCTTCGTCGCCCAGCGGCTGGCGCTCGACGCGCCGGAGCGGGTGGGCGCGCTCGCGCTGCTGTCGACCGATCCCGGCCACGGCCGCGCCGTGCTCGCCGACGCCGAGGTCTGGCGGCGCCTGACCGACGACTCCGGCAGCCCGCGCGAGCAGGCGACGCGGCTGATCGGCCTGCTGTTCCCGCCGGAGCTCGCCGCGCGGATCGACGCCCTCTTCGGCGACGTGGTCGCCGCGGCGCGGGCGGCGTTGCCGGCCGCCACGCTGCGCGCCCAGGAGGCGGCGATGACGGCCTGGCAGGGCGCGACCGCCGAGCCGCTGCCGCAGCCGCCACCGCGCGTGCTGGCGGCCTGCGGCGACGCCGACGTCGTGATCCCGCCGGCCAACCTCGAGCGGCTCGCCGAGCGCTGGCCGGGCACGCGGACCGAGCTGTTCGCCGGCGGCGGCCACGCCTTCATGGCCCAGGAGCCGGCCCGCCTCGCCGCGCTGATCGCGGGGTTCGCCGCCGGCTGAGCCGGCGCTCCGCGCTGCCCGGAGAGGGTGGGAGACAGAGCCGAGGCGCTCGCGGCGCCCCGGCTCCGCGCTCCCGGGGAGGAGGAGGCCCCCGATGCTAGCATACTTGTATGCCAGTGCTTCCCGTGCTGCCCCGCGACGGCAAGGAACCCGCCCCGGTGCAGGCATATCAGGCGATCCGCGACGCGATCGTGCGGGTCGAGCTCGAGCCCGGTCAGCGGCTCTCGGAGAACGATCTCGCCTCCCAGATGGGCGTCAGTCGCACGCCGGTGCGCGAGGCGCTCGCCCGGCTGCGCGACGAGCAGCTCGTGCGCGTGGTGCCGCAGCTGGGCACGTTCGTCTCGCGGATCAGCGTCGCGGCGGTGGGCGACGCGCAGTTCATCCGCGAGGCGCTCGAGTGCGCCGCGGTGCGGCTGTCGGCCGAGCGCGCCGGCCCGTCCGACCACGAGCTGCTCGAGGAGCTGATGGTCGCCCAGGAGCGCACCCGCGCCGACGGCGACCTCGACGCCTTCTACCACCTCGACGACTCCTTCCACCACGCGCTCTGCGACCTCAGCCGTCACCCGACGGTCTGGACGATCAGCCAGCGCGCGAAGTCGCACCTCAACCGGATCCGCCGGCTCAGCCTCGAGGTCCCGACCTACCTGCCCGAGATGGTCGACGAGCACCGTCGCGTCGTCGACGCGGTCGTCGCCCAGGACCCCGACGCGGCCGAGCTGGCGCTGCGCTACCACCTGCGCCAGGTGCTGCGCGAGCTGCCGCACCTGCGCGAGCAGCGGCCCGACTACTTCGAGCAGGCCGAGCTGGTCTGAGCGCGACGCGGCCCGCTCCCGGGCCGCGTGGAGTTTCCTTGGGGACTCGACCCCCCGTCGCGGCCCTGCGAGGCCGCGACCGCTAACTTACGAATAGTGAGCGTTCCCTTCTCGGTCCTCGACCTGGCCCCGGTCGCCGCCGGCTCCTCCGCCGCCGACGCGCTCGCCGGCACGACCGCCGCCGCGCAGGCCGCCGAGCGGCTCGGCTACCGCCGCTTCTGGGTCGCCGAGCACCACAACATCCCGGCCGTCGCCTCGACCGCGCCCGAGGTCCTGATCGCCCACCTCGCGGCGCGCACCGAACGGATCAGGGTCGGCTCCGGCGGGGTGATGCTGCCCAACCACGCGCCGCTCGCGGTCGCCGAGCGGTTCGGCATGCTCGAGGCGCTGCACCCCAACCGGATCGACCTCGGCCTCGGGCGTGCGCCGGGGACCGACCAGCGCACCGCCCTCGCCCTGCGCGCCACCTCGCCGCACCTCTTCGAGGCCCAGCTCGCCGAGCTGCGCGGCCACCTCGGCGACGGCCACGCCGGCATGCGCGCGGTCGCCGGCCAGCACACGCTGCCGGAGATCTGGATGCTCGGCTCGACCGACGGCGGCGCGCGGATCGCCGCGGAGCTGGGCCTGCCGTTCGTCTTCGCCCACCACTTCCACCCCCACATGACCGAGCCGGCGCTCGCGATCTACCGCGAGGGCTTCAAGCCGTCGGAGCTGCTCGACCATCCGCGCGCGATCGTCGCAGTCGCGGCGCTGGTCGGCGACGACGACCGCGACGCGCTGCGGCTCGCCCTGCCGGCCGGGATCTCGATGCTGCGCCTGCGCCAGGGCCGCCCGGCGCCGCAGCCGTCGGTCGCCGAGGCCGAGGCGCTGCTCGACACCCTCGGCCCGAACGAGCTCGCCGTCGTCGACGAGACGATCCGCCGGATCGTCGCCGGCTCGGCGGCGACCGTCGAGTCGGGCCTGCTCGACCTGCTCTCGCGGACCGCCGCCGACGAGCTGATGATCACCGCCAACGTCGCCGATCCCGGCCAGCGGATCCGCACCCTCGAGGCGGTTGCCGGCGCCTTCGGCCTGGTCCCGGCCCAGCCGGCCGGTCAGGTGCCCGGACCGTCGTAGACGGACGTGACGCTCCCGCCGGGGGCGAGCCAGCGCTCGGCGAGCGCCCGTGCCCGCTCGGGCTCGCTGTGGAAGAGGCGGACGCGGACGGCGAGCACCTTGTCGAAGCGCCGCTCGCCGAGATCGGCGTCCTCGAGCGTCGCGACGATGAACTCGGCCCGGCCGGCGGCGACGTGGGCGGCGTTGCGCCGCTCGGCGGCGGCGATCATCTTCGGCGAGCGGTCGATAGCGGTGTAGGAGCCGCTGGCGAGGCGGTCGCAGATCAGCGTCGCCGCGACCCCGTGGCCGCAGCCGATCTCCAGCACGCGGTCGTCCGGCAGGACGTCGAGCGCGGTGACGATTAGGGCGAGGCGGTCGCTCATCAGTCGCGCTCCATCCGCCGGACTCCGCCCGCGGGCGTCCAGACCTCGATCACGATCGACTTGCCGCTCGGCGCCAGCTCGACGACCGACGCCTCGGCGATGTCGAGGCGGAACAGGTGGGACGGGCCGCCCTGCGCGGCCTCGCCGTTGAGGCGGTCGACGGTCTCGGGGTCGTGGATCTCCTCGACCGTCCCGGCGACCTTGGCGTCGCCGGACCACGCCGGCGGGTCGTCGGAGCCCGAGTGCAGGGCGTAGCGAGGGTCGCGCTGGAGGTCGAGCGCCTTGAGCGCCCGCCACATCGAGCCGATCCACAGCTCGCCGCCGTCGATCCGCGTCTCGGTTCCGGATATCCGCGGCGCGCCGTCGGCTCGGATCGTGGCGATCGTCTTGTGGGTGTGGGCGTCGAGCCGCGCGGCCACCCGCTCGGCGAGCTGCGGCGCGGCGGTCGAGAACTCGGACCATGAGGGCATGACGGCGAGGTTGGCGGGCCGGGCGGCCGCCGTCGAGCCGAACGTCGAAAACTGCAAAGCGGCGGCGAGCGGGCGCCGCGCGGTACGGGGAGCGGCGGCGCCCGGCCCGACCGCCGGTCGCGCCAGGATAGGCCGATGGCAGCGGACCGCCTGCGCGACCTGATCGACCTCGTCGTCGCGTCGCTCGACGAGCCCGCCGACGGGCCGGCGCTCGCCGCGCGGGCCCACTTCTCGCGCGACCACCTCGACCGCCTGCTGGCCGCGGCAACGGGCGAGTCCCCGGTCGCGCTGCGGCGGCGGCTGCTGCTCGAGCGGGCCGCCTGGCAGCTGCGCGCGGGCGCGGCGCCGGGCGAGGTCGCCGCGGCGGCGGGCTACGGCTCGGCGGCTTCCTTCTCGCGCGCGTTCGCGCGCGCCCACGGGATGCCGCCCGCGCGCTTCGCGACGTCCGGCGCGCCGGTGCGGCTCGCGGCGCCGAACGGGATCCACTTCCACCCGCCGGCCGGCCTGCTGCTGCCCGCCGGGGCCGGCGCGGGCGACCGGCGCGGCGACCTGACCGAGCGGCTGGTCGCCCACCACGTCGCGCGCGTGCGCGAGCTGCTCGAGATCGCCGCGAAGATCGACCCCGAGCAGCTGTCGCGCCCGCTGCGGCCGGGCTTCGTGGTCAACGAGTTCGAGGGCGAGGAGGCCGACGCCGCGACGATCGCCGAGCGGCTCGTCTACACGCTCGAGGTCTGGGCCGCGGCGATCGAGGGGCGCCCGACCCCCGAGCCGGGTGCCGGGCCGCCGCTCGCGCGGATCGACGCGGCGGGCCGCGACCTCGCCCGGATCGCGCGGCGCGTGCGCGACACCGGCGCCTGGGAGGACAGCTTCGTCGACGCGCTCTGCGAGCCGCCGCAGTCCTTCACCTACGGCGGTGTGCTGGCGCACATCCTCGCCGCCGGGCCGGTCCGGGCCGAGACGCTCGCCGGCCTGTTGCGCGAGCTCGGCGCGCGGGTACCTTTCAGGGACCCGGCGGCATAGCGGGCGGTGGCCTCGCGGAGCCCCGCGAGCGTGTCGCGATCGGCCGCCCAGCCCCTCGCGAGGCCGCCGGCATACTAGTATACGAGTGACCTTTCGCCCCGCCGTCCCCTGAGGAGGAGCCGTGCCCACAACCGTCGCGATGCCGCGCCTGTCGGACTCCATGGAGGAGGGCACGATCGTGCGCTGGCTGGTCGACGACGGCGGCGAGGTGGCGCGCGGCGACGAGATCGCCGAGATCGAGACCGACAAGGCGACGATGACCTTCGAGGCCGACGCCGCCGGCCGCCTGCACCGGCTCGCGCTCGAGGGCGAGACGCTCGCCGTCGGCGCCCCGATCGCCGAGCTGCTCGGCGAGGGCGAGGAGCCCTCGGGCGGCGACTCGGGGGCGGGCGCCGAGGGGTCCGCGGGTGGGGCGGACGCGCAGGAGCCGGCGTCGGCTGCCGCCGAGGGCGACGCCGCTGAGGACAGCGGAGAGGCCGCCGACGGCGGCGACGGCGCCGCGGCGCCGTCCGGCGGAGGCGAGACCGAGCGGGTCCCTGCCTCCGGCGGCGCCGCGACCGCGGTGGCCGAGGCGCCGACCAAGGCCGGCCAGCGCGTCAAGGCATCGCCGCTGGCGCGGCGGATCGCCCGCGAGCGGGGCGTCGAGCTCGCCGGCGTCGAGGGCAGCGGTCCCAACGGCCGGATCGTCAAGGCTGATGTGGAGGCCGCCGCCGAGCGCGGCGCGGCCGCTCCCGCCGCGGCCAACGGCGCCGGCGCTCCCGCCGCGGCGGCCCCGTCCGGCGAGGCCGCCGGGGGAGCCAAGGGCGCCGTCGAGGTCGTCGAGCCGACCCGGATCCAGCAGGTGATCGCCCGCCGGATGAGCGAGTCGAAGGCGACGATCCCCGACTTCCAGGTTCGCACCGAGGCCGACGTCACCGAGCTGCTGGAGCTGCGCCGCACGCTCAAGGAGCACGACCGCAACGCGTCGGTCAACGACTTCGTCGTCAAGGCGTGCGCGCTCGCGCTGCGCGAGCACCCGAAGGCCAACGGCGCGTTCGCCGACGGCAAGTTCCAGCTCCACGAGCGGGTCAACGTCGGCGTCGCGGTCGCCGGCGAGGGCACGCTCGTCGTGCCGACCGTCTTCGACGCCGACCGCAAGCCGGTCACCGAGATCGCGGCGGAGACGCGCGCGCTCGCCGGCAAGGTGCGCGACAACGCGATCACCCCGCCGGAGCTCGCCGGCGGCACCTTCACCGTCAGCAACCTCGGCATGTACGGGATCACCTCGTTCACCGCCGTGGTCAACCCCGGGCAGGCGGCGATCCTCGCCGTCGGGGCCGCGGTGAAGCGGGCGGTGCCGGCCGAGGAGGGCGACGGCTTCGCCTTCCGCTCCCTGATGGACCTCTCGCTCTCCTGCGACCACCGCATCCTCTACGGCGCCGAGGCCGCCGAGTTCCTCGCCCGCGTGCGCGAGCTGCTCGAGTCGCCCTGGTCGCTGATCTCCTAACCTCGCGCCCGCCGTTTCCGGGTCGCCCGAGCGCCCGTCCGACGTTTCCCGCGCATAGCGCGGTCAACGTCGGGCGCGCCTGGGAGGAGCCGGAGAACGTCGGGTGCGGGCCGCGGCCGCTTTAGGTCGCGTTGACGAACGCGCCGTAGCGTCGGCGCCGATGCCGGAGATCGAGTTCGCCGCGCCGGAGCTGCTCGCGCTGCTCGCGCTCGTCCCGCTGGCGGCGCTCGTCTACCTCGCCGCCCAG
>JAAYBF010000161.1 GCA_012718975.1 Solirubrobacterales bacterium | reverse complement strand
CGAGAACGGCTACGAGGGAACGCGGGTCTCCGACATCGTCGCGCTGTCGGGCGTATCGCGCAGCGCCTTCTACAAGCACTTCGACGACAAGCTCGACTGCTTCCTCGCGACGGTCGACGAGATCTACTCGCTGGTCGAGCAGCAGATGGAGCGCGCCTACGACCCGGAGCTGCCGTGGGAGAAGCGGTTGCGCACGGTCGCCGACGCCTTCGTCGAGCTGGTCCTCGCCCAGCCGGCGGCCGCCAAGGTCTGCCTGGTCGAGATCTACGCGGCCGGGCCCGACGCGATCGCGCGCCTCGACGGGGCGGTGGCCGTCGTCGAACGGATCGTCGCCCGCGCGCTCGACGACTCGCCCGAACGGGCCGGCATGCCGCGCGCGATCGTCGCCGCGATCATCGGCGGCGCGCACAAGACGATCCACACCCGGCTGCGCCGCGGCGAGGAACGCAAGCTCGTGCCGCTGATGGACGACCTCGTCGACTGGGTGCTCTCCTACCGCACGCCGCCGGAGAAGCTGCGCAAGCCGCGCCGGCGGCCCGACCGCGGCGCCGCCCCCGAGCCCGACCACTCCAAGCCGCGCGAACGGCTGATCTCGGCGATCACCGAGGTGATGGCCAACCGCGGCTACCCCGACACGACGATCATCGAGATCGCGGAGACCGCCTCGGCCTCGCTGAGCACCTTCTACGCCAACTTCGAGAACAAGGAGGAGGCGTTCATCGCGGCCCTGGGCCGCGAGCGGGTCGAGTCGCTCGCCGCGGCGCAGGCGGCCTTCGAGGCGGCGCCCGACTGGGGCGCGGCCGTCCGCGACGGCCTCGACGCCCTCTTCGCCTACCTCGCCGCCGAGCCGGCGGCGGCCCGGCTGGCGATCGTCGAGTCCTACCGCGGCGGTCCCGAGGTGCTCGAGGACGCCGACAAGACCGTCCGCGCCTTCCACCGCTTCCTCGAGCCCGGCTACGCGATCGCCGACGGGCTCGACCCGCTGACATCCGAGGCGATCGGCAACGCGATCAACGCGCTGGCCTACACCCAGATCCGGTCGGAGCGCGTCGAGCGCCTCCGCGAACTGGGCCCGACGGCCGCCTTCATCTGCCTCGCACCGTTCCTGGGTGCCGCCGACGCCTGCGCGACGGCGAACGAAGCCGCCTAGAAGTCCCCGCAAACGCGCGGTTTCGACGGGGCCCGGCGCCCCGAATTCGGCCGGTCAGCCAAATTTTTCGGTATCGGCTTGTTCCTATCTTGTAAGATCCTGTTCCTATTGTCGTTGGCGGAGAGGCGCGACGGCCGATGGAGACACGCAAGAGGCCGAGGATCAAGCTCACAGGCGGACCACACGGGATACCCCGTGCGATCGTGGCCGACATCCAGCGCGGCAGGCTGCTGGACGCCATGGCGGAGGTGATGGCCGAGGAGGGCTACATCGCCACCACCGTCCACATGGTCCTCAAGCGCGCGGGGATCTCGCGCCGCACCTTCTATGAGCTCTTCAAGGACAAGGAGGACTGCTTCCTGCAGACCTACCAGGAAGCGGCCGACCACGTGATCGAACTCGTCAAGCAGTCCTGCGCCGAGGGCGGGACGCCGGAGGAGCGGATCGAGAACGGCCTGCGGGCGATGCTGCACTTCGCGCGACGGGAGCCGGCGACGGCCCGAGTGTGCATCGTCGAGGTGATGGGCGCCGGTCAGCGCGCGCGTGACCGGCGATCGGAGACCATGGAGCGCCTGACCGGCCTCGTCTGCGAGGTGCTCGAATTGCGCTACGCGGCCGACGAGGCGCAACTCCGCGCCAGGGTCATCGTCGGGGCGGTCCACGAGATGGTCTACGACGCACTGTCCCGCAACCGGACGCGCGGACTGTCCCGAGTCGCCGAGGAAGTCGTCGAGTCCTACCTCGCGCCCGGCGGTACGCACAGCGACGCCGCCGCGGAGGCGGTCCATGGCCGTTAGCGTGCCGGCGGGGGGGCGCGGCGCCCGTGGCCGCAGGCCGGACCAACTCGTCGGCGGCCGCCACGG
>JAAYBF010000160.1 GCA_012718975.1 Solirubrobacterales bacterium | reverse complement strand
GATCTACGGCGTCTACGCGCTGGCGATGCTCACCTGGTTCTCGTGGTCGCGCCCGCCGGCGCGGCGTCCGGAGATCCGCGGCGAGCACTCCGTCGACGTCTACGTCTGCACCTACGACGAGCCGGCCGAGGTCGTGCTCGCCACGCTCGCCGGCTGCCGCGCGCTCACCTACCCGCACACCACCTACCTGCTCGACGACGGCCGCCGGCCCGAGATGGAGGAGCTGGCCCGGCTCGCCGGCGCCCGCTACATGACCCGGCCGGACAACTCGCACGCCAAGGCGGGCAACATCAACCATGCGCTCCCGCGCACCGGCGGCGATCTCGTCTTCGTGCTCGACGCCGACCACGTCCCGATGCCCGACGCGCTCGACGCGCTCGTCGGCTACTTCGACGACGACCGGATGGCGGTCGTCCAGAGCCCGCACGACTTCTCCAACCACGACTCGGTCCAGCACTACATGGTCGGCCGTCACGAGCAGTCGCTCTTCTACCGGGTGATCTGCCCGGGCAAGGACCGCCACGGCGCGGCGTTCTGGTGCGGGTCGGCGGCTTTGATCCGGCGCGAGGCGCTGCTCGGGATCGGCGGGGTGGCGACCGAGACGATCGCCGAGGACTTCCACACCACGATCCGCATGCAGCGCGAGGGCTGGCGCAGCGCCTACCACGACGAGGTGCTCGTCCAGGGCCTCGCGCCGCACGACCTCGACGGCTACCTGCTCCAGCGCGACCGCTGGGCGCGCGGCAACCTCGCGGTCTTCACGTTGCCGGAGTCGCCGCTGCGCGCCCGCACGCTGGCGTGGCGTCAGCGGCTCTCCTACCTGTCGTCCCTGCTCGCCTACCTGGCGCCGCCGATGCGGCTGCTGCTGCTGGCGACGCTGGCGGTCGTGCTGTGGACCGGCGCGCTGCCGATGAAGCTGAGCGTGGTCGCGCTGGCGGCGCTGTGGCTGCCGTCGGTGGCGCTGAACCTGATGGCCGGCTCGGGGCTCGCCCGCGGCTACCAGCGGATCGCCGAGACGACCCACTTCGAGCTGCTGACGATGGAGATCTACACGCGTGCCCTGCGCTGCGCGGTCGTGCCGGGGAAGACGGCGTTCAAGGTGACGCCGAAGCAGGGCGTCGACCTCGGCGGCTGGCGCGCGGTGGTCAAGCTGCGGCTGGTGCTGCTGTGCGCGGCGGTGCTGGCGGCGGGGATCGCGGTGCGCGCGGTCGACTGGTTCGGCCCGGCGCTGCTGCCGAGCCTGCCGGGGATCGCGGCGGTGATCGTGCCGTTGCTGGCCGCGGTCGAGCTGCGCCGGGTGCTGCGGACGCTGGTGCTCGCCGGCGGGCGGCGCCAGCGGCGGCTGGTCTACCGCTTCGAGGGCGTCGACGCGCCGGCGCACTGCTTCGAGGGCGGCCGGCCGGTGCTGGGCCGGGTCGTCGACGCGAGCGCCTCGGGTCTCGGCCTGGTGATGGATGGCCCGCTGCGGGTCGGCTCGCGGCCGCTGGTCCATCTGCGCCTGCCCGACGCGCGCAGCGAGGTCCACGACGTGCCGGTGCGGATCGAGGTCCGCTCCTCGCGCGCGACCGGGGCCGGCACGCTCGTCGGGGCCAGCATCGTCGCGATCGACCCGGTCGCCCGGATGCGGCTGATGGAGTGGTGCTACGTCGTCTGCAGCCACGAGCGCCTGCGCGGCCACCGCCCGTCCGACCTCCCACCCGCCGCCACCGAGCCGATCGTGGTGCCGGTCGACGACGAGGTCCCGGCTCGCGCCCCCGCCGCGGTCCCCGCCGCCGCCTGAACACACGCGCCTTCCCGCAGTTCCCCGCGGTCTGCGTCAGGACAGCCGCCTCACGCACAACCCCGCAACACCCACCGGCCCACGGCCCCCGGCCCTGCCACCCTCGCCGCGTGCCCCCGCCGAGCCAGCAGCCCAAACCTCGCTCGATCGCCTCGCGTGCCCAGCCGCTCGAGGTTCGGCATGGCATGGGTGCCGAACCTCGAGGGGCTGCCGGCGGCACCGCTTCGGTCGAGGAAATGGATCCCGCGGATCTGCGTGTGGCCGAGCTGGCCGCGGTACAGCGGGGCGTGGTCTCGCTCGCTCAGCTCGCGGCCTGCGGCATCGGTCGGGGAGGCGTGCGCTGGAGGGTGGCCAACGGCCGGCTCCATCGCTTGCACCGCGGGGTCTACGCGGTCGGGCACAGCTCCCTTCCGCCGCTCGGGCTTGAGCAGGCGGCGCTGCTCGCCGTCGGCGCGCGCGGGGTTCTGAGCCACCGCAGCGCGGCCGCCTTCTGGAACCTCCTCGGCTCTCCTGACGGCCCCGTGGACGTCACGGTGCCAGGTGCCAGACGACGGTCGCGCGACGGGGTCGCGCTTCATGGATCGACGCTGTCGGGCCGGGACGTCGCGCGCGCGGGCGGCCTCCCGGTGACCCAGCCGGCGCGGACGCTCGTCGACATCGCCGGGGTAGTCGACGACCGGGGGCTCGAGCGGGCGGTCGACGAGGCAGGCGTGCGGCGACTGGCGAGTCTCGCGGAGATCGGGGTGGCGCTCGATCGCGCCGGTGCTGTGGCCGGCACCCGCCGTCTGCGCGAGCTCCTGGATCGCCTGGACGGGCCGCGGCTGACCCGTTCCGAGGCCGAGGCACGGCTACTTGCGCTCCTGCGACGTTCGCGCCTGCCGCTCCCCTCGACGAACGTGAGGGTCGGGCGCTACGAGGTCGACATGCTCTGGTCGTCGCACCGCTTGGCAGTCGAGGTCGACGGCTTCGCGTTCCATGGCACGCGCGCCGCGTTCGAGCGTGACCGCGTCCGCGATGCCGACCTCCAGGCGCTCGGGCTGCGCGTCATCCGGGTCACGTGGCGTCAGATCGTCGAGGAGCCGGAGGCGACGGTCGCCCGTCTCGCCGGCATGCTGGCGGCGTCTTCGCAGGAGATCGCTCGAGGAACCGCATGACATGGGTGCGGAACGTCGCGCGGCTCTCGAGGTCGGCAGATCGATCGAGGATCCGCACGGGCCGGGGCCGTCCAGCTGGCGCGGGGCGGTCCAGCCGGCGCATGGCGGGCGATCGCCGCCGCGGCGTCAGCCGAGCGGGGCGAGCAGGGCGAGCTGGCGGGACTGGGCGAGAAGAGTGCCGTCGGGGAGGAAGAGCTCGCCGTCCTCCTCCATCGTGCCGTTGACGGCAGCGGTGGTACGGAAGCGGCCGAGGACGGGCTGGTCGGGCAGGCCGGCCGGCGGGAGGTCGGCGCGGAGATGGATCGTCAGGTCGATCGTCGGGGCGATCGCCGGCTCCGAGAGCGGCTCCAGCGACGGCGGCCACCACACGTCGGTGAGCAGCGCGACGTAGGCGGCGTCGATCGGGCGCGGGGTCGGCAGCTCGATCCAGCCGCCGGTCTCGACCGCTTCGCCGGCCGCCAGCTCGCGGCCCGAGAACGGGGTGCCGCCGAGCCGCGGGGCGATCTTCACGCGCGAGACGATCGGCGGCATCTCCGGCGTCGGCGCGATCCAGGCGTCGCTCTCGCGGTCGTAGTCGGCGGGGCCGAGACGGTCGGCCTCGCGGGCCGGGGCGGGGGCGACCTCCGGGAGCGCCGGCGACCACGTTCCAGCCGCGGGCAGGTCGCGTGCGGAGAACGCCGCCAGCGCGGTCATCGACTGCTTGCCCTCCTGGAAGGCACTCACGCGCGCGGTCGAGAACCTCCGCCCGGCGCGAACCACCGCGACCTCCAGCTCGACCGGCCCCGGCCGGCTCGGCCGCAGGTAGTGGACGGCGAGGCTGCGCAGCTGGCGCTCGCCGCCCGGGGCCAGCTCGTGCTCGAGCGCGCGCACCAGGATCGCGGCCAGATAGCCGCCGTTCGGACCAGGCAGCGCTCCCCAGCCGTCGAGGATCTCGCCGCCGTAGCGGCCGTCGCCGAGCGGCCGCACCGCGGTCGCCCGGTCGAACTCGGTGGCCTCGCGCTCCTGTCCGATGCTGGCGGTCACGGCCGCGAACGCTACAGGCCTGGCTGGCCAGCCGGCCGGCCCCGCCCGGCGGCCCTTGCGCCGCCGTCTACGCTGGACCCATGCGCGACACGCTGCGCTCACCGCTGAAGGCGGCCGCCACCGCGGCGCTGGTCGTCGGCGGGCTGCTGTTCCTGCTCAACCCACCCGAGCTGTCCGGCGCCGAGGACCTGATCACACTGATCCTGGGGGCCGTCGCGCTGATCGTGTTCACCGCCTGGATGACCGTCCTGCTGATGGGCGACGGCCCGACCGAGCCGGAGATCGAGCGGATGGTCCAGCGCAGCGAGACGCTCGCCCGACTGCCCGTCGCCGAGGTCGCCCCGACCGACTTCGACGACCTCGTCGCCGAGGCGCTCGACGAGCTGCCCGACGAGTTCCAGCGGGTGCTGCGTGACATCCCGGTCGTCGTGTCGCGTCGCGGCCGCGAGGAGGGCGCCTACGGCCACTACTACGGCGACACCGTCGCGCGCGACAACTACCCGGACCGGATCATCGTCTACCAGGACACCCTCGAGCGCGACTTCGGCCACGATCCCGACCTGCTCCGAGCCCAGGTCCGCCAGACCGTCCGCCACGAGATCGCCCACCACCTCGGCTGGGACGAGCGCGGCGTCCGCGACCTCGGCCTCTGAGCCGGCGCGCCCGCCGCGCAGCCTCTACGATGGCGCCAGCCCGGTGAGGTGTCCGAGTGGCTTAAGGAGCACGCTTGGAAAGCGTGTATGCGGGAAACCGTATCGTGGGTTCGAATCCCACCCTCACCGTCTCCCGGCCGCTGGACGCGCCTGGCGGCGTCATCGCCGGCCTCGCGGCCGGGGGGCCGCCACGGCCGGCTCTTCCTTGCCAGCCACGCCCAGCGCCTCGGGAGATTGCTTCCGGTGCGCGACCCGCTGGCCCCGGAAGAGCGCCGCGGCGCCGGTCCGCTTGGAGGAACGGATCGACGCCGCGACGTGGCCTCTCCCTTCGCCGGACCCGATCCGGCGCGTGCCAACCGCCGGGTCGGGACCGGCGGTTAGGCACACGATGCTACTCATAAGTCTGTAGACGGTCAAGTAGCAACCCGGCAACGTGCCGGTCCGTGGAGGGAGAGCTTCAACGGCGCGTCGGCCGCAACCTGCGCGCCCACCGCGACGCCCGTGGCCTGAGCCAGGAGGCCTTCGCGGAGGTGGCCGGCGTCCACCGCACCTACATGGGCGGGATCGAGCGCGGCGAGCGCAACCTCACGCTCAAGGCCGTCGAGCGGATCGCCGGCCGCATCGGCGTCGACCCGCTCGACCTGCTCGCCGACGACGCCGGCGCCTGACCGCGGCTCGCGTCAGCGCCGCAGGTGCTCGAAGTCGAGCTCGCCGAAGCGGTGGAGGTCGCCGAGGTCCGGCTAGCCCGGCATCACCAGCCGCACGTGCGACCGCGCGAGGAAGAGGACCTCGGCGGCGCTCTCCTCCCCGCCGTCGAGCGGGACGAGGCGGGCGTCCTCGATGGTGAGGAACGTGAGGTCGTCGCGGTTGACGTGGTCGGAGAGGCGGCTGCGGAAGCCCTCGGCGGGGAGGGTCAGCAGCCCGGTGACGCGGTAGCGGTCGGTCTCCACGACGACCGGCTCCTTGCGCAGGTCCATGCCGGCGATCCTAGGCGAGCCGGCGGCGCCCGCGCGCGGCACGCCGTACGCCGACCGCGCGCGGCGTACGGCCGGCCCCGAGGCGGCGCCCGCGCGATCACCCATGCGGGTGGTCCGATCACGAGCCGTGCACAAGTTGCGCCGCGACCCTGATTAGCTTGTCGCCGATGTCAGCGCTGGTCGGCATAGTCGCCCCCGTCGAGCGGGCCCGGTGGAGCCACTGGGAGGACGACGCGGTCGTTCTGCCCGCCGCCTACGTCCGCCAGGTCCAGGCGGCCGGCGGCATCCCGCTCGTGATCGCCCCCGACGACCGCGTCGCCGAGGAGCCCTCGGAGCTCGTCGGCAGGCTCGACGCGCTGATCCTCACCGGCGGCGCCGACGTCGACCCGGCCAGCTACGGCGCCCGGCCCGACCCGGCCACCGGCCGCACCCAGCCCGAGCGCGACCGCTTCGAGCTCGCGCTCGCCTACCAGGCGATGGAGGACGGCCTGCCGCTGCTGGGCATCTGTCGCGGCGGCCAGATGATCAACGTCGCGTGCGGCGGGACGCTCGTCCAGCACCTCCCCGACGTCGTCGGCGACGACCACCACCTCCGCACCCCCGGCACCTTCTCCGAGCACGAGGTCGAGCTCGAGGCGGGCTCGCTCGCCGCCCGCGCCGCGCGCGCCGACCGGGTCGTCGTCAAGTCCCACCACCACCAGGCCGTCGGCGAGCTGGGGGAGGGCCTGCGCGCGAGCGGCCACGCGCTGCCCGACGCGATCGTCGAGGCGGTCGAGCACCCCGACCACCGCTACACGCTCGGGGTGCTCTGGCACCCGGAGGCCGACGAGCGCAGCCGGATCGTCGAGTCGCTGGTGAGGGCCGCGCGGCCCCAGGTAGCCTGAGGGTCATGCGGATCGGAATCCTCACCGGCGGCGGCGACTGCCCCGGCCTCAACGCGGTAATTCGCGGCATCGTCCGCAAGGGCTCACGGCTCGGCGGCTACGAGTTCGTCGGCCTGCGCAACGGCTGGGCGGGCGCGCTCAGCGGCGACGGGATCGACCTCACCAAGGAGTCGACGTCGGGGCTGCTGCCGCGCGGCGGCACGATCCTCGGCAGCTCGCGCACCAACCCGTACAAGACCGACGACGGCCCGGCCCAGGTCGCGCGGTCGCTCGCCGACCGCGGCATCGACGCGCTGATCCCGATCGGCGGCGAGGACACCCTCGGCGTCGCCGGCCGCCTCCACGACGACCTCGGCATCCCGATCGTCGGCGTCCCGAAGACGATCGACAACGACCTCGGCGGCACCGACTTCACCTTCGGCTTCCAGACCGCCGTCCAGATCGCGACCGACGCGATCGACCGTCTCCACACCACCGCCGAGTCCCACCACCGCGTGATGATCCTCGAGGTGATGGGCCGCCACGCCGGCTGGATCGCCACCCACAGCGGCATGGCCGGCGGCGCCGACGCGATCCTCGTCCCCGAGCGCGAGTTCGACGTCGACGAGGTCTGCGCGAGCCTGCAGCGCCGCCACAACAGCGGCCGCACCTTCTCGATCGTGGTCGTCGCCGAGGGCGCCAAGCCGGTCGGCGGCGTTCCGAGCGCCGACGGCGAGCAGGTCGACGAGTTCGGCCACGTCCGGCTCGGCGGGATCGCGGTCTGGCTCGAGCGCGAGATCGAGAGCCGCACCGGCTACGAGAGCCGGATGACGATCCTCGGCCACGTCCAGCGCGGCGGCACCCCGACCGCCTACGACCGCGTGCTCGCAACCCGCTTCGGCGTCGCGGCGATGGAAGCGGTCGCCGACGGCGCGTTCGGCCAGATGGTCGGCCTGCACGCGACCGACATCGTTCGCGTGGACCTCGCCGACGCGCTCGCCGAGCCCAAGCTCCTCGATCCGGCTCTGTACGAGACGGCGGAAGTCTTCTTTGGCTGACCGGCCCGCCGCGCGACGGACGAAGATCGTCGCGACGATCGGTCCGGCCACCGACGATCCCGAGACGCTGGTCCGGCTCGTCGACGCGGGCCTCGACGTCGCCCGGCTGAACTTCGCCCACGGCACGCCGGAGAGTCAGGCCGAGACGGCCGCGCGGATCCGCGCGGCGTCCGAGCGCGCCGGTCGCCGCGTCGCGATCCTCCAGGACCTGCCGGGGCCGAAGTTGCGCATCGGCCCGCTGCGCGACGGGTTCGCGGAGCTGTTCGCCGGCTCGGCGGTGACGCTCGTCTGTGGCGAGGAGTTCGACGGCGACCACGAGCGGATGTCGGTCACCTGGCCGGGCCTCTACGAGGCGGTCGAGCCCGGCGACGAGATCTTCCTCGCCGACGGCTCGGTGCGACTCAACGTCGAACGGGTCCGCAGCGGCGAGATCGACGCGCGCGTCGACCTCGGCGGACCGGTCGCCTCGCGCCAGGGGCTCAACGTGCCGGGCGAGCTGCTGGCGCTGCCGGCGCTGCCGGAGCGCGACCTCGAGCTGCTGCGCTTCGGCGAGTCGATCGGCGTCGACCTGGTGGCGCTGTCGTTCGTCCGTCGGCCCGAGGACGTGACCGGGGTGCGCGAGCACACCGAGCTGCCGCTGATCGCGAAGATCGAGAAGCCGCAGGCGGTCCGGCGGCTGGCGGAGATCGTCGAGGTCTCCGACTGCCTGATGGTCGCGCGCGGCGACCTCGGGATCGAGCTCGAGCTCCAGCAGGTGCCGCTCGTCCAGAAGCGGGTGATCGCGCTCGCCGGCGAGCACGCGCGGCCGGTGATCACCGCCACCCAGATGCTCGAGTCGATGGTCCGCTCGTCGCGGCCGACGCGCGCCGAGGTGACCGACGTCGCCAACGCGATCCTCGACGGGACCGACGCGCTGATGCTCTCGCAGGAGACCGCGGTCGGCGAGTACCCGGTCGAGGCGGTGCGGATGATGGCCTCGATCGCCGAGCGGACCGAGCCGTCGGCGCCGGTGCTGGACTGGAACGAGCACCGGGTGCGGCGCGACTCGCGCGACCCGGCCTACACGGTCGCCTACAACGCCTGCGCCGCCGCGCGCCAGCTCGGGCTCGCGGCGATCATCTGCCCGACGTTGAGCGGCCGCTCCGCGCGGCTGATCTCAGCCCACCGGCCGCAGGTCCCGGTCTACGCGCTGTCGCCCGACGAGGCGGTCGTGCGCCGCTGCAACCTGATGTGGGGTGTCGACGCGGCGCCGCTGCCGGTCTGCCCGACGACCGAGGAGCTGATCCACGCGGCGGTCGCGCGCGCGCTCGCGAAGGGCTGGATCGAGCCGGGCGACCGGGTCGCGATCAGCGCCGGACTGCCGAGCAACGCGCCCGGCACGACGAGCCTGCTCCAGGTCCAGGACGTCTGAGCGCGCTCAGCGCTTGGCGCTCGAGCGGCCCCCGGAGGTCTTGCGGGCGGCGCTCTTGGGCTTCGCCGCGCGCTTCGGCTTGGATGCCGCCTTCGGCTTGGATGCCGCCTTCGGCTTGGATGCCGCCTTCGGCTTCGACGCGCGCCCGCGGGAAGGCCCGCCGTTGCGCTGGGCGGCCGGGATCTCCTCGCGCGCGACGGCCTTGGTGAGCGTCTCGATCGTCCGCTCGAGGAAGCGGGCCATCCGCTCCTCCTGGCGGCGGAACTCGCGCGCGAGCTTGGCGGTGTCGCGGTCGCCGACGGCCTCGGCGAGCGTCTCGATCGCGTTGTAGTTGGCGATCTCCTCGGCCTCGTCGGCGTACTCGGTCTTGGCGTTCTTGAGCATCCGCTCGGTCTCGCCGGTGCCGCGCAGCGCGTGCAGCGGCCCCTTCGCGGCGGCGACCGCCTTCTGCGCGGTGGCCTGCGCCTTGCCGGCGGCGTCGGCGACGGCGTCGGGGCCGGGCAGGTCGATCCGCTCGGCCTGGCCGCCGAGCTTCTTGATCCGCCGCTCGAGCCCCTTGGCCTGCGCGCGCGTCTCCTTGAGGTGCTCCTTGAGCCGCTTCTTGTAGGCGTCGCGGCTGGTCATCGCGATGTGCGCCTGCAGCGCGGTGACCAGCTCCTGCTCCTTGCCGTACGCCTCGTTGAGGTACTGGATCAGCTTCTGCTCGCGCTCCTGGATCTCAGCCATCGGCGGGTCCTCCTCAGTCGGTCGGTCTCGCTTCGCAGACGGCTACCCCGCTACGCCGCGCGTGAACCCTGGGAGCCGCGGGCTTACCAGCAGATATGCCGTCCGAGTGTGGTGGCATCCTGACCGATGGGAGACGCCGTGCCGGATCTTCGTGACACCAGCTCGAGTGTCGCGGCGGGAATCGCCGCGGCTCCGCTCATCGCTGATCCACAAACGTGGATCAATCGCCGGGTGGAGACCATCGAGCTGCTCTCCCACGAGGAGACGCGGCGGAAGGTCTCGATCGATTTCACTCTCTCGCAGGAGCAGGCTGCGGATCTGAGGACGCCGCACGGAGTGGTCGTCCCGATCTCCGTGCTGACCAAGGAGGCGCGCAGGAATTTCGATCTGCGCGATGAGGGCGGTCGAGCCGTCCCTGTTCTCGGGCGGTGGGACAACGGCTCTCTCGCGCACACCGCGCTGCTGGCAAGCGCCGTCGATGTGCTTCCGGACGCTGATGACGAGGCGCTGGGAGCGATCTCCCGCCACCTCGACGAACTCGTCCATGCGACGGCCGCCGCGGCAGACGAGGTGCGGGAGGAGATCGTGGCGCGGGCGGACGACGATCCGCTCTATGCCGCGTTGTGGCAGGACGTCACCTGTCGTTCCCTCATGGAGACCTTGAGCACCAACTACGTGCTGTTCGCCGTGTTGCCCGAGGACGGTGCGCGTCGGCGGGTCCTGAAGTACAGCTATGGCGAGTACTTCGACGCGACCGAGCGCGTGGGCCGGCTGCCATTCAGCCCCGGGGAGCTAGTGGACCGGTTCCTGTATCCCGATCAACGGCCCTTCTTGATCGGGTGCCCTGCAGCGGGTCGGGCTCGTAGCTTTCACGTCGAGGTTGCGATTCCCGAGGAGTTGCGGGTTCGGACCGCCTTCCTGGTCGATCGGCAGGCTCCGGAGCTTGTGAGCGCGGTGGATGAGAACGTGGATCGGGCCTCGCTCTACGCGGATGTCTCGGTCGGCGATCGTGACATCCACGCCTACGTGGAGACGGTTCCCGAGCGCGTGGGGGTGACGAGCCGCGCGGCCGGGATCGCGATCGTTGTGTCGGGGCTGCTCTGGGTTGGAGTTCTCTCTGGCCTTGACGCCCGCAACCCGGCGCCGGCGGTCGCGATCTTGCTCGCGGGTGCTGCTCTCTACTCCGGAATGTATGCCAGTGCCGGAGAGCATCGTTTGGTGCGCTCGGTGTATCGAACGGGGCGTCGCTGGCTCAACGTCGTCGCTGTGGCGGCGCTAGTCGGGGCGGTAGCCCTGGCGCTGGAGGTTCCGGACCCTGACCCGGTAGCGGTGTGGGCCTTCGCCGGTCTACTCAGTACGGCTGCCGCGCTGCGTCTCGGCTGGTCCGCTGTCCGAGCGCCGGGATGATGGCGAGTAAGGAGGTGGTTAGTGTGGGTGGCATGAAACGACCGGTTCCGCGTGTCCGCGAGGACGCCTACTACATAAAGGCGGCCGAGAGCCCGCCGGCGAAGGTCGTTTCGCGGCGCAAGCACGACGGCACGGCGCGACCGACGCCGTCGCCGCGTGATCGGGCCTTGGTGGCAGAGTTGCGCGGCTACAAGAAGCGCTCGGCCTAGAAGTCCCCAGCCCGCTCGCGCATGCCGTCGAGGATCGCGACGAGGGTGTCGAGCTGGTCGGGGGGCGTCTCGGGGAGGGCGAACTTCGCGGCGTGGAGGGCCTCGGTGGCTTCGGCGGCGGTCCGGCGGCCGGCTGGGGTGATCTCGGCGAGCACGGCGCGGCGGTCCTCGTCGTGGGGGACGCGGCGGACGAAGCCGGACCGCTCGAGCTGGTCGACGATGTTGGTGACGCTGGTGCGGTGGACCTGGAGCCGCTCGCCGATCTTGCCGAGCGGCAGCGAGCCGCGGCGGCTGAACTCGAGCAGCATCAGCGCCTCGTAACGCGGGAAGGTGAGGTCGTGGGGCTTGAGCAGTGCGTTGAGCTCGGCGATCAGCAGCTGTTGGACGCGCATGATCGACGTCACCGCGGCCATCGGCCGGGCCGGCTCCTCGCCCCAGCGCACCGTCCACTGGCGGCGCGCCTCGGCGATCACGTCGAGGCGGTCCGCCGTGTCGGGTCGCGGGCTCACGGGCCCAATCCTGCCAGCCGCGCCGGCCGCCGCGCCTCCTAGAAGACCGGCGTCTCGCGGTAGTGGCCGTAGACCTCCTGCAGCGCCTCGACGATCTCGCCCTCGGTCGCGCTCGCCCGCGCCGCCTCGATCAGGTGCGGCATCAGGTTCTGCTCGTCGACGGCCGCCTGGCGCAGCGTCGCGAGCGCCGTCTCGGCCGCGCCGTCGTCGCGCTTGGCCTTGGCGGCCGCGAGCCGGTCGAGCTGCTTGCGCTCGAGCGCCTCGTCGATGCGCAGGATCTCCATCGGGACCTCGTCCTCGTCGCGGTGGCAGTTGACGCCGACCACGGGCCGGCGGCCGCTGTCGATCTCGTGCTGGAGCACGTAGGAGGCGTCGGCGATCTCGCGCTGGGGGAAGCCGGTGCGGACCGCCTCGACCATCCCGCCGAGCTCGTCGATGCGCCGGAAGTAGCGGCGCGCCTGCTGCTCCATCCGGTCGGTGAGCGCCTCGACGAAGTAGGAGCCGCCGAGCGGGTCGGCCGTGTTGGTGACGCCGGTCTCGCCGGCGATGATCTGCTGGGTGCGCAGCGCGACCCGCACGGCCTCCTCGGTCGGCAGCGCGAGCGCCTCGTCGTAGGAGTTGGTGTGCAGCGACTGGGTGCCGCCGAGCACGCCGGCGAGCGCCTCGATCGCGGTCCGCACGACGTTGTTGAGCGGCTGCTGGGCGGTCAGCGAGACGCCCGCCGTCTGGGTGTGGAAGCGCATCAGCCAGGACTTCGGGTTCTTGGCGCCGTAGGTCTCGCGCAGCTCGCGTGCCCAGATCCGACGCGCCGCCCGGTACTTGGCGATCTCCTCGAAGAAATCGATCTGGGCGTTGAAGAAGAAGCTCAGCCGCGGCGCGAACGCGTCGACGTCGACGCCGCGCTCGATCGCCCGCTCGACGTAGGTGAAGCCGTTCTTGAGCGTGAAGGCGAGCTCCTGGGCGGCGGTCGCCCCGGCCTCGCGGATGTGGTAGCCGGAGATCGAGATCGGATGCCAGCGCGGCATCTCGGTGGTGCACCACTCGACCATGTCGGTGACCAGCCGCATCGCCGGCTCGACGGGGAAGCACCACTCCTTCTGGGCGATGTACTCCTTGAGGATGTCGGTCTGGATCGTGCCGGCGAGGTCGTGCCGCTCCACGCCCTGGCGCTCGGCGGCGACGACGTAGAAGGCGAGCATGATCGCGGCGGGCGCGTTGACGGTCATCGAGACCGAGACGTCGCGCAGCGGGATCCCAGAGAACAGGGTCTCCATGTCCTCGACGGTGTCGATCGCGACGCCCTCGCGGCCGACCTCGCCGAGGCTGAGCGCGGCGTCGGAGTCGTGGCCCATCAGCGACGGCATGTCGAAGGCGGTCGAGAGTCCGGTCTGGCCGTGGGCGAGCAGGTAGCGGAACCGCTCGTTGGTCTCCTCGGCGGTGCCGAAGCCGGCGAACTGGCGCATCGTCCACAGCCGCCCGCGGTACATCGAGGGGTAGACGCCGCGGGTGTAGGGGAACTGGCCCGGCAGGCCGATCCGCTCCTCGGCGTCGGGGCCCATGTCCTCGGGGGTGTAGAGCGGGGCGATCGGGTCCCCGGAGAGGGTGGTGAAGAGCGCGTCGCGCTCGGGGGTCCGCTCGTAGGACTCGCGCCAGGCGTCGAGGCCGGTGGCGGCGGGGGCGCTGCGGGCTGCCGTTGTGTCGTCGACCGGCTTCATGGATTGGTCCTCCGAAGTGGGTGGAGGCTAGATAGTAGGAGGCCCTCCTTTTTCTGTCCAGCCCCCCGCCTGGGGGAGGTCGCCCCGGGGCGCTGCGTTAGGCGAACCTAACTTCGGTTACCCTAACCGCGTCATGACCCACGCCAAGCACGTCCTCCCCCGTCGCGGCGCCCTCCTCGCCGCGCTGCTCGCACTCACGACGCTGGCGGTCGCCGTGGCCGCGCCGGCAGCCCAGAGCGCCCCGCCGAAGCGGATCGTCGCGCTGACCCCGTTCGCGGCGAACACGCTCGCCGGGCTCGGGGTCCGGCCGCTGGCGATCGGCCAGACGCTCGGCGGTCACGAGCGTTACGCCTCGAACCTGCGCGGCGTCAAGACGCTCACCCTCTCGCACCCCAACGGGCCGAACATGGAGCAGCTCGCGCTGATCAACCCGCAGCTCGTCTTCTCGTCGCCGACCTGGGCGAAGGGCGCCAAGACGATGCGCGACTTCGACATCCGCGTCGTCAACGCCGACCCGCAGAACGTCCGCCAGATCTTCGGGACGACCGCACGGATCGGTCGGATCGTCGGCAAGCGGTCCGGCGCGCGGGCGCTCAACGCCTCGCTGCGCAAGCAGATCAGGAGCGCCCGTCGCGGCATCAAGCGCCGGCCGCGGGTGCTGCTGATCCTCGGCGTCGGGCGCGCGCCGTTCGTGATGCTGCCCAACAGCTGGGGCGGCAGCCTCGTCCGCGCCGCCGGCGGCCGCCTCCTCACCGGCGGCGCCCGCAACCGCAGCGGCTTCGCTCGGATCTCCGACGAGAAGATCCTCACCGCGAACCCCGACGTGATCATCGCGACCCCGCACGGCGCCGCCGACGACATCGACGAGATCGCCGACTTCCTGCGCACCAACCCCGCCTGGGAGGACTCCAAGGCGGTCCGCAACGGCCGGCTCTACGTCTCGACCGACAACTCGCTGCTGCAGGCGGGGACCGACGTCGCCCAGGTCATCCGCTTCGTGCGCAAGCGCTACCTGAAGAACTAGGCTCCGCGTCCGTGTCAGCCGTGCGCGCCGGGGCGCGCTCCAGCGAGCCGGAGGTGGCGGCGCGGTGATCGCCCGGCGCGTCGCGGTCGCCCTGATCGTCTGCGTCGCCGCGGTCGTCGGCGTCGTCGTCTCGATCGCGCTCGGCGCGGTCGAGATCCCGTTCGCGACGGTGATCGACGCGCTGACCGGCAACGCCGAGCCGGGGCCGCTGCGCAAGATCATCCTCGAGCTGCGGCTGCCGCGGACGATCGAGGCGATCGTCGTCGGCGCCGGGCTCGGCGTTGCCGGGGCGCTGCTGCAGGGGGCGCTGGCGAACCCGCTGGCCTCGCCGGACGTGATCGGCGTGACCGCCGGCTCGGGCTTCGGCGCGGTGCTGATCCTGCTCGTCTTCCCGGGCTCGATCGCGTTGCTGCCGCTCGGCGCGCTGTTCTTCGGACTGCTTGCGGCCGGCCTGGTGTTCGCGGTCGCCTGGTCGGGGCCGCATGGCGGCGGGGTCGGCCGGCTGATCCTCGCCGGCATCGCGATCGCCGCGCTGTTCGGGGCGGGTACCACGTCGATCCTCGTCGCCTATCCGGACCGCGTCCAGTCGGCGCTGTTCTTCATCGCCGGCGGCCTGACGTCCGACGGCTGGAACGACCTCAAGTCGATCTGGCCGTACTTCCTCGCCGGCTTCGCGGTCGCGGTCTGGCTCGCGCGCCCGCTCGACCGGCTCGCGCTCGGCGACGAGGTCGCCGCGTCGCTCGGCGCCCGGCCGCGGCTGGTGCGGCTGATGGCCGGCGTCGGCGCCGCGCTGCTCGCCGCGGCGGCCGCTTCGCTGGCGGGCCTGCTGGGCTTCCTCGGGCTGATCGTCCCGCACGCCGTCCGGCTCGCGGCCGGCACTTCCAGCCACACCTACGTGCTGCCGGTCTCGGCGGTCGGCGGCGCGGCGCTGCTGCTCTACGGCGACACCCTCGCGCGCACGCTGCGGGCGCCCATCGAGATGCCGGTCGGCCCGTTCATGGTGGTCATCGGCGTGCCGCTGTTCCTGTTCCTGCTGCGGAGGGCGGTCTGATGGGCGCGCCCGCGCTGAGCGCCGAGGGCGTCCGCGTCGAGATCGGCGACAAGGCGATCCTCACCCACGGCGACCTGACGCTCGAGTCGGGGCGGCTCGTCTCGCTGGTCGGGCCGAACGGGGCGGGGAAGTCGACGCTCGCGCGCGCGGTCGCGGGGATCCAGAAGCCGGCGGCGGGGGAGATCCGCTGGATGGGCGAGGACCTGCGCTCGCTGCGCGGTCGCAAGCTGGCCCGGCGGCGGGCGTTCGTGCCCCAGCGCGGCCGGGTGCCCGACGGGGTGACCGTCGTCGAGGCGGTGCGGATCGGCCGCTCGC
The DNA here is from genome assembly GCA_012718975.1 of Solirubrobacterales bacterium. GTDB lineage: Bacteria > Actinomycetota > Thermoleophilia > Solirubrobacterales > Thermoleophilaceae > JAAYBF01. Next base: position 8,480 of record JAAYBF010000160.1, on the reverse strand, counting down.
CGCACCTCAAGCCGCTGCAGCGCCCGGGCCGCCACGATCGCGAGGCGGTCGCCGAGGCGATGGAGCGCACCGAGATCACCCGCTTCGCCGAGCGTAAGCTGACGACGCTGTCGGGCGGCGAGCTCCAGCGCGTCCAGATCGCCGTGGCGCTGGCTCAGGAGGCGCCGGTGCTGATGGCCGACGAGCCGACCTCGGCGCTCGACCTCGGCGCGACGGTCTCGGTGGCGAAGCTGCTGCGTCAGCTCGCCGACGACGGCCTCGCGGTGCTGCTGGTCGCCCACGACCTCTCGCTCGCCGCGGCGGTGTCGGACACCGTCGTGGTGATGTCCGAGGGCCGCACCGTCGCGGCCGGCCCGCCGCTGGAGACCCTCGACCATCAGCGCCTCGCCGAGGTCTGGGGCGTCGATGCGACCGTCCAGGCCAGCGGCCACCACACCGCCCTCCACGTCGCGTGGCTCGGCGTCGACCGCCCGCACCGCGACCACCGTTAGGCCCTCCTAACTCGGTTTAGGTTACCCTAACTCGCATGCTCCAGACCGCTCTCCGGCGCCGCCTGCGCCCAGTCCTGGCCCTCGTTATCGCCGCGGCCTGCGCCGGGGTCGCGCTGCCGGCCGCGGCAGGTGCCGCGCCCGGCGCCGGATCGGTCAAGTTGACCGTCGGCGGCAAGGGCAAGGCGGCAAAGGCGCTGCGGGCCAGTGGCGTCAGGGTCGCGGCGGTCCGGCCGGCGACCAAGCGCGGCGCGCGCATCGCGCTGCCGGTGCGTCAGGTCGCGGTCGCCGGGCGCGCGAAGGTCGTGCTGGCGGGCGGCATCCGGTTCCGCGCCGGGCGCCGCGCGCTGCGCGTCGGAGCGCTCCGCCTCGTCGTGGCGCCGCGCCGCGCGGTGGTCAGCGCCCGCGCCGGCCGAGGCGCCCGCTTCGCGCTGTTCTCCGCGGCGCTGCCCAAGGGCCGCGCGAAGCTCGACCGCGCCGGCGACACCGCGCGGCTCGCGGGGGCGCGGCTCGCGCTCACCCGCGCCGCGGTGCGCAAGCTGCGGCGCCAGCTCGGCGCCCGGGGGCTGGCGGCCGGGGCGGTCGGCAAGGTCGGCGTCAACGCCCGCCCGCGCGCCGCGACGGGCGGAGGAGGCGGCGGCACCGGCGGGGGTGGCACCGGGGGCGGAGGCGGCGGCACCGGCGGGGGCGGGGGCGGCCCGGAATCGGGACCGATCAAGAACGAGCCGCCGGTCCTCGCGCGCCCCGCGGGCGCAGTCGACGTGAGCGACGTGTCGATCGAGTGGTACCCCCGCGACACCTGGGTCCGCTACCTCAGCAGCGGAACCGGTGCCCAGGACGGGCTGTTCGCCACCAACGGGGCGACCAAGATGGCGCCCTTCACGACGGCCGCGCACCCCTGCTCGAACGGCACTTACGGCGGCGCTCCGAGCGACACCTTCGACTACGGCTACACCTATGCGGCGAAGTCCGGGTGGTACGACGAGAGCGACCAGAGCGCCGCGATCTACGGCCAGGGGACTGTGCGCTTCGTCTGGAAGGGCCACACGGTCGACCTCGCCGCGTCGGACATCGAGCTGGAGCTGAACTCGACGGCGCCGCGCTCCATCTTCCGGTTCAGCGGCAGCGGCGGCACCGCCTACCCGAACCAACGCGCGGTCCTGACCGAGCTCGACCTGGCTGGACAGCCGCAGGTCTCGGGCAACACCCGCACCTACACCGCCCTCGACACGGCGCTTACCGAGGACGGCAGCTCGGTCTTCGCCGGCTTCTACGCCGCGGGCGACCCGTTCGGCTGCGTCTCGGTGTCATTCAAGGTCCCCAGCTGATCGCGGCTAAGCGAACGAGCCTTCAAGAGGAGAGAATCAACCGATGATCGTCGTCATGAACATGGTCACCGTCGGCGAGGGCGGGGCGGAGGCCTTCGAGGCCGCGTTCGCCTCGCGCGAGCGGCGGTTGAGCGAGGCGCCCGGGTTCGCCGGGTTCGAGCTGCTCCGCCGCGACAAGGGCGGCGAGTACATCGTCCTCAGCCGCTGGGAGAGCCGCGAGGCGTTCCAGGGCTGGCTCAAGAGCGACCTCTTCAAGGAGGCGCACAAGGGCGACGCGCAGGGCCCCCCGGGCGGCCACGGCCAGCAGAGCGAGGTCCGCTCCTACGAGGTGCTCGAGGTCGAGGAGCCGGTCCGTGGGTAGGTACACCGGCCCGCGCGAGCGGCTGTCGCGGCGCGCCGGGATCGACCTCGAGCTGAAGGGGTCGCGCCGCTTCGCCGGCAAGGCGGCGCTCGAGCGGCGGTCGGCGCCGCCCGGCCAGCACGGCGCGTCGGGCTTCCGCCGCCGCCCGTCGACCTACGGCCTCCAGCTCCAGGCCAAGCAGAACGCCAAGCACTACTACGGCGTCCGCGAGCGGCAGTTCCGCAACTACATGAAGGAGGCCCAGCGCGGCGGCGAGGGCGTCACCGGCGAGCGGCTGCTCACGCTGCTGGAGCTGCGCCTCGACAACGTCATCTACCGGCTCGGCTTCGCGGCGACCCGCGCCCAGGCGCGCCAGTTCGTCACCCACCGCCACGTCGACGTCAACGGCCGGCGCTGCAACATCCCGTCACGGCGGCTGGCGCCCGGCGACATCGTCACGATCCGCGCCGAGAGCCCTGTGCGCGCGAAGGCGACCGAGGCGACCGAGCTCGCCGAGCGGGTGCCGGCCTGGCTGCTCGCCGACCCGGAGGCGCTGATCGGCCGGGTCGTGGCCGCGCCCGCGCGCGCGGACATCCAGGCGCCGATCGACGAGCAGATGATCGTCGAGTTCTACAGTCGGGTCTGAGCCGATCGTGGGCGGCTGGCGTCGCACGATCGCTTAGGTCTTCCTAACATGACTCCGATGCCCTTCGCCGTCCGCCCCCTCGCGCTCCGCGTGCTCGGCGCAGCGCTGGTCGCGCTCGCCGTGCTCGCGACCGCCGCGCTGGTGGCGCGCGCCCAGGAGCCGGAGCCGCCGCCGGTGGAGGAGGCCGCGGAGGGCGTCACGATCACGATCCAGCCGCCCAACGAGGCGAAGCCGGTCGAGATCGCGCTCTCCGAGGTCGACCAGGACATCGACACGACCTACAAGCTCGCCACCGCTGATGGCGAGCCCGCGACGGTCGCGATCAAGGGGTCGTCGGTGCTCGCGGTGCTCGAGGCGGCCAAGACGGACTTCAACTACAGCCGCATCGACATCGCGACGCCCGACGGGCGGACGATCTCGATCGGCCGCGACCAGATCGAGGACGTCAAGCCCCCGGTCTTCTACACCGACGAGCAGGGCGTCACCCATTTCGCCGGTGCGCCCGGTGAGGACGGCGTCGTCCCGCTGGAGGCCCAGTTCACCGTCGCCGACGGCGCCGTGACGCTCGTCCAGCAGAGCGCGCCGCGACTGAACATCAAGGTCACCCCCGCGGAGAAGGAGATCAAGCTGGGCGGCTCGGTGGCCTTCACCGCGAAGGTGACCGGCGCGCGCGCCGACGAGACCGTCCGCTACGAGTGGTCGATGCAGGGCAGCGACGACGGCAAGAAGTGGCGGAGCCCGCCGCTGACGTCCATCGGCGGCGACTCGGCCACCCACCGCCAGAAGTTCGCCCGCAAGGACCGCGTCTACAAGGTCCATGTGGCCGGCTGGGTCGACGGGGATCGCGACAACAGCGTCGTGGCCGTATCGAGGATCACCGTCGGCGACCCCGACCTCGACGGCGAGAAGGAGAAGGAGGGTGGCGAGGGGACCGACGACAGCGGCACCTCGACCGGCACCGGCGGCGGCTCCTACGGCGGCTACTCCGACAGCTACGGCGGCTACACCCCCTCCTACGACTCGGGCTCGACCTACACGCCGCCACCGGCGCCCGCCCCGGCGCCGGTCGAGCCGGTGCCCGACCCGCCGGACATCGCGACCTCGACCGGGACGACCGTCGAGGGCAACCTGCTCGCCGACGCGAGCGACCCGCCGACCTCGCTGCTCGAGTCGATGGCGGGCAAGTCGAGCGACGGCGAGGCGACCGACGCCGACGGCGGCGCGGGCGTGCCGGAGGCCGCGATCAGCATCGCCGGCGTGCTGGCGCTGCTCGGCCTCGGCGCGACGCTCGAGTTCCGCGAGGGCAAGCTGCCGCGCGTCCGCGTGCCGCGGCTGCCGCTGCCGCGACGCGGTGCCTGAGCCATTGGGTAGATTCGGCGGCTACGGCCGGCGCGGGACCGGGCCGTTGGAAACGTAGAGCGAGGCGACCAAGGTGACGATCGAGAACATCCTCTTCGACGTGGCGGAGGCGCTCCGCTACCCGGTGCTGATCGCGGCGCTGATCACCGTGGTCGTCGTCGTGCTGGAGCTGGGGGCGCTGCTCGCTGAGATGCGCAAGCGCCGCGGCCGCGGCATCAAGCGGCTCGAAACCGCGGTGGAGGAGGCGAAGGCCGCGCTCGCCAAGGGCGACAGCGCCGGCGCCGCGAAGGTCGTGCGCGACCTCGGCTACACGCCGGGGATGACCGATGCGCTCGGCGCGATCGTCGAGCAGCGGACCCAGCCCGACGCCGAGGACCGGATCGCCAAGCGCCTCGCCGAGTACGACTACCGCTCGATGAAGCGGCTCGAGCGGACCCGCATCCTGGTCCGGATGGGTCCCGCGCTCGGCCTGATGGGCACCCTGATCCCGCTCTCGCCGGCGCTCGCCGCTCTCGCCGAGGGTGACGTGCAGCAGCTCACCGACGATCTCCGGGTCGCCTTCTCGGTCACCGTCGCCGGTCTGCTCGTCGGCATGATCGCCTTCGCGGTCTCGCTCGTGCGCGATCGCCTCTACGCCCAGGACTACTCGGATGTCGAGTACGTCCACGCCGGCCTCGCCGAGGTGCCGGTCCATCCGTCGCCGCGCGCTCCCGCGACCGGCGAGGCGAAGGTCGCGGCGACCGAGGTGGCGCAGCTGGGGACCGTGACCCTGCCGACGCCGTCCACGCCGCCCGCGCCTGGCGCGACGGCCGGCGGCGACGGCCAGCAGAAGCCGCCCGCTCCTGGCGCCACGCCTCCCGGCGCGCCACCTGGCAAGCCCGCGCCGGAGGGGACGTGAAGCCGGCGATCAACCCCCGCGCCCGCACGCGCGAGGACCGCGCCGGTGACCCGCTCGACGGCCTGGTCAACCTCTTCGACCTCGGTATCGTCCTTGCCGTCGCGTTCCTGCTGGCGGCGCTGGCCTCGATCGACCTCGCCCCGACGATCCTGCAGCAGAACGCCGACCCGAGCGAGGCGACCAGCGGCCAGCAGGTCCCCGCGGACTCGGTGATCGCCGAGCCGAGCGACAGTGCGAACACGATCGAGCTCCAGCCGGGCGAGCGCGTCGTCGGCCAGGGCGAGCCGATCGGGACGGTCTACCAGCTCGAGGACGGCCGCACGGTCATCGTCCGGCCGGAGGACTCGCCGTCGGTGCCCGGGGAGGAGGTCCCCAACGACGGCGCCGGGTCGGGCACCGGCGGCGGAGCCGCTCCCGACAGCGGGACCGGCGACAGCTCCAGCTCCGGCGGCGGCGCGACCCCGGACATCGGCACCGACGACGGCGCCTCCAGCGCCGAGCCCGTGCTTCCCCCGGTGCCGCAGCCTTCCACCGGCGCGCCCTGAGCCAGCGGCGCGGCGCCGGCCCATCCGCGCCTGAGCCCAGGTGAGAGTTCCGGCCAAATAGCGGCCGCAACTCTCACCCTGTGCTCGGCGCCGGTTCGGTGGCCGGCTACTGGCCGTAGATGTCGGCTGGGGTGATCGCCACGACGTCGGGGTGTGAGGCCGCGGGACGATCGACCGCCTCGGCGGATGCGAGCACGAGTTGCGCGCCGGGAGCGCCGAGCAGCTCGCGCAGCGCCAGCAGGCGGTCGAGGTCGTCACGTCCGAGCCGGCGCAGCTTCGCCTCGCCGATCGCGACCGTCCGGCCGCCGGCGGTCGCGACCAGGTCCAGCTCGTGGCTGCGCCGCCGGGAGGGATCGGAGACGGCCGTCACCCCGACGGCCTCGACTGCGCCGACCGCCTGCGCGTCGCCGCGCTCGACGTGAGCCCGGACGACCGCCTCCCAGCGCGGGCCGAGCACCTGGGCGCGCCAGGTCGTCTCGCCCACCTCCCGCCAGACGTCCGCGGCGCGGCCGGCCTGCAGCCGCGCCGAGTGGCGCGCGACGACTGAGAGCCAGAGCCGCAGGTGCGGGTTCGCAAGCTCGTAGCGGTCGCGCCGGGACCGGAGCGGATCGGGGATCCGCTCGACCAGCCCGGCGCGCTGGAGCGCCGCGAGCGGCCGGCTCAACGCGCCCGACGGAAGTCCCGCGACGCGCGAGATCGCGCTGAAGCCGCGCTCGCCGCCGGCGATCGCGTCGAGGATCGCGCGGTAGGCGCCGCGCAGCGGCGTCGGGTCGTCGGTCCCGGCGAGGTCCGCCTCGGCGGCGTCGAGCAGCGGCGAGCCGGGGGCGAGCACCTCGTCGACCATCCAGGCGTCGAGGTCGCGCCGCGGCGCTGCGACGAGCGGGCGATAGCCGGGCAGCCCGCCGAGCGCGGCGTCGATCCAGAGCGTCGCGCCCGGGTCCGGGGCGCCCCAGAGCTCGGCGAGGTCCGGCCCCGTGAGCGGGGCGGGCACGACGACCGAGCCGGCGCGCCCGTACAGCGGCGCCCGCGCCTCGACCAGCTCGCTCATCACCGAGAGCGAGCTGCCGGCGAGGATCAGCGCCGGGCCGCGACCGGCGTCCACGTAGCGCTGGAGCAGGCTGGCGAGCTCCGGCACCGTCTCGGTGAGGTAGGGCAGCTCGTCGATCGCCACGACGGGGGCGTCCACCAGGGCGAGCCGGTCCAGCGCGTCGGCCCAGCCCGACAGCTGCAGCGGGCCGCTGCCGATCCGCTCGCCCAGCTCGCGCCCGAGGTCGGCGAGCTGTGACGCCGGCAGCCCCGCGACCGCCTGGTAGCGGAACCCGCCCGCGGCCTCGCAGAGCTGCTCGATCAGGAACGACTTGCCGACGCGCCGCGGCCCGTAGACGACCGCCAGCCGCTGGCCGCGCTCCACGAATCGGGCGAGCGCGCTCCACTCCAGTTCGCGCCCGACCAGGCTCGCCGGCTTTGCAAGCATTCTCGTATCATACGAACATGCTTGTAAAAGGCGCGCGGGACGTGACGGCCGCGCCCGAAACGACAAGCGCCCCGGGAAAGGTCCCGGGGCGCCAGTGCCGCTCGAGGTGTCGACCGGACCTACGGGCCGAGCCAGGTGGCGGCGAAGTACACCTGCTGCAGCGAGCCGGCGACGTTGACGTCGACGCCGGAGTTTTGCGAGGCGCTCACGAAGGCCGCCTCACCGGCTTCGAAGCGATCGATCGTCGTCACTGACTGGATGGTCGGCGACCCGTCGACGGCTGGAGTCGCGGTGGTGCCCGACTGCCGCCCGCTCAGTCCATGGATGCGGATCGCGCGGTAGCCCGTGCCGTTGTCCGCCGCGGGAGATCCCTCGGCGGGATCGACCCACCGCACGCCCGCGCTGAGCGCGTAGGTCCCGCTGCGCGGGAAGACGATGCACGTGTCGGTGCCCTGTCCTAGGCACTGGGGAACGGTGTTCCCGGCCGGATCGAAGAACCCGCCGATGTCGAACGGGCGGGCCCCGGTCGGGACCGGCCAGGGGAGGGCGGCGCCCTGTCCGCCGGAGGCCACCGTGACCGGGACGGTGGTGTGATCGCGGATCAGTCGCACCGCGGGGATCTCGCCGAACTGGTCCGGGCCGACCGCGCCGGCGGCGATGCCGGGGTCGGGGTAGCTGCCGGTGAGCGCGCCGCCGGCCGGACCGGTCGGCTCGCCGCCGGGGAGCTGACCCGGCGCGAAGTCGATCGCCAGCAGGCTGCCGTCGACGACCTTGGCCGACGTGACCGAGTCGTTACGAAGCTTGGCCGTCGTCACCGCGCCGTTGCGCAGCGCCCGCGCGGTCGTCGCGCCCTTGCGGAGCTTGTTCGAGGTGACCACCCGGTCGCGCAGCTTCTTGGCGGTCACGGCGCCCTGCTTGAGCTGGGCCGTGCCTACGCTGCCGTTGGGGAGGTTGACCGCGGCGTAGGAGGTGCCTCCCAGCGCGATGAAGAGCGCGAGGAGCGCGATGTGGTGGCGGCGGACATACCGCGTGAACTGGATCATGGTTAGGCGACCCTAACAGAACTTAGGGGCTCCTAACCGGCCGGTGCGCGAGGGGCGCCCCAGCCGTCCCCGCCCGGGCCGGCTGGGGCGCTTGCCCCCTGCTGCATATGCGCGTCGCGCCTCCGTGGCCGGGGGCGCGTCGGCAGCAGGGCTTAGGGTACCCTAATGCGGGCTCCGGGGCAAGGGCTTAGCTGGTCAGCGGGGCGCCTTGGCTGGGCGTCTCGGGCGCCTCGATGTAGGGCTGCTGCTCGTCCTGGCGCTCCTCCTCGTGGTAGACCGACTCGGCGTTGACGGCCCAGAGGTCGTGGTCGGTGCCGAGGACGAGGTTGTCGACCGCGCGCATCGCGGTGAGCATCGAG
>JAAYBF010000022.1 GCA_012718975.1 Solirubrobacterales bacterium | reverse complement strand
GAGGCGGCGTGCATCCCCAGCACCGGCCGCGTCGCGGTGCGGACCCCGCCGCCGCCGACGCCGGGCGCCCACCAGAGGTCCTCGCACTCGAGCGCGAACGCGGCCGCCGACTCCGCGTCGGCGACGCGCACCGCGAGCCGCAGCCGGACCTCCCAGGGCTCGGCGGCGGTCGCCGGGGTCGCCGGGCCGAGCACGCTGTCGAGCCCGATCAGGTCCTCGCGCGCGTCGAGCGCGGCGTGGCCGGTGGCGGCGAAGCGGTCGCGCACGATCGCGGCCGCGCGGCGCGCCTTTGCGACCGCGCCGGGTCCGGCGAACGACGCCTCGCCCTCGGCGAACCAGCCCTCGTCGATGCCGAGCAGCAGCTTCAGCTCGTCCGGCGGCGGGCCGCCGCGGGCGCCGCTGACGCGGACGTGGTCGGGCGCGACCTCGGTCAGCTCGATCGCGGTCATGTCGAGCGTCACGTCGGGGGTCAGGTAGCGCGCCGGGTCGCCGATCTCGTGCAGGAGCTGCTCGGCGCAGCTGCCGCGCGTGACCAGGCCGCCGCTGCCGGGCACCTTCGAGATCACGGCGGTGCCGTCGGGGGCGACGGTGGCCAGCGGCAGCGACGCGTGGCCGGGGTCGGGCGCGAGCCGGCCGAACGCCGGCTCCTCGTAGCAGGTGCCGGTCACGCAGCGGCCGCACTCGAGCAGGTGGCCGACGGCCGCGGCGGCGGCGAGGCGGTCCCAGTCGTCGGGGGCCCAGCCGTAGCGGTGGCCGATCGCGGCGAGGTAGGGCGCGACGTCGGCCCCGCGGCCGGTGACGACGACGTCGGCGCCGGCGGCGAGCGCCTCGGCGATCGGCGCCGCGCCGAGGTAGGCGTTGGCCGAGACGAGCCGCGGCCGCAGCGCGCCGAGGTCGCCGCCGTCCCAGAGGCGGACGGGCAGCTCGCCCGAGCGGACCGCGTCGAGCACGTCGTCGCCCTCGACGACGGCGACCGTCAGCTCCGGCACCCCGTCGGCGCGCGCGGTCTCGGCGAGCGTCTCCGCGGCGGCCGCCGGGTTGGCGGCGCCCATGTTGCCGAGCAGGACGGTCCCGTGCTCGAGCGCGGGGGCGATCGCGGCGCCGACGCGCTCGCGCAGGTGGAGGTCGTAGCCGGCGGTCGGGTCGGCCGCGCGGCGCAGCTGGGCGGCGGCGAGCGTCCGCTCGGCGAGCGTGTCGAAGCAGACGTAGTCGACGTGGCCGTCGCGGACCATCTGGTGCGCCAGCTCCGGGCGGTCGGGCTCGCCCGCGGCGCCACAGCCGACGCGCAGGTCGCTCACCTTGCTGTCCTCCCCCGAGAACACGGCATAATCATTATGATATACATAAGGCTTCGTGACCGTGGGGATGGAGGTCCGCCTGCTGTACGGGCTGCGCCGCTGGCCGGGCGCGACGCTGGGCGAGTTCCACGAGCACTGGCTCGACCACCACGTCGTCCGCTACGGCCTGCCGCTGACCGCGATCCGCCGTTACGTCCTCTACGCGGCCGTCGACCCCCAGCCGGAGACCCCGTCCGGCCGCGCGCCCTACGACGGCGTCGCCTCGGTCTGGTTCGACGACGCCGCGACGCTGAAGCGGATCCTCGACGGCGCGATGGTCGAGGCCGGAATCGACGAGGCCCGCTTCATCGACCACGACCGCTCGCGCGCGGTGCTCGCCGACGACCGCGTCGTCGTCGAGCCCGACGCCCCGGCGCCGGTCGTGCTGGCCGAGTTCCTCGCGCGCCCGGAGGGGGCGAGCGCCGCCGAGTTCGCCGCCGCCTGGGCCGCCCACGGCGACGCGGTCCGCGCCCAGTACGGCGACGGCTTGCTGCAGGGCTACGTCCAGAGCGTCGTGCGCACCGATCCGGCCGGCGGCACTGCGGCCTTCGACGCGCTCGGCGACCCCGAGGAGCGCTGGGACGGGGTCGGGATGGCCTACTTCGACAGCGTCGTGGCCGCCCGCCGCTACATCGCGGCGGCCCGCCATCCGAGCGCCGGAGCCCCGTTCGCCGACGAGCGCCGGACGGTGACCATGCTGGCGCGCCGCCACCCGCGGCGCGACCCGATCAGATGATGGGAGCGGAGCAGTGAGCGGACTGACACTCGACGGCGGGACGATCGCCGTCACCGGCGCCGGCAGCGGGATCGGGGCGGGGATCGCCCGCGCCGCGGCTGCGCGCGGAATGCGCGTGGTGGTCTCCGACGTCGCCGCCGACCGCGCCGAGGCGGTCGCGGCCGAGCTGCGCGACGGTGGCGCCGACGCGGTCGCGGTGGTCGCCGACGTCGGCGAGGCGGCCGCGGTCGAGCGGCTCGCCGACGTCGCCTGTGAGCGCGGCGACCTGCGCGTCGCCGTCAACAACGCCGGCGTCGAGGCGACCGGCCGCGTCTGGGAGGTCCCGCCGGAGGCGACCGAGCGGCTGATCCGCGTCAACCTGCTCGGCGCCTTCAACGGCGTGCGCGCCTTCGTCGGTCGGATGGTGGCGGCCGGCGAGCCGGCCGCCGTGGTCAACGTCGCGTCGATGGCGGCGCTGATCTCCGGGCCGGTCAGCCAGGCCGCCTACAACGCCTCCAAGCACGGCGTCCAGGCGCTGACCGAGAGCCTCGCGCTCGAGCTGGCCGAGGCGGGCGCGCCGATCGCCGTCCACGTCGTCAACCCGGGCCCCGTCGCGACGCGGATCTTCACCGACGCCCCGACCGCGGGCGAGCGCGGCGCCGGCGCCCGCGACGACTACCACGCGATGGTCACCGAGCAGGGCATCAGCGGCGACGAGGCCGGCGCGATAGTCGTCGCCGGCGTCGAGCGCGGCGGCTTCTGGATCGAGACCCACCCGGAGATGCGGGCCGCCGCCAGCGCGCAGCGCGCCCGCATGCTCACCGGCGCGCTCCCGCCCGCCCCGCCCGATCTCGGCTGAGCCGGCGGCCCCCCCCGTTCGTCGATGTCGACGTTGCGGCGAAATATTCGCCGCAACGTCGACATCGATGGGGAGGGTCACGAGGGGGCGGTGGCGGCGAGCAGCTCCTGGATCGTCGGGCCGCGGCGGGGGCCGGGGGTGAAGGTCGTCGGGATCGTCTTCCAGCCGACGTTGACGCCCTGGTCGGGGTAGCGCTCGAGGCGGTCGAGGTCGACCTCGTAGTCGGGCATCCGCTCGAGGATCTGGCCGATCAGCGTGCGGCTCATCGCGCGCGCGAGGTGCAGCCCGGCGCAGCGGTGGACGCCGACGCCGAAGGCGGCGTGGCGGTTGGGCTCGCGCTCGAGGTCGACGCGGTCGGGGTCGGGGAAGCGCGCGGGGTCGCGGTTGGCCGACGCCCAGGAGACCAGCAGCCGGTCGCCGGCGGGGATCGGGCAGCCGTGGATCTCGGTGTCGGACATCACCGTGCGCGCCAGCGCCTGGGTCGGCGAGAAGACGCGCAGCAGCTCCTCGAGTGCCGGGCCGTCAAGCAGCTCGGGGCGCTCGATCAGCCGCCGCCGCTCGTCGGGGTTGGCCGCCAGCCAGACCAGCGACTGGCCGATCAGCGACGCGGTCGTGCCGACGCCGCCGCTGATCAGCAGCTCGGCCATCGAGTAGACCTCGTCCTCGCTGAGCAGGCGGCCGTCGATCTCGGCCTGGGCGAGGCCGGTGATCACGTCGTCGCGCGGCTCGGCGCGGCGGGCGCGGATCACCGCGCGGACCTGCTGCTCGATCTCGGGGATGTCGACGGTCGCGGCGTGGCGGTACTCGTCGGAGTCGGGGTGGCAGGCGATCACCGCGAACATCGCCGAGGAGTAGCGCGGGTACTCGCGCGGGTCGAGCCCGAGCCAGTCGACGGTGACGATCGCCGGCAGCTCGACGACGTCGGCGAGGTCGCACTCGCCGGCCTCGATCACGCTGTCGACGAAGGCGGTCGCATAGCGCTCGACCATCGGCTGGACCTCCTTGATCGCCGACGGCTTGGCGAACCGCATCAGGATCCGGCGGTAGCCCTGGAACTCGGGCGGGTCGACCTCGATCGGGATGTGCGGCGCGACCGGCGACTTCGGGATCAGGACCGAGAGTCCGTCGCCGCCGGCCTCGGGATGCCGGGCCGACGAGAAGGTCTCGTCGTCGGTGGCGACCTGCTCCATGCCGGCCCAGTCGCTGACCACCCAGTAGCCGCCGTGGGCCTCGGTCCAGGCGACGGGCGCCTGCGCGCGCTGGCGACGGTAGGCGGCCACGGGGTCGTCGCCGTGCTCGGCGGAGTGGTGGTCGAAGCCCGTCACGGGGCAGCGGCGGGGCTGGTCCGGCATCTGGTCTCGCTCCTCCTCTAAGGGCAGATCCGCGATAACAGTATAATCATCTGTATGGACATCGAGGTGGATCTCGGAAGCGATGCCGGGCCGGTCCTGCGCGACCCTGACGACTTCAAGGGCTTCAAGGTCGTCGTCGCCGGGGGCCGCGACCGCGACGCCGTCGCCGCGGCGCTCGCCGGGGTGGCGGCCTGGGCCGACGACGACCACGTCGCCGTCGAGCGCGACGCCGTCCGCGCGCTCGCGGGCGAGCGCGCTGGCGACCCCGAGTGGCGCACGGGGTTCGAAGCGATGGTCGCCTACGCCGAGTCGAAGGGCTGGACCGTCGGCGAGGCGATCCGCGCCCACGTCGAGTGGCGGGCCTAGCCGGTGGGTGACGCCGCCTACGTCTACGACGCGGTCCGCACCCCACGCGGAAGGGGCCGCGCGAACGGCGCGCTGCACGCGGTCAAGCCGATCGACCTCGTCGTCGGGCTGATCGAGGCGCTGCGCGAGCGCAACCCCGGGCTCGACCCCGAGCGGATCGACGACCTCGTGCTCGGCATCGTCTCCCCCCACGGCGAGCAGGGCGCCGACATGGCCCGCGCCGCCGCGCTCAAGGGCGGCCTGCCCGACACCGTCGCCGGCGTCCAGCTCAACCGCTTCTGCGCCTCCGGCCTCGAGGCCGTCAACTTCGCCGCCCAGAAGGTGGCCTCCGGCTGGGAGGACCTCGTCCTCGCCGGCGGCGTCGAGTCGATGTCGCGCGTGCCGATGAGCTCCGACGGCGGCCCCTGGTGGCTCGACCCCGAGACCAACCACCAGACCGGCTTCGTCCCCCAGGGCGTCGGCGCCGACCTGATCGCCACGATCGAGGACTTCTCGCGGGAGGACGTCGACGCCTACGCCGTCCGCTCGCAGGAGCGCGCCGCCGCCGCCGAGGCCGACGGCCGCTTCGCCGCCGCGACGATCCCCGTCCGCGACCGCAACGGCCTGACCGTCCTCGACCGCGAGGAGCACATCCGCCGCGGCACCACCGTCGAGTCGCTCGGCGGGCTGAAGCCCGCCTTCGCGGCCGCCGGCAAGGTCGGCTTCGACGCGGTCGCCCTGCAGCGCTACCACTGGGTCGAGCGGATCGAGCACGTCCACACCGCCGGCAACTCGTCGGGCATCGTCGACGGCGCGTCGCTGCTGGCGATCGGCAGCGAGGCCGTGGGCCGCGAGCTGGGACTCGAGCCGCGGGCGCGGATCGTCGCGACCGCGGTCACCGGCAGCGACTCGACGATCATGCTGACCGGCCCGGCGCCGGCGTCGCGCAAGGCGCTCGCCAAGGCGGGGCTGGACGTCGGCGACCTCGACCTGGTCGAGATCAACGAGGCGTTCGCCGCGGTCGTGCTGCGGTTCGTGCGCGACCTCGACCTCGACATCGAGAAGGTCAACGTCAACGGCGGCGCGATCGCGATGGGCCACCCGCTCGGCGCGACCGGCGGCATGATCCTCGGCACGCTCGTCGACGAGCTGCACCGCACCGGCGGCCGCTACGGGCTCGCGTCGCTGTGCGTCGGCGGCGGGATGGGAATCGCGACCGTCCTGGAGGCGCTCTGATGGCGGGCGCGGGCAGCATCGGCTGGGAGCGCGGCGACGACGGCGTCGTGGTGCTCACCCTCGACGACCCGGCGCGGGCGGTCAACACGATGGACGCCGCCTTCCGCGCCGACCTGCGCGCCGTCACCGACCGGCTCGAAGCCGAGCGCGACGGGATCGCCGGCGTGGTCGTCGCCTCGGCCAAGCAGACCTTCTTCGCCGGCGGCGACCTTGACGCGCTGGTCGCGATCGGCCCCGACGAAGCCGCCGCGGCCGCGGAGATGGTCGAGGGCGTCAAGGCCGACCTGCGCCGGATCGAGACGCTCGGCAAGCCGGTCGTCGCCGCGATCGGCGGTGCGGCGCTCGGCGGCGGGCTGGAGATCGCGCTCGCCTGCCACCACCGCGTGGTCGTCGACGACCCCAGGGCCGTCGTCGGCTTCCCCGAGGTGACGCTCGGCCTGATGCCCGGCGCGGGCGGGGTCGTCCGCACGGTGCGGATGCTCGGGATCGTGCCGGCGCTCGCGAACGTGCTGATGGAGGGCCGCAGCCTGCGGCCGGCCAGGGCGCTCGAGCTCGGGCTGGTCGACGAGGTCGTCGCCGCGCGCGAGGAGCTGGTCCCCGCCGCCAAGGCCTGGATCGCCGCCAACCCCGAGGCCGCCCAGCCGTGGGACCGCGACGGCTACTCGATCCCCGGCGGGCGGATGACCGGCGCCGAGCTCGAGGCGGTGATGCCGACGCTGCCGGCCGTCCTGTCGAAGCAGCTGCGCGGCGCGCCCTACCCGGCCCCGCACGCGATCCAGGCGGCGGCCGCCGAGGGCGCCCAGGTCGACTTCGACAGCGCCTCCACGGTCGAGGGCCGCTACTTCGTCGACCTCGTCACCGGTCAGGCGGCGAAGAACATGATCCAGGCGTTCTTCTTCGACATGAACGCCGTGCGCGGCCGCGGCTCCGACGGCGAGCCGTGGGCGCCGGCGAAGGCGGTCGTGCTGGGCGCCGGGATGATGGGCGCCGGGATCGCCTACGTCTGCGCCAAGGCCGGGATCGAGGTCGTGCTCCAGGACGTCTCGGCCGAGGCGGCCGAGCGGGGACGCGGCCACTCGCGGAAGCTGGTCGCCAAGGCGGTCGAGCGCGGGCGGATGTCGCAGGCCGAGGCGGATGCGCTCGTCGGGCGGATCCGGGCCACCGCCGACCCCGCCGACGCCGCGGGCGCGGAGCTCGTGATCGAGGCGGTCTTCGAGGACCCGAAGGTCAAGGCGGAGGTCTTCGCGGCGATCGAGCCCCACCTCGCCGACGGCGCGCTGCTGGGCTCGAACACCTCGTCGCTGCCGATCACCGGCCTCGCCGAGGGCGTCAGCCGGCCGGAGGACTTCGTCGGGCTGCACTTCTTCAGCCCCGTCGACCGGATGCCGCTGCTGGAGATCGTCAAGGGGGAGCGGACCTCCGCCGCCACCCTCGGCCGCGCGCTCGACCTCGCCAAGGCGATCGCCAAGACCCCCATCGTCGTCAACGACTCGCGCGGCTTCTTCACCACGCGGGTGATCGGCGCGTTCATCGACGAGGGGATCGCGCTGCTCGGCGAGGGCGCCCCCGCGCCGTCGATCGAGCAGGCGTCAGGACAGGCCGGCTACCCGGCGCCGGTGCTCCAGCTCGCCGACGAGCTCAACCTCGCGCTGCTGCGCAAGGTCGGCCAGGAGAACCGGGCGGCGGCGGAGGCGGAGGGCCGCGCGGCGGCGGACAACCCGGCCAGCGCCGTGATCGAGACGATGATCGACGGCCACGACCGCGCGGGCCGGGCGGCCGGCGCCGGCTTCTACGACTACGCCGACGGCCGGCGGACCGGGCTCTGGGGCGGCCTGCGCGACGCCTTCGGCGGTCAGAACCGCGACATCCCGTTCGCCGACCTCGTCGAGCGGATGCTCTTCGTCGAGGCGATCGAGGCGGCCAAGTGCTTCGAGGAGGGTGTGATCGAGTCGGTCGCCGACGCCAACGTCGGCTCGATCCTCGGGATCGGGTTCCCCGGCTGGACCGGCGGCGTCCTGCAGTACGTCAACGGCTACGCGGGCGGGCCGGCCGGGTTCGTCGCCCGCGCCCGCGAGCTCGCCGGACGCTACGGCGACCGCTTCGAGCCACCCGCGTCACTGGTCGAGCTCGCCGCCGCCGGTGGCGCCTACGAGGAGGAGTGACATGGCGATCGACGGACTGGGCGGAGTCGGGCACCTGGGCATCCACGTGGCCGACATCGACCGCTCGCTGGAGTTCTACTGCGGGCTGCTCGGGATGGAGCTGCTGACCCGCTTCGACGAGTCCGACGAGGTGGTCCGCAGCGCGGTGGGCTACCCGGACGCGTCGCTGAAGACGGCCCATCTACGGATCCCGGAGTCGGACCTCTTCATGGAGGTGATCGAGTACGTCGCGCCGGAGGGCAAGGCGATCGATCCCCAGCCGGCGAACTCCGGCACCGTCCACCTGACGTTCTTCGTGAACGACCTCCAGGCGGCCTACGACGAGCTGGTCGCCGCGGGCGTCGAGCCGGCCGGCCGTGTCACCGACATCCCGGACCAGGATCGGGAGAACGGGCCGATCGCGGCCCTCCCGCACCTGCACGCGATCCTCGGCGGGCGCACCTGCTACATGAAGGACCCCGACGGCATCCGCGTCGAGCTGATGCAGCGCGGGCCGGCCTGAGCGG
>JAAYBF010000021.1 GCA_012718975.1 Solirubrobacterales bacterium | reverse complement strand
CGGGAGTAGCTCCGCGCTTCGCCTGCGCGCGAAGGTCGACACCGTCGCCACCCGCGGAGGCCAACGGTGGAGGGGCGCTGCGCGCCGGCCGTTCCTTGTGTGGGAGAGCGGGAGCCTGGAATGTGGCTCGACCTTGGGCTTGGGGTCCGGCGTTTCCTGTGTTCTGTGGGGTCGGCCGCCGCTTGCCGGCGCTCCTAGGCCGATGTTCTCCGGCCCCACATGCGACCAGCCCGACGTTTGTCGGCCGCCCGGCGCCGGTCCGACGTTTGCCGGTCTATGGGCGGTAAACGGTGGATGGGTTGAGAGATAGCCGGGAGATGATGGATGGACCCTGAAGACGGGAAGCGGCGGGGCGGTGAAGGTGGGCTCGGCGCCGAGGCCCAACGCCCTCCGCTCAGGAGCGCGGTGAGAGTTTCGGCCAAATATTGGCCGAAACTCTCACCGGAGCTCTCGGCGGCCGGAAAACAGCGGGCGGCGCTCGAATCGGGGGGGGCGAAACGGTCGAACCAACCCCGCTCCGAACCGCACGCCTCCCTACCCAGCCAGTCGAGCTCCGTCCCGACTCTCGCCCGCCCGCCCCGAGCGGAGCGCCACCCGCCCGCGACCCTCGCCCGGAGCGCCACCCGCCCGCAACCCTCGCCCGCCCGCGCCGAGCGGAGCGCCACCCGCCCCGAGCGGAGCGCCACCCGCCCGCAACCCTCACCCGCCCGAGCGGAACGCCACTCCGACGCGGGCCCCCGTGTACACTGCACCGGCTCATGGCCGTCCCCAAGCAACGACAGTCGCACTCGCGCACGAACAAGCGCCGCTCGCAGCACAAGATCGTGCCGCCGAGCCTGTCGACCTGCCCGAAGTGCGGCGCGCCGCGCCTGCCGCACCGCGTGTGCGGCGAGTGCGGGTCCTACGCCGGCCGCCAGGTCGTCGTCCAGGCGCCTGACGTCGACGACGAGTAGCCGGCCGCGGTGATCGCGGTCGACGCCAACGGCGCCGACGCGGGGCCGGAGGCGGTCGCCGAGGGCGCGCGTCGCAGCGGCGAGCGGGTGCTGTTGTTCGGCCCGGCCGACCGGCTCGGCCCGTCCGAGGGCAACGTCGAGGTCGTCGACGCCCCCGAGCGGATCGGCGGCGACGAGGAGCCCGTGCGGGCGGTCCGCGGGCGTCCCGAGGCGTCGATCGTCCAGGCCGCGGCGGCGGTCGCCGACGGTCGCGCCGACGCGCTCGTCAGCGCCGGGGCGACCGGCCCCACGCTCGCGGCCGCGACGCTTGCGGTCAAGCGGATCAAGGGCGTCCACCGCCCGGCGATCGCCGCGCTGCTGCCGCTGCCGGCCGGGCGGGTGCTGCTGCTCGACGCGGGCGCGAACGTCGAGGTCAGGCCCGAGCACCTCGTCCAGTTCGCCTACATGGGCGTCGCGTTCATGGAGCACGTCGAGGGCGTCGATCGTCCGCGCGTCGGCCTGCTGTCGGTCGGCGCCGAGGCGGGGAAGGGCACGCCGGACATCCGCGCCGCGCACGAGCGGCTGGCGGCCGGCGAGCTGGCGTTCGCCGGCAACGTCGAGGGGTTCGACCTGCCGAGCGCGGCCGTCGACGTGGTCGTCACCGACGGCTTCACCGGCAACGTCGCGCTCAAGACGATGGAGGCGACCTCGAAGGTCACCCGTGAGGCGATCCGTGGCGCGATCCGCTCGAGCGCGGTCGCGACCGTGGGGGGCCTGCTGATCCGGGGCGCGGTCGACGGTCTGCGCGCCCGGCTCGACCCCGAGGCGGTCGGCGGCGCGATCCTGCTCGGGCTGCGACGACCGGTGGTGATCGGCCACGGCAGCTTCGGGCCGGTTGGCCTCGCGTCGGCGATCGGCCTTGCGCGGCGTGCGGTCGACGAGCGCATGGTCGAGCGCACCGCCGCCGCGCTGGCGGCCGGTGGGGCTCTGCGGTCCGCCGCCGCTGGTAGCGTCAGCCGCGAATGATGCGACGCATCGACAGCGGCCGCCGCCGGCCGTGGGGAGGGGCCGCGTGGACCGCGCCGACGTCCTGAGCCGGATCCGCGAGCACCTCGCGTCCGAGCTGGAGGTCGACGCGGGCGCGATCCGCGAGGAGACCCGCTTCCGCGAGGACCTCGAGGCCGACTCGCTCGACCTGGTCGAGCTGACCGTCGAGCTGGAGGACCACTACGGGATCCGCATCCCCGACGACCAGGCGGCCAAGATCCTGACCGTCGGCCAGGCGGCCGACTACGTGTACGCCCATGTCGAGCGCGCCGACGACTGAGCAGGCCGAGACCCTTGCGGACCTCCTCGACGCCACGCCGCCGGAGCTGGTCCGGCAGGCCTTCAGCCACGCCTCGTGGACCCGTCCGCGGCCCGAGTCCTACGAGCGGCTCGCCTTCATGGGCGACGCCGTGCTCGCGCTCGCGGTCTCTACCCACCTCTACCCGCTGCTTGCCTCCTACGGCGTCGGGCGCCTCACCAAGGTCCGCGCCCAGGCGGTCAGCGGCTCGGCCTGCGCGCAGGTGGCGCGCGACTTCGGCTTCGACGAGCGGCTGCGCGCGCAGGCACCCGACGGCGACGAGCACGGCCTCGACGCGCTGCTCACCAGCGAGAGGGTGCTCGCGTCGGTGTGCGAGGCGGTCATCGGCGCCGTCTACTTCGGCTGTGGCTACGAGCGGGTGGCGCCCGCGGTGGTAGCGGCGTTCGCCGAGCAGATGGACATCGCGGTCAACCGCTCGGCCGACTTCAAGTCCGTGCTGCAGGAGCGCCTCGCGCGCCGCGGCCAGGTCGTCGACTACGCGGTCGTCGAGGAGTCCGGGCCGCCGCACGACCGCCACTTCGTGATCGCCGCCCGCGTCAAGGGCAGCGAGCTGGGTCGCGGCGAGGGCCGCACGAAGAAGCTGGCCGAGCAGGAGGCCGCCGAGCAGGCGCTCGAGGACTTCGGGGGAGGGCGGACCTGATGCACCTCAAGGCCATCTCGATGAAGGGCTTCAAGTCGTTCCCGACCCGCACGACGCTCGACTTCGGGCCGGGCGTCTCGGTCGTCGTCGGCCCGAACGGGTCCGGCAAGTCGAACATCACCGACGCCATCCTCTGGGCGCTCGGCGAGCAGAGCCCGCTGGCGGTGCGCGGTCAGTCGATGAAGGACGTCATCTTCGCCGGCGGCCACGGGGTCAAGGGCTCCGCGACGGCCGAGGTAGAGGTCGTGATCGACAACTCCGGCGGTCGCGGCGAGTCGGAGTTCAGCGAGATCTCGATCGTCCGCCGCCTCGACCGCGACGGCGACGGCGAGTACCGTCTCAACGGCGCCCGCTGCCGGCTCTCCGACATCGCCGAGGTGCTCTCGGAGACCGGGCTCGGCAAGGAGATGCACTCGGTCGTCTCCCAGGGCCGGGTCGAGTCGATCGTGCTGTCGCGCCCGCGCGAGCGGCGGATGCTGATCGAGGAGGCGGCCGGTCTCGGCAAGCATCGCCAGCGCCGCCGCCGCGCCCAGCTCAAGCTCGAGCGCACCCAGGAGAACCTGTCGCGGGCGCTCGATGTCGAGCGCGAGGCGCGCGGGCGGCTGCGGCCGCTCAAGCGCCAGGCGGAGGCGGCCGAGCTGCACGAGCGGCTCGAGCGCCAGACCGCCGAGGCGCGCTACGAGCTGGCGCGCGACGCCGTCCGCTCGGCGAGCGAGCGGCTCGCCGACGCCGAGCGGGCGGTCGCCGCCGCCCGCGACGAGCGCGAGACCGCCGACGGCCAGCTCGCCGAGGTCGCCCGCCGGCGCGAGCGGGCCGAGCAGGCATTCGCCGAGCAGAGCCGGCTGCGCGACGAGATCCAGGGCCGCCTCTACGCCGCCCGCGGCGCCGCCGAGCGGATCGCGATGCGGCTCGACCGTGCACGCGAGCTCGGCCGCGCGGCGGTCGAGGGGCGTGGCCGGCGCTCCGAGGAGCTCGAGCAGCTCGAGGCCGCGATCGCCGCCGCCGGCGACCCGAAGGCCGGCTCCGACGCCCGCATCGCCGAGCTCGAGGCCGAGCTGGAGGCGCTCGAGGGGCGCCGCAAGGAGCGGCTCGAGCAGGAGCTGGCGGAGCTGCGCGCCGAGCGCGAGGCCGCGGCGAAGCGGCGCGGCGAGCTGGAGCTGGTCGCCAACGAGCGCCGCGACGCGCTCGCCGCGGCCGAGCGGGCCGCCGACGCCGCGCGCGCGCAGCGGCGCGAGGCCGAGCGGGCGGCCGAGGCCGCCCGCAACGAGGCGGCGCGCGTCGGCGCCGACCTGGCCGCCGTCAACCAGTACCTGCGCGCCTCCGAGAGCGCGCCCGGCGGCGCCCGCGCGCTGTCCGAGCAGCTGCGCGTCGAGCCGGGCTACGAGCTTGCGCTCGCGGCGGCGCTCGGTCCGCGGCTGGGGGCCGGGGTGGTCGAGTCGGTCGGCGACGGCGAGCGGCTGCTCGACGGCGCCGGCGACGAGGGCGGCCACGTGCTCGTGGCGGGCGCGAGCGGCGCGGCCGCCGACGACGCCGCGCCCGCGGCCGACGCCGAGCGGCTGCTCGACCGCGTCGCCGCCGACGGCCCGGCCGCGGAGCTGGCGCGGCGGCTGCTCGCCGGTGTCTGGGTCGTCGAGTCGCTCGCCGCGGTGCCGGAGGGCTTCGCAGGGGTGGCGGTCACGCGCGCCGGCCGCGTCTGGCGGCCCGCCGCCGGCGACCTGCGCCAGGCTCCGGCCGGCGGCGCCGAGCGGGTGCTCGAGCAGCGCAACCGCCGCGACGAGCTGGTCGCGGTCTCGGAGCGGGCGATCCAGGCCGAGACGGAGGCGCGCGCGGTCGTCGACGCGGCCGCCGAGCGGGTGCTCGCCGCCGACCGCGGGCGCGACGAGGCCGAGACCGCCGTCCGCGCCGCTGCCCGCGAGGTCGAGGCGGCCGTCGAGGCGGTCCGGCGCGCGGAGTGGCTGATCGAGCAGCGCAGCGAGAGCCCCGACGAGGGCCCCGACGCTGTCCGCCGCGCCGAGCTGGCGGCCGAGCTGCGCGCCGAGCGCCGGATGGCCGAGAGCGCAGCCCGCGAGCACGCGGAGCGGCTCGAGCGGGCCGGCCGGCTACGGCGCCGGATCGAGCGCGACGGCGGTCTCGCCGAGTCCGCCGAGCAGGCCGCCGCCGCGCTCGAGGAGGCCGCGGGGGCCGTCTCCGAGCGCGTGGCCGCGATCGAGGCCGAGCACGCCGCCGGCGCGGCGGCCGGCGAGCGGACGGCGGCCGAGCTGCGCGCGTGCGCCCACCAGGAGTCCGAGGTCCAGCGCGCGCTGCGCGACGCCGGCGAGCGGGTGACGCGCGCCGAGGTCGCCGCCCAGCAGCTGCGCGACCAGGCCGCCGACGCCGGCAACGAGCTCGCGGCGGTCGCCGAGCGGCTGGGCCTGCCCGCGGAGCCGGCGGAGGGGCCGCTCGACGACGACCGGCGCGCGGAGCTGGCGAAGCGGATCGAGCGGCTCGGCCGCCGCCGCGAGCAGCTCGGCCCGGTCAACCCGCTGGCGGCGGCCGAGTACGAGGAGGCGCTCGCCCACGTCGAGGAGCTGGAGGGCCAGCGCTCCGATCTCGAGGGCGCGCTGGCGGAGCTGCAGACCCTGATCCGCGACACCGACAAGCGGATCCGCGAGAGCTTCGAGGAGACCTACGAGGCGGCGGCGCGCAACTTCGAGGAGGTAGCCGCCCACCTGTTCCCCGGTGGCCGCGGCCGGCTGCGGCTGGTCCAGCCCGACCAGGGCCCGCGGCCGGTGCTCGGCGGCGAGGCGGCCGACGGCGGCGGCGGCGACCAGGCTGGCGACGGCACGGCGGAGGCCGACGACACGCCGGACGAGTCGGCGGCGCGGCCGGCGGCGTCGGAGCCCGGTGTCGAGATCGAGGTGACGCCGGCCGGGAAGTCCACGAAGCGGCTGTCGCTGATGTCCGGCGGCGAGAAGTCGCTCGTCGCGCTCGCCTTCATGTTCGCCGTCTTCCTCGCCCGCCCGTGCCCGTTCTACGTCCTCGACGAGGTCGAGGCGGCGCTCGACGACCTCAACGTCGACCGCTTCCTCCAGCTCGTCCGCCGCTACTCCGACCGCGCCCAGTTCATCGTCGTCACCCACCAGAAGCGCACGATGGACGCCGCCGACCGCATCTACGGCGTCAGCATGGGCGGTGACGGCATCTCCCGCGTCGTCTCCCGCAAGCTCTCCGGCCGCGCCGGCGAGGGCCTCTTCGAGGCACCCGCCCCGGCGGCCGCCTCCGGCGCGGCCTAGCGGCCCGCGGCCCGCTGGGCGGGCGTGCGCGGGTTGGTTTCAGGTGGCGTTTGGTTTAGGGCGGGCGGGCGAGGGTTGGGGGCGGGTGGCGTTCCGCTCGGGCGGGCGGGCGAGGGTCGTGTGCGGGTGGCGTTCCGCTCGGCGCGGGCGGGGGAGGGTTGGGACGGGGTTCGGTTGGCTGGGTAGGGAGGGGTGCGGTTTGGGGCGGGGTTGGTGTGCCCGTTTCGCTCCCGGGTGCGGCGCCGCCCGCTGTTTTCCGGCCTTCGAAAGCTCGGGTGAGAGTTTCGGCCAAATATTGGCCGTAACTCTCACCGCGCTCCTGAGCGGAGGCCATTGGGCCTCGTCGCCGAGCCCACCTTCACCGCCCCGCGGTTCCCGGCCGTTTCAGGGTCCATCCATCATCTCCCGGCTATCTCTCAGCCCATCCATCGTTTGCCGTGTATAGACCGGCAAACGTCGGACCGGCGCCTGGAAGGCCAGAAACGACGGGTGGGCTCACAGAAGACCGGTAAACGCCGGACCCGAAGCCCAAGGACGAGCCCACGCTCCAGGCTTCCGCTCCCACCCAAGGAAGGGTCGGCGCGTAGCGCCCCTCCACCGTTGGCCTCCGCGGGTGTCGACGGTGTCGACCTTCGCGCGCAGGCGAAGCGCGGAGCTTCTCCCGAAGACCCTCCCGCGGAAGCCGGCACCGCGACCAACGGGAGAGCGCTAAGCGAAGCCGAGCACGAAGGCTCGTCACCGGAGACAGGACCCGCGGGCAACCAACGCCAGACCCGAGGACGTCCGACCCGCCCTTCCGCCCTATCCTCTCGCGCCGTGGCACGCGAGTGGAACGATCTCTTCGTGGTCGGCGGCGAGCCGATCGCGGTGGCGCAGCCGGAGGCGGTGGAGGAGCCGGGGGAGGGGCGGCCGAAGCGGCGGTTCTTCAAGCGGCTGCGCGAGAACCTGTCGAAGACCCGTCAGGCGCTGGGCGCGGAGATCCAGGCGACGATGTTCGAGCGGCTGGACGACGAGGCGTTCGAGCGGCTGGAGGAGGCGCTGATCTATGCGGACGTCGGAGCTCCGACGACGGCGGCGATCGTGGAGCGGCTGGAGGGCGAGGCGGCCGGCGGCGAGCTGGAGAGCGGCGAGGACCTGACGCGCCGGCTGCGTGAGCTGCTGGCGGAGACCGCCCGGGTCGGCGACGACAGGATCGATCTCGGCGCCCAGCCGACGGTGATCCTGATGGTCGGCGTGAACGGGACGGGGAAGACGACGACGATCGGCAAGGTCGCCTGGCATCTGCAGCGCGAGCTGGGCCGGTCGGTGCTGTTGGCGGCGGGCGACACGTTCCGCGCGGCGGCGGCCGAGCAGTTGGAGGTGTGGGCGGAGCGGGCGGGTTGCGACATCGTCCGGGGCCGCGAGGGCTCGGATCCGGGTTCGGTGATCTACGACGCGATCGAGGCGGCGAAGGCGCGCGGGCACGATGTGGTGCTGTGTGACACCGCGGGCCGCCTGCACACCCAGCAGCATCTGATGGACGAGCTGACGAAGGTGCGCAAGGTCATCGCGGCGCGGATCCCGGAGGCGCCGCACCACACGCTGCTGACGATCGACGCGACGACGGGCCAGAACGGCCTGCGTCAGGCGCTGATGTTCCGTGAGGCGGTGCCGATCGACGGGATCGTCCTGACGAAGCTGGACGGGACGGCCAAGGGCGGGATCGCGCTGGCGATCGCCCAGGAGCTGGGCGTGCCGGTGCAGCTGATCGGGATCGGCGAGTCGATCGAGGACCTGCGCCCGTTCGACCCGGCGGACTTCGCGGCGGCGATCCTCGACTGAATCTCGCGCGACGGGCCGTGCCGGGTGAGGGCGACACCTGCGACCTGTCATGTCGCAGAAGTCGCTCTCACGGCGCGAGGCCGGCGGCGGTAGCCGGCCCGGGTAGGATCGGGTCATGTCGGCGTGGGTGATCTGGATGGTGGCCGCGGGCCTGCTCGCGGTCGGCGAGATCGTCTCGCTGTCGTTCTTCATGGGTCCGATCGCGATCGCGGCGGTGATCGCGGGTGTCGCGGCACTGGCAGGCGCCGGCACGGCGCTGCAGCTGCTGGTCTTCATCGTCGCCTCGATTGCCTCGCTTGGGGTGCTGCGGCCGATCGCGCGCCGGCATCTGCGCACCCCGGCGCGGATCCGCACCGGGACGGCGGCGCTGGTCGGCTCGCGGGCGGTGGTGCTGGAGCGCGTCGACGTCGACGGCGGCAGCGTCAAGCTGGCGGGCGAGGTGTGGAGCGCGCGCACCTACGACGAGGATGAGGTGCTGGAGCCCGGCGCGCGGGTACAGGTGGTTCAGATCGAGGGCGCGACGGCGCTCGTCTCGAACGGATTGGGCTAGGAGGCTGGTATGGCGACGCTGATCGTGCTTGGGGTCATCGCCCTGGTGGTGCTGGTGACGATCGCGCAGGGGGTGAGGATCGTCCCGCAGGCGCGCGCGGGCATCGTCGAGCGGCTGGGCCGCTACAACCGCACCCTCGACGCCGGGCTGGCGCTGATCGTGCCCTACGTCGATCGCGTCAAGCCGCTGGTCGACCTGCGCGAGCAGGTGGTGTCGTTCCCGCCGCAGCCGGTGATCACCGAGGACAACCTGGTGATCAACATCGACACGGTCACCTACTACCAGGTGACCGACCCGAAGTCGGCGATCTACGAGATAGCCGACTTCATCTCGGCGATCGAGCAGCTGACCGTGACGACGTTGCGCAACGTGATCGGCGGGATGACGCTCGAGGACACGCTGACCTCGCGCGACCAGATCTCGGCGGCGCTGCGCGCGGTGCTCGACGAGGCGACCGGCCGCTGGGGGATCCGCGTCAACCGCGTCGAGCTCAAGGCTGTCGACCCGCCGGCGACGATCCAGGAGGCGATGGAGAAGCAGATGCGCGCCGAGCGCGACCGGCGCGCCGCGATCCTGACCGCCGAGGGCGTCAAGCAGTCGCAGATCCTGACGGCGGAGGGCGAGAAGCAGAGCGCGATCCTGCGCGCGGAGGGCCTGCGCGAGTCGCAGATACTGGAGGCCCAGGGCGAGGCGGAGGCGATCCAGACGGTCTTCGACGCGATCCACAAGGGCGGCGTCAGCGAGCAGCTGCTGGCCTACGAGTATCTGCAGAAGCTGCCGGAGATCGCCGACGGCGAGGCGAGCAAGCTGTGGATCGTCCCGAGCGAGTTCACCCAGGCGCTCGGCCGGCTCGGTGAGGTCGTCGACCGGCTGCCCAAGCCCGACGGCCGCGATCGGCCGTCTCCGTGACGCCGCCCGCCGGGCCCCGATCGAGCTAGCCTGACTGCCGTGTTCGAGACGCTTGGAGAGCGGCTGCAGGGCGCGCTGGGCGACGTCCGCTCGCGCGGCGCGCTGACCGAGGAGGACGTCGCCAAGGCGATGCGCCAGGTCCGCCTGGCGCTGCTCGAGGCCGATGTCAACTTCAAGGTCGTCAAGCAGTTCACCGCCGCGGTCAAGGACCGGGCGACGGGAGCCGACGTGCTCGAGTCGCTGAATCCCGGCCAGCAGGTGGTCAAGGTCGTCGCCGACGAGCTGACTGAGTTGATGGGCGGCTCGGGCCGCGAGCTGGTGCTCTCGAAGTCGGGCCCGACGGTGATCCTGATGGCCGGGCTGCAGGGCTCGGGCAAGACGACCGCCTGCGGCAAGCTGGCCCGCTACCTCAAGGAGGAGAAGGGCCTCGACGTCGCGCTCGCGGCGTGCGACCTGCAGCGACCGGCGGCGGTCGACCAGCTCAAGACGGTCGGCGAGCGGGCGGGGGCGACCGTCTACGAGCAGGGGACGGGGCGAGACCCGGTCGACGTCGCCGAGTGGGCGCTCGGCCAGGCGCGCGCCGAGCGGCGCGACGTGCTGATCGTCGACACCGCCGGCCGCCTGCACGTCGACGCCGAGCTGATGGACCAGCTCGCCAAGGTCAAGAAGCGCACCAAGCCCCACGACGTGCTGCTGGTCGTCGACTCGATGACCGGCCAGGACGCCGTCAACGTCGCCGAGGCGTTCGCCGAGGCGGCCGAGTTCGACGGCGTGATCCTGTCCAAGCTCGACGGCGACGCGCGCGGCGGCGCGGCGCTGTCGGTCAAGGCGCTGACCGGCAAGCCGATCCTGTTCGCCTCGACCGGCGAGAAGCTCGACGCGTTCGAGCGCTTCCACCCGGACCGGATGGCCCAGCGGATCCTCGGCATGGGCGACGTCCTGACGCTGATCGAGAAGGCCGAGCAGCGGATCGACGAGCGCCAGGCCCAGGAGCTCGAGCGCAAGATCCGCCGCGACCAGTTCACCCTCGACGACTTCCTCGAGCAGATGCAGCAGGTGCGCAGCATGGGGCCGCTGCAGAACCTGCTGAAGATGCTGCCCGGGGTCGGCTCTCAGCTCGGGTCGCTGAGCGTCGACGACAAGGAGCTGGACCGCTTGCAGGCGATCATCACGTCGATGACCCCGGAGGAGCGCGCGAACCCCAAGATCATCGACGGATCGCGCCGGCGGCGGATCGCGGCGGGGTCGGGGACGAACGTCCAGGCGGTCTCCCAGCTGGTCAAGCAGTTCGCTCAGATGCGCAAGCTGATGAAGCAGATGGCGCGCGGGAAGATGCCCTCGCTGGCGCAGATCGCCTCGGGCCGCTAACGTTCCGTCGCTGCAGCTGCCGTTCGAACCCCCGATCAGAGAGAGAACTTGGCCGTAAAAGTCAGGCTGACGCGCGTCGGCTCAAAGAAGAACCCGATCTGGCGAGTCGTCGTCGCCGACGGCCGCTCCCCGCGTGACGGGCGGACGATCGAGACGATCGGCCACTACAACCCGCAGACCCAGCCGTCGCGGATCCAGATCGACCGCGAGCGCCTGCAGCACTGGCTCGACCGCGGCGCGCAGCCGTCGAACACGGTCAAGAAGCTGATCAGGGCCGAGAACACCGGCGTCGAGAAGCCGGCCGGCGGTCCGCCGCCCGAGCCGGTTCCGGCGACCCGCTCGGAGCCTGAGCCGGAGGCCGCCGCCGAGCCGGCGCCCGCGGCCGAGGCCGAGTCGGCCGCCGAGGGCGACGCGGCCCCCGAGGCTACCGCCGAGGGCGATGCCGCCCCCGAGGCCGATGCGGCCGGTCCCGGCGAGGACGCCTCCGTCGACGTGCCCGCCGAGGATGTCGCGGCGGACGAGTCCGAGGCGCCCGCGGACGCCGACGAGAACCCGTAGCGACCGCGGTGGAGGAGCTGCTCGCCTACCTGGCCCGCGGCCTCGTCGACGACCCCGACGCGATCCGGGTCGACTCGTTCAAGGAGGAGGACGGCACCACCGTCCTCGAGCTGCACGTCCCGCCCGACGAGGCGGGACGGCTGATCGGCCGGCGCGGCCGCACGATCTCGGCGCTGCGCACGGTCCTGAAGGCTTCCGCGACGCGCCGCGGCGAGCGCGTCCTGATCGACGTCGTCGACGTCTGAGGCTTCCGTGGCGGGCGAGCGGCGCCTGGTCACCGCCGGTGTCGTCGGCCGGCCGCATGGACTCGACGGCAGCTTCCACGTCGAGCGCCCCGCCGATCCGCTGGCGCCGGGCACGGTCGTCTGGCTCGAGGGCCGCGCGCGGACGGTCGAGCGCCGGGCCGGCACCGACTCGCGGCCGCTGGTCCGGCTCGCCGGGATGGCAGCTCGCGAGGACGCGGCGGCGGTCTCCGGGGCGGCGCTGCTGGTCGAGCAGGAGCTGGCGGAGGGGGAGTGGCTGGCCGAGGATCTCGTCGGCTGCGAGGTCGCCGGCGTCGGGACGGTGACGCGCGTGGTCGCCGCGCCGTCGTGCGACGTGCTGGAGCTCGACGGGGGCGCGCTGGTGCCGCTGGTCGGCGACGCGGTGCGCGCGGTCGACCTGGAGCGGCGGCGGATCGAGGTCGACCGCCGCTTCCTCGGGCTGGACCGGGCGGACGCGCCTTGAACATCGACGTCTTCACGCTGTTCCCGGACTGGTTTCACTGGTTCCGCGGCCAGCGTCACGTCCGCAACGCGCTCGCGCTCGGCCACCGGCTCGAGACCGTCGACCTGCGCGCGACGACGCCGCTGTCGGCCGGGCAGGTCGACGACACGCCCTACGGCGGCGGCGCCGGCATGGTGATCCGGGTCGACGTCGTCGAGGCGGCGCTGGCGGCCCGCTGGGGCGAGGACGCGGTCGCCGGCCGTGGCCGGCGGCGGGTGATCGCGTTGGCGCCGGGCGGCCGCCAGCTCGACGAGGCGCTCGTCCAGGAGCTGGCGGCCGAGGAGGAGCTGGCGCTGCTGTGCGGACGCTACGAGGGCTTCGACGAGCGTGTCCACGACCAGCTCGCCACCGACGTCGTGTCGATCGGGCCGTACGTGCTCGCCGGCGGCGAGCTGGCGGCGATGGTGGTCTGCGACGCGGTGCTGCGCAAGCTGCCGGGCGCGCTCGGCCATGTGGACAGCGCGCTGGAGGAGTCCTTCTCGGCGGCGCTGGGCGGCGCGCCGGAGTATCCGCACTACACGCGGCCGGCCTCCTGGCGTGGCCACGAGGTGCCTGAGATCCTGCGCTCGGGCGACCACGGGAGGGTCCGCGAGTGGCGCGCGGAGCAGAGCCGGCGCCGGCTCCGCTAAGCTACGCCGCCGCGCGACGCGCCGTCCGGCCGGTCGCGCCTTTTCATTGCCATGACCTCAGTCATCGACACCATCGAGCGCGCGCAGCTGCGCCGCGTGCCCAAGTTCCAGGCCGGCGACCGCCTGCGCGTCCACTTCCAGGTCGTCGAGGGCAATCGCAAGCGGACCCAGGTCTTCGAGGGCGTGGTGATCAAGCGCCAGGGAAGCGGTGCGCGCGAGACCTTCACCGTGCGCAAGCAGTCCTTCGGCGTCGGTGTCGAGCGGACGTTCCCGGTCCACTCGCCGAAGATCGAGCAGATCGAGGTCGCGGCCCGCGGCGATGTCCGCCGGGCGAAGCTCTACTACCTGCGCGACCGCGTCGGTCGCGGCGCCCGGGTGCGCGAGCGCCGCTTCAGCGCCGACGACGACCTCGAGGGCGTGATGCCGCCGCCGGAGAGCGACGCGGTCGTCGACGCGCCGGATCCGGCCGAGGCCGAGGCGGCGGAGACCGCCGAGGCGCCCGAGTCGGAGGCGCCCGCCGAGCCGGAGGCCGAGGCGGCCGCCGACGCGCCGGAGGCGGAGGCGTCCGAGGACGCCGCGGCCGAGCAGCCGGACGACGACGCCGGCAAGCCGGACGCCTGACGGAAGACGGCCGGCCGCTCCGATGGCCCGGGAGGGTAAGAAGGCCGGCGGATCGCTGATCGAGCTGGTCGTGATCGTCGCGATCGCGCTCGGAGTGGCGCTGGCGATCCAGGCGTTCCTCGTCAAGCCGTTCCGGATCCCGAGCGAGTCGATGGTGCCGACGCTCGAGGTCGGCCAGCGGGTGCTCGTCGACCGGATCAGCATGCGCTTCAGCGACCCCGAGCGCGGCGACGTGATGGTCTTCAAGCCGCCGCAGGGTGCCGACGAGGGGATGTGCGGCGTCAGCCACCCGGCCGACCAGCCGTGCCCGAGCTCGACGCCGGGCAAGTCCGACACCAACTTCATCAAGCGGGTGATCGGCATGCCGGGCGACCGGATCGCGATCCGCGACGGCCGCGCGATCGTCAACGGCGAGCCGCTCGACGAGCCCTACATCATCCCCGACGGGCAGTGCGCGCTCTGCGACATGCCCGACCCGATCGTCGTGCCGGAGGGGCAGTACTACATGCTCGGCGACAACCGCGGCGCGAGCGCCGACAGCCGCGAGTGGGGTCCGGTCCCGCGCGACAACATGATCGGCAACGCGTTCGCCACCTACTGGCCGCCGTCGAAGTGGGGCGGGCTCTAGCGCGAGCCGGCGGTGCCCGTCAGCCGAGCGAGAGCTGGGCGTAGGCGGTGGAGTTGAACGAGAGGCGGTGCAGGGGGGAGACGCCGTGGGTGGCGATCGCGGCGCGGTGCTCCGGCGTCGAGTAGCCGACGTGGCCGTCGAAGCCCCACTCGGGGTGGCGCTCGGCGGCGCGGCGCATGTAGCGGTCGCGGGTGACCTTGGCTAGCACCGAGGCGGCGGCGATCGCGGCGCTGCGGGCGTCGCCGTCGACGACGGCCCGCTGCTCGTGCTCGAACGGGGGGACCCGGAAGCCGTCGACGAGGCAGACGGTGCCCGGGACGGCGACCCGCCGCAGCGCGGCGCGCAGCGCGTCGAGGTTGCTGACGTGCAGGCCGCGGCCGTCGATCGCCCGCACGCAGCGCGAGACGACGGCGGTGCGGGCGCAGGCGCGCATCACCAGCGGGTAGAGCTCCTCGCGGCCGGCTTCGGTCTGCTGCTTGGAGTCGTTGAGGCGGGCGAGCGCGCGGCGGTCGGCGAGCGTCAGCCGATCGAGGTCGAACAGGACGGCGGCGGCGACCAGCGGCCCGGCGAGGCAGCCGCGGCCCGCCTCGTCGGCGCCGGCGACGAAGCGACTGCCGATCTCACGGTCGAAGGCGAACAGCCGCCGCCCGGACAGCCTCGCCGTCGATTTGCGCCGAGTCGATGCCACGCCGGCCGATCATAGGCGGCGCGTCCGCCGTCAGAAGGCGTCCTCGACGTGGTCGAGGGCGAGCAGCTCCCCCTGGCGGTCGAGCACGATGCCGATCGCGTCGAAGCGGATCGCCGCCGGCCGCGGGCCGGGGAGCTCGCGCGTACGCAGCCACTCCGCGGCGAGGCGGCGCAGCCGGCGGCGCTTGGCGGGGCCGATCGCGTCCAGCGGCCCGTCCGGTCCGGCGACGGTGCCGGCGCGGCGCGTCTTGACCTCGCAGAAGACGAGGCAGCCGTCGCGGCGGGCGACGACGTCGATCTCGCCGAGCCGGCCGCAGCGGCAGTTGCGCTCCACCAGCGCGTAGCCGGCCCGTTCGAGGTGGGCGCAGGCGATCCGCTCGCCGGCGGCGCCGAGGCGGGCGCGGTGCGCTGTGGAGGCCATCGCCGGGACGCTAGGCGGCTGCGGCGCGCATGTGGGCGAACGCCGTTACAGGGCGGTGCCGTCCGCGGCCGCGGACGGCGCACGGCTGTCACTCGAGCGTGCTGAAACGCGGGTCGGGCCGGCCTAGCGTCTCCGCCGTGCTCGCCACCGTTCCCACCTTCGCCCTCGAGGGGGTCGACGCCCGCGCCGTCGCGGTCGAGGTCGACGTCCGGCGCGGCCTGCCCGCGTTCACCGTCGTCGGCCTGCCCGACGCGACGGTCCGCGAGGCGCGCGAGCGGGTCCGGGCGGGCCTGCTGAACTCCGGCCTGGAGTTCCCGCTCCAGCGCCTGACGGTCAACCTCGCGCCGGCCTGGGTGCGCAAGGCCGGCGCGAGCTTCGATCTCGCGATCGCCGTCGGGCTGCTGGCGGCCAGCGGCCAGGTGCCGGCCGAGGCGCTCGCCGGCTGCGCGGTCTCCGGCGAGCTGTCGCTGGGAGGTGAGCTGCGTCCGGTCAGCGGCGCGCTGGCGATCGCCCTCGGCTGCACGGCCGCTGGGCTGCGGCGGCTCGTGGTCGCGCCGGGCAGTGCCTGCGAGGCGGCGCTCGTCGACGGCCTCGAGGTCTGCGCTGTGCCGACCCTCGGCCACCTCGTCGAGCTGCTGCACGGCCGCTGGCGGCCCGACCCGCCGCGTCCGCGTGCCACGGGTGGCGGGGGCGGTCCGCCAGCGCCCGACCTCGCCGACGTGCGCGGCCAGGACGACGCCCGGCGCGCGCTCGAGATCGCCGCCGCGGGCGGCCACAGCCTGCTGATGGTCGGTCCGCCGGGGGCCGGCAAGACGATGCTCGCGCGCCGGTTGCCGGGCATCCTGCCCCCGCCGACGGTCGCCGAGGCGCTCGACATCACCCGCGTCCAGAGCGTCGCCGGCAGCGGCGACGGACGGCTGGCGCGCACGCGGCCGTTCCGCGCGCCCCACCACACCGTCTCCGCCTCCGGGCTGGTCGGCGGCGGCGCCCGGCCGCGGCCCGGCGAGATCACGCTCGCCCACCGCGGGGTGCTGTTCCTCGACGAGCTGCCGGAGTTCGCGCGGGCGGCGCTGGAGGCGCTGCGCCAGCCGCTGGAGAGCGGTCGCGTCGAGATCGTCCGCGGCCAGGTCGCGCTCAGCTTCCCGGCGCGGGCGCTGCTGGTCGCCGCGGCCAATCCGTGTGCCTGCGGCGCGGGCGGCGAGCGCTGCGAGTGTGGGCCGGTCGCCCGCGAGCGCTACCGCGACCGGCTCAGCGGGCCGCTGATCGACCGGATCGACCTCGTCTGCCAGGTCGGCGCGCTGTCGGCGACCGCGCTCGCGGCCCGGTCGCCGGCGGGCGAGCGCAGCGCGGCCGTCCGCGCGCGGGTGGTCGCCGCGCGCGAGCGCCAGGCGGCGCGGCTGGGCGGGTGCGGGCCGACCTGCAACGGCGAGCTGGGCGCGGCAGCCACGCGCGCGCTCGCCGACGGCGCGGGACGTGCCTCGGCGCAGCTCGCGCGGGCGCTCGACGCCGGCCTGCTCACCGGCCGTGGCCACGACCGCGTGCTGCGCGTCGCGCGCACGGTCGCCGACCTCGCGGGCTCCGCGACGATCGAAGCCGAGCACGTGGCCGAGGCGCTCGCCTACCGGGCGACCGGCGGCTGGTCGCGGGGGGCGGCGCGGTGAACGGCACCTGCGACGCCTGCCTGCGGCGCGGCTATCTCGTCGGGCTGCTCGCCGGCCGCATCCAGAGTGCGCTCGGGCGACCCGACCGGCCGGCCGGGGTCCTCGCGCTGGAGGACCACGAGCTCGCCGCCGCCCTCGACTCCGACGGGAAGCAGGAGGCGCTGGCCTTCCTCGGCCGCTTCGAGGTGCGGCGCGCGCGGGCCGACCTCCGCGCAGCGGGGGTCGCCGCCGTCTGCCGCCACCACGAGGGCTTTCCAGCGCTGCTGCGGGAGCTGGCCGACCCGCCGGCGGTCCTCTTCTGCCGTGGCCGCACCGAGCTGCTCGCAAGCGCCGACGAGCAGCCGGCGATCACGATCGTCGGCACGCGCGATCCGACGCCCTACGGGATCGAGCAGGCGGGCGCGCTCGGGCGGGGCGTCGCGGCCGCGGGGCTGACGGTGGTCAGCGGGATGGCGCTCGGCGTCGACGGCGCCGCCCACCGCGGCGCCCTGGCCGCCGACGGCGACACCGTCGCGGTCCTCGCCGGCGGTCCCGACTACGTCTATCCGCGCCGCCACCGCGACCTCCACCGCGAGATCGCCGCGCGCGGCCTGCTCGTCTCGGAGCTGCCGCCCGGCCAGCGGCCCTACCGCTGGAGCTTCCCGGCGCGCAACCGGATCATGGCGGCGCTCGGCCGGATGACGGTCGTCGTGGAGGCGGCCGCAGCCTCGGGGACGCTGATCACCGCGGGCTTCGCCACCCAGCTCGACCGGGTGGTCGGGGCGCTCCCGGGTCGGGTGACCACACCGGTCGCGGCCGGGGCCAACGCGTTGCTGCGCGACGGAGCCGCGCTCGTCCGCGACGCCGCCGACGTGCTCGACGAGGTCTTCGGCGCCGGGGCGGGGGAGGGCCGGCTGCCGGTGCTGGAGCCGCCGCGGCTCGACCCGGTCGAGCGGCGGCTGCTCGACGCCGTCGAGTCCGGCGCCGATCTCGAGGCCAGCGCCCGCCACGCCGGCGTCGGCGCCGACGCGGCGCGCCTGGTCCTCGCGCGGCTCGAGCTGCGCGGGATCGTGCGCCGCGACGGGCTCGCCGGCTGGGCGGTCGTTGCGCCTATGCTGCCGCGGCGATGACCGATCCCAGCCCGCCCGCGCCGCCGCGCCTCCTGACGATCGCCGGCTCGGACTCCGGCGGCGGCGCCGGCATCCAGGCCGACCTCAAGGCGTTCGCAAGCCGCGGCGCGCACGGCATGACGGCGATCACCGCGATCACCGTCCAGAGCACCGTCGGCGTCAGCGCGGTCCACCCGATCCCACCCGAGATCGTCGTCGGCCAGGTCGCCGCGGTCGCCGAGGACATCGGCGTCGACGCGGTCAAGGTCGGCATGCTCGGCGACGTCGCGACGATCGAGGCGGTCGCGCGCGCGCTCGACCTCGTCGGGCCCGCGCCGGTCGTCGTCGACCCGGTCATGGTCGCCGAGTCCGGCGCCCGGCTGCTGGCCGCCGAGGCCGTCGACGCGCTGCGCGAGCTGATCCTGCCGCGCGCGGCCGTCGTCACGCCGAACCTGCCCGAGGCGCGCGCGCTCACCGGCCTCGGCGGCGACGCGGCCGCCGAGGCGCTCGCCGCCGCCGTGCTCGCGCTCGGTCCGCGCGCGGTCGTCGTGACCGGCGGCCACGCCGACCCCGTCGCCGACGTCTTCGCCGACCGCGAGCGCACCGTCGCGATCCCCGGCGAGCGCCACCCCGACGGCGCCGCCCACGGCTCCGGCTGCACCCACTCGTCGGTCCTGGCCGCCGAGCTGGCGCGCGGCGCCGACGCGCTCGCCGCCGCCCGCGTCGCCCGCGACGCCGCCGCCCGTGCCGTCCGCGACGGCCTGCGCGGCATCGGCGCCGGCGCCGGCCCCGTCGACGTCCTCGGCCTGCGACCCCCCGGGGACGGCGGCGCCGCTCTGCCATAATCGGGGCGGTCCGCGCCCGCGGAGGGCGTCGCGGCACCGAGAACGGTCAGAGGAGATCGGCGATCAAGTTCCTGCGGATGAAGCCCGGCCACGGCGAGGTCCTCCTCGCGGAGGGCGACCCGAGGGTGCGCGCCGACGAGCGGCAGCTGATCGAGGAGTTCCGCCGCCAGCTCGACGAGGGCATGTGGGCGGCCGTCCCGACCGAGCGCGCCGGCGGCAGCCGTCGCGAAGCCCAGATGGTGCGGGCCTGGGACGACGTCCCAGCCGACGCCGAGCGCGTCATCTTCTTCCCGCGCGCCTCGGGAGGCAGCCGGTGATCGGGCTGCTCACGCTCGGCCTCGTCGTCGCCGCGCTCGCCGCCTTCGTCGGCGCCGGGACGCTCGCCGCCCGCGCCCGCACCCGGCTGCGCGCCCGCCGCGCGGCGCGCGCCGCGGCCGCGCCCGCCGGCTTCGACCCGGGCCGCGAGCGGCGCGCCGAGCAGCGCGCCCGCCAGCTGCTGCGCTCCTGCGTCGACGACGAGGAGTGGGAGATGTACCGCGACCTCGGCTTCGTCCGGGTCGACGGCCGCCGCCTGCCCGACACGCCCGGCGGCGGCCCCGCGCCCTACGCCTACCTCGTCTACCCGCACCGGCCGATCGTCGCCTACGAGCCCGACAGCGGCCGCCTGCTCAGCGAGTACTGCGTCGACTTCCCCGACGTGGCCGGCGAGCGCGGCCGCACCCGGCTGCCCGCATCCGACGACGTGCTCGCCAAGTGGATGGCGCTCACCTCCGACGAGGCGCGGCTGATCGCGCGCGCCAACATGCACCTCGTGGGCCGCCAGCACGACCCCGCCCACGTCCGCCGCGACCTCTGGCGGCTCGGCGAGTGGGAGCGGCTGCGCGGCGCCGGCGCCGGAGCGCGCGCGGCGTGACCGTCGATCCGCGCGCCCGCAGCCGCGTCCAGCTCGACGGCCCCGACCGCGCGGCCGCCCGCGCCTACCTCAAGGGCATCGGCTACGACGACGAGGCGCTGAGCAGGCCGATCGTCGGCATCGCCAACACCTGGACCGAGGCGATGCCCTGCAACTTCCACCTGCGCCGGCTCGCCGAGCGCGTCAAGGACGGCGTCCGCGCTGCCGGGGCGACCCCGATGGAGTTCAACACGATCGCCGTGTCGGACGGGATCACGATGGGCACCGAGGGGATGCGCGCCTCGCTGGCCAGCCGCGAGGTGATCGCCGACTCGATCGAGCTGATGGCGCGCGGCCACATGTTCGACGGGCTGGTCGCGCTCGCCGGCTGCGACAAGACCGGCCCCGGCTGCGTGATGGCGCTCGCCCGGCTCGACCTGCCGAGCGTGATGCTCTACGGCGGCTCGATCGCGCCCGGCAGCTTCCGCGGCGAGCGCGTCACGATCCAGGAGGTCTTCGAGGGCGTCGGCGCCCACGCGGCCGGCAAGATGAGCGCTGCCGAGCTGCGCGAGCTCGAGGACGTCGCCTCGCCCGGCGCGGGGGCCTGCGGCGGACAGTTCACCGCCAACACGATGGCGCTCGCCTTCGAGACGCTCGGCATCTCCGCGATGGGCAGCTCGCTCGTCCCGGCCGAGGACGGCCGCAAGGGACAGGTCGCCGAGGACGTCGGCCGGCTCGTCGTCGACCTGGTCCGCCAGGACGTGCGCGCCAGCCGGATCGTCACCCGCCCGGCGCTCGAGAACGCGATCGCCGCCGCCGCGATGACCGGTGGCTCGACCAACGTCGTCCTGCACCTGCTCGCCGTCGCCGCCTCCGCCGGGGTCGCGCTCGACATCGACGACTTCGACCGGATCGCCGCCGCGACGCCGCTGCTCGCCGACCTCAAGCCGTTCGGCCGCTACGTCGCGCCCGACCTCTGGCGCGCCGGCGGGATGCCGCTGATCGCCCGCCGCCTCGACGAGGCCGGGCTGCTGCACCGCGAGACGCTCAACGTCGGCGGCCGCACGATCGGCGAGGAGGCCGACGCCGCCGCCGAGGCCGACGGCCAGGACGTCGTGCGGCCGGTCTCCGACCCGCTCGCCCCGCGCGGAGGGTTCGCGATCCTGCGCGGCAACGTCGCCCCCGACGGCTGCGTCGTCAAGCTCGCCGGCCACGGCCGCCGCCTGCACCGCGGCCCGGCGCGCGTCTTCGAGGGCGAGCAGGACGCCTTCGCCGCCGTCAAGGCCGGCGCGATCGCCGACGGCGACGTCGTCGTCATCCGCAACGAGGGCCCGTCCGGGGGCCCCGGCATGCGCGAGATGCTCGCCGTCACCGCCGCGATCCAGGGGGAGGGGCTCGGCGAGACCGTCGCGCTGCTCACCGACGGCCGCTTCTCGGGGGCCACCCACGGCTTCATGGCCGGCCACGTCGCGCCCGAGGCGACCAAGGGCGGCCCGATCGCCGCGATCGCCGAGGGCGACACCGTGGTCTTCGACGTCGAGGCGCGCGAGCTCAACGTCGAGCTCGACGCCGCCGAGATCGAGCGCCGCGTCGCCGCCTACGAGCCCCCGCCGCCGCGCTATTCGGCCGGGGTCCTCGGCCGCTACGCCCGCCACGTCGGCTCCGCCGCCGCAGGCGCGCTGCTCGACTGACGCTCAGACGACGCGGTCGCCGCGGGCCGCGCCGCCCCGCCCGCGCGACAGCTCGCCCGGCGCCACCTCGTGCTCGAGGAAGCGCTGCAGCTCGTCGTTGAAGGTCACCGGCCGCTCGATCATCGCCACATGTCCGGTGTCCTCCATCACCACCTTGCGCGAGCCGGGGATCAGCTCGACGAAGCGGTCGGCGTCACGCACCGGGATGATCGCGTCCTGACGGCCCCACACCACCTCGGTCGGGCAGCCGATCTCCGGCAGCCGCTCGAGGAAGTCGTAGTCGAGGCAGGTCGTCAGCGCGTCGTAGAACCCCGGCTTCCCGGAGCCCTTCATCAGCCCCTCGAGCGTCACGTCCGGGCGCAGCCGGGTCGGATGGCGAACGACCATCGACAGGATCAGGTGGCGGGTCCCCGGCCGCGCCGCCAGCGCCCGCCGCTGCGCCGTCGAGCTGCGCGTGCCGTAGGTCATCAGCCGCCCGACGCGCAGCACCCGGCCGCGCGGCGCCTCGCGCTGGGAGATCCCCGCCGAGGAGACGAGCATCAGCCGCTCGACGGCGTGCGGGGCGGCGATCGCCACCTCCGCCG
The DNA here is from genome assembly GCA_012718975.1 of Solirubrobacterales bacterium. Lineage (GTDB taxonomy): Bacteria > Actinomycetota > Thermoleophilia > Solirubrobacterales > Thermoleophilaceae > JAAYBF01. Next base: position 18,829 of record JAAYBF010000021.1, on the reverse strand, counting down.
CCACATAGCCGCCCATCGAGTTGCCGACCAGCACCGCCGGCGCGAGGCCGAGCCGGTCGCACAATTCGGCCACGACCCGGCCGTAGAAGTCGATCGTGATCGGCTCGCGCGGCATCGGCGAGCGGCCGAAGCCCGGCAGGTCGAGCGCCACCACCCGCCGCTCGCGCGCGAAGCGGGGGATGTTCTCCAGCCAGTTCTGCCACTGGCCGCTCAGCCCATGGACGAAGACGATCGGCCGGCGCTCGCCCTGCTCGCCGAGATCGACGTAGTTGACCGGCGCGCCGGCGATCTCCACCGTGTGCAGCGCAGACGCCCAGTCGACCGTCCGCCAGTCCGGGCTGTCGCCGAGCCCGTAGTCGTCGCCGGCGCGGGCGGCGTCGCGGCGGCGGGCGGGACGTGGCGGATGTCTGGTGCTGGCCATCGGAGACGTAACGGTACCCCAGAGCGTCCGGCCCGACGCGCGGTCCCCGGGCCGGCCGGCCCTCGCCGCAAACGCGCAAGATCGCTTGCAGGACCGCTTGCAGGACAGCCGAACCCCTGTGAGAACGCCGACACCATGCCTACACTGGACCCTCGGCCCCGAACGGCGGTCGGAGGGAAAGACGCCAACTTGAGAAGCAAGCTCTTCACTTTCGTCGCCGTGCTGGTCGCCATGCTGATCGGCGGGGCGGTCGGCGTCTACGCCTACGACTCCTCCCGCGACGACAAGATCGCCGAGGGCGTCACGATCGGTGGCGTCCCCGTCGGCGGCCTCACCGCCGACCAGGCCCGCAACCGGATCGAACGCGCCGTCGCCGCCCGGATCGAGCAGCCGATCGCGGTCGCCCACGGCAAGACCCGCTTCACGCTCTCCGCCGAGGACGCCGGCGTCGAGGCCGACGTCGACGGCATGGTCGACGCCGCCGTCGCCGCCAGCCGCGAGGGCGGCATCCTCAGCCGCGTCGCGCGCGACATCACCGGCGGACAGGAGGACATCGAAGTCTCGGTCAGCGCGACCTACTCGCCGAAGGCCGCCGGCGACCTCGTCCGCCGCGTCGCCGAGAACGTCGACCGCGAGCCCCAGGACGCCACGCTCGACTTCCCGTCGCTGGACGCCGTCAAGGAGCAGGACGGCCTCGCCGTCCGCCGCCGCGCGCTGCGCCAGGCCGTCGGCGCCGCGCTGCTCTCGCCCGCCGAGCGGACCGTCCAGGTTCCCGTCAAGCGGACCAAGCCCGCCGTCACCACCGCCGAGCTCGCCAAGCAGTACCCGACCGTGCTCGTCGCCGACCACGCCAGCTTCGAGCTGCGCCTCTACAAGGGCCTCGAGCTCGAGAAGACCTACACCGTCGCCTTCGGCGCCCAGGGCTACGACACCCCGCGCGGCCTCTTCGAGATCGCCAACAAGGCCGTCGACCCCGTCTGGACCGTCCCCAACAGCGACTGGGCCGGCGACCTCGCCGGCCAGGTCATCCCCGGCGGCGTCCCCGAGAACCCGCTCAAGGCACGCTGGCTCGGCATCTACGACGGCGTCGGCATCCACGGCACCGACGACATCGGCTCGCTCGGCACCGCCGCCTCCCACGGCTGCATCCGCATGTCGGTCACCGACGTGACCGACCTCTACGACCGCGTAGAGGTCGGCGCGCCGATTTACATCGGGTAGCCCTCAGGGGTGGATGTCGTCGACTGGGATGTCCTCCCAGCCGGCGGCGATCAGGGAGGCGTGGCGGTCGGTGTGGCGAATGCACAGGGTGCCGATGAAGATCCCGCGCTCACGCCTGCGCAGCACCGCGTACCAGAGGGTCGACTCCTCGCCCGGCCCCTGGATCGGATGCCAGGGCGCCAGCGGCTTGGAGTACTCGTCGGCATGGCCCGCGTCGACGAGCTGGGAGCGCGTCGCGACGCGCCCGTCCTGAGTGTTGACGAAGAAGACCGACACGGCCGTCCACCCTAGTTGGCGCCGCGCGCTGGCGACGTTCGACACCGCCCTGCGCACGCGCGGGCTCGGCGAGCTGACCCGCCGAGCCTACGGCTCCGACCTCGGCCAGCTCGCCGTCTGGGCGTCCGCCCAGGACCTCGCCCCGACAGCCGTCGACCCGCGCGCCCTGCGCCGCTACGCCGGCGTCCTCTCCGAGCGCGGCAACTCGCGCTCGACCGTCGCGCGCAAGCTCGCGGCGATCCGCGCCTTCTACCGCGTGCTGCTCGAGCGCGGCGAGCTCGACGCCAGCCCCGGCGACCTCGTGTCGGCCCCCAAGCGCGACCGCGACCTGCCGACCGTGCTGAGCCGGACCGAGGTCGAGCGGCTGCTCGACGGCCTGCCCGTGGACGGCCCGCTCGCGCTGCGCGACCGCGCGCTGTTCGAGCTCGCCTACTCGTCCGGCCTGCGCGCCGCCGAGCTCGTCGGCCTCGATCTCGCCAGCCTCGACCGCGACGGCGAGGCCGTCCGCGTCGAGGGCAAGGGCTCCAAGACGCGCGTGGTCCCGGTCGGCGAGCCGGCCTGGCGGGCGATCGACGCCTACCTCGGCCGCGGCCGCGGCGCGCTCGCGGCAGGCGGCGACGGCCCGGCCGAGGCGGCCCTGTTCCTCTCCCGCACCGGTCGCCGGCTCACCACCGGCGACGTGCGGAGGCGGCTGCGCCACGCGCTGCGGGCCGCCGGGGTGGCGGCCGCCGCGTCCCCGCACGCGCTGCGCCACTCCTTCGCGACCCACCTGCTCGACGGCGGCGCGGACCTGCGGGCGATCCAGGAGCTGCTCGGGCACGAGTCGCTGAGCACGACCCAAACGTACACTCGGGTAGAGTCGAAACGGCTCAGGAAGGCATATGCGCAGGCGCATCCGCGTGCGTGAGGTGATCAGGACGGGTGGAGACGAACCTCAAGGCGATCGAGCTGAAGGACCTCTGGAGTCGCTATCGCAACGATGGCGACCAGCAGGCGCGTGAGCGCCTCGTCCTCGCGTACTCGCCACTGGTCAAGTACGTCGCGGGCCGCGTCTCCAGCGGGCTGCCGGCGCACGTCGAGGAGGCCGACCTGATCTCCTACGGCCTGCTCGGGCTGATCTCGGCGATCGAGCGGTTCGACCCCGACCGCGAGATCCGCTTCGAGACGTTCGCGGTCACGCGGATCAAGGGCTCGATTATCGACGAGCTGCGCTCGCTCGACTGGGTGCCGCGCTCGGTGCGGGCGAAGGCGCGGGAGATCGAGCAGGTCAACGCCAAGCTCGAGAACAAGCTCCAGCGCGCCCCGACCGACGCCGAGATGGCCGCCGCGCTCGGCGTCAGCCAGGACGAGTTCCAGGAGTCGCTGGTCAAGATCGCCAACTCGTCGGTGGTCGCGCTCGACGAGCTGTGGACGGTCTCGGACTCCTCCGGAGACCAGGTGTCGCTGCTGGACACGATCGCCGACCCCGACGCCGCGGACCCGGTTCGCGAGCTCGACATCAGCGACATGAAGGACAGCCTCGCCGACGCCATCGCGCGGCTTCCCGAGCGCGAGAAGCTCGTGATCGCGCTCTACTACTACGAGAACCTGACGCTGCGCGAGATCGGCGAGGTCCTCGGCGTGACCGAGTCGCGCGTCTCCCAGCTGCACACCAAGGCCGTCCTGCGGCTGAAGTCCAAGCTTCAGGGGGACACGCTGGCGGCGGTCGAGTAGCCGGTGGGCACAGCCGCCGACATCGCGCTCGAGCGGGTGGGGCAGTGGACTGTCGCGCGGATCGCCGGCGAGCTCGACATGGGCAACTGCCCCCACGTGCGCGAGGAGCTGACGCGGACCGTCGGCGACGACACCGACGGGCTCGTGGTGGAGCTGTCGGAGACCGTCTACCTCGACTCGGCGGCGATCGAGCTGCTGTTCGAGCTGGCGCGGCGGCTCGGGCGCCGGCGCCAGCAGCTGCGGATCGTGATGCCCGACGACTCCCCGCTGCGGCGGGTGCTGGAGCTGACCGACGTGCGCGCGGTGGCGCCGGTCCATCCGAGCCTCGAGACGGCGCTCGGGACGCCGGCCTGAGCACCGGCCTGCGCGTCGGCGTCCGGCCGCGGCCGGTCAGTAGCATCGGCGGGGTGAAGAAGGAGCTGCGCCCGTTCCACGATCCGCTCTCCTGCGAGGTGTGCGGCCGCACGATCCTCAAGGGCGAGCGGACCGAGACCTACCTCGCTCCGGGCGGGCACCGCAACCTCGTCTGCGAGCTGTGCTTCGTCCGCGCGGAGCACGCCGGCTGGATCCGCGAGTCCGCCGCCGACGACATGCCGACCCGCGCCGGCCGTCAACCCGAGCGCCGCGCGCTGCTGGGACGCCTCATGCGCCGCCGCGGCGACCAGGACCGTCCGGCGCCGCCCGCTCCGGCGGGGGAGCCCGCGCCGCCCGCCGACGCCGAGATCTACCGCGACCGTTCGCGCGAGCGCGAGGGCATGCCGTTCGACGGGGAGCCCGAGCACGAGCCCGAGCAGCAGCCCGCGCCCCCGCCGCGCCGGCGCGAGCGGCCGAAGGACCCGCGCCACGTCCGCGCCGTGCCGACGACCGCCGAGGCGAAGGTCGAGCGCGCGCTCGACCTCTTCAACGCCTCCGAGCACCAACGCACCGCGGCGGGGCTGACGCGCACGCTCGGCTTCCCGTGGGCGACGGCGATCCCCGACCCGGAGGCGCCGAGCGCCGTCGTCGTGGTCGTCGCCTGGGAGCTGTCCTGGTACCGCTACCGGATCGACCTCGGCGACACCGCCGAGGCGGTGACGCTGCTCGACAAGGGCGACGAGATCGCCGACATCGCCGAGCCGCTGCGAGAGTGGAACGCCGGCCTCGACGAGGAGGGCCGGCTGGTCATGCAAGGAGGAGTTACGACGTGATCTACTGCGTGGTCCCGCGTGCGCTGGAGGACGAGCTCTTCGACAAGCTCGTCGACTACTACCGCGACGAGCCCAACGTCGAGGTGATCGTCGACCGGCGCGCCCAGGGCGGGGCGCCCGGCACCCACGACCCGATGACCGACCGCCGCCGCCGGCGGCCGAAGGGCAGCTTCCCGCCGATCGACGTCCCGGCGGGCGGCTGAGTGGCGGTCGGGAAGGTCGTCGTCAACGTCGACGGCGGCTCGCGCGGCAATCCGGGCCCGGCTGCCGCCGGCGCGGTCGCCGCCGACACCGACGGCAACGTGCTGCTGGAGCGCGGCGCCTACATCGGGGTGGAGACCAACAACGTCGCCGAGTACCGGGCCCTGCTGCTCGGCCTGGAGCTGGCGCGCGAGCTCGGCGCTCGCGAGGTGGAGGTGATCAACGACTCCGAGCTGGTCGCCAAGCAGATCTCCGGCGCCTACCGCGTCAAGCACGCCGGCCTCAAGCCGCTCTACCTCGAGGCGCTCGAGGCGCTGCGCGGCTTCGAGAGCGCCACCGTGCGCAGCGTCCGCCGCGAGCACAACACCCGCGCCGACGCGCTCGTCAACGAGGCGCTCGACGCCCGGCTGCAGGCCCGCTGACCGCCGCGACGGTCGGATCGGCGGCAGTCGGCGCGGCCCACTAATCTCGACTGTTCGTGCAGTCCCCCGTCGACAGCGAGCGAGATCGGGCTCCGGGCCGGATATCGCTGCGCGCGGAGGACCGCGACGCGCGCGAGCTGGTCTTCGACTTCCCCTTCGACGAGGAGCTCAACGAGGCCGTCAAGGCGCTGCCCGGCCGCTGGTTCGACTGGCGGCGCAAGCAGTGGCGGGTGCCGGCCGACCTGGCCGCCGCGCGACCCGTCACCGAGCTGATCGAGCGCTTCCCCGACCTCGTCGTCGAGCCCGAGGTCGAGGGCTGGCTGGCCGACTCGGACCGCTGGCGCGCGCTGGTGTCGGTGATCATGCACGAGGGTGCCGGCGCCTTCGTGGTGCGCACCGTCTCCGGCGAGCCCCCCGACAGCGGGCTGGAGGGCGGGATCGCCGTCGCCGAGGACCGGCTCGTGTTCCCGTTCGCGAGCGCCGCCGAGGCCGCCGCCGACCTGCCAACGCTCGACGGCGCCCGCGTCGACGACCTCGCGCGCGCCTGCCTGCGCACGCTTGCCGCCGGCGACGACCCCGCGCCGGCCGAGCTGGCCGCCGAGATCGGCGAGGACGGCGAGCCGGAGCTGGCCCTCTACACCGTCTGGGACCCGGCGCCCGCACGCGACTTCAAGGAGCTGCCCGAGGCGCGCGCGGTGCCGCGCTCGGCGCGCGTGTTCAACCGCGGCGCGGCGATGGGCGTCGCCGTCCCGGCCGACCCGGCGCTCGCGCGCCACCTCACGGCCTTCCTCGCCGACCACCCGCGCGTCCGCCTCGACGAGCGCGCCCGCGAGCTGCTCGACGAGCTCGCCGACGAGTACGACCGCGCGTCGGCGACGGTCGCGCTCTCGCACGCCGACGACGCCGAGCTCGACCTCGCGCTCGGCGGTGAGCTGCACCCCTTCCAGCGCGCCGGCGTCCGCTACGCGCTCGACCGCCGGCGGACGTTCATCGCCGACGAGCAGGGCCTCGGCAAGACCGTCCAGGCGCTCGCGACGCTCGAGGCCGACGGGGGCTTCCCGGCCGTCGTCGTCTGCCCGGCGAGCATGAAGCTCACCTGGCGGCGCGAGAGCCTCCACTGGCTGCCCGGCCGCACCGTCGCGGTGCTCGAGGGCCGGACCGACGAGGCCTGGACCGAGGAGGCGCTCGCCGCCGACATCGTCGTCCTCAACTACGACATCCTCGAGGCCCACCTCGAGCAGCTGCTCGTCCGCCGGCCGCGGGCGCTGGTGCTCGACGAGTCCCACTACGTCAAGAACCCGCGCGCCGGGCGGACCAAGGCCGCGCTCGAGCTGGCGGAGGGCCTGCCCGACGGCGCTCTGCGCCTCGCGCTGACCGGAACGCCGATCCTCAACCGCACCGACGAGCTGATCTCCCAGCTGCGGGTGCTCGGCCGGCTGGCCGACTTCGGCAGCGGCGCCCGGCTCGCCCGCCGTTTCCGCACCGCCGGCAGCGACGACCGCCTGCACTGGAACCTGCGCGCGGTCTGCTACGTGCGCCGCACCAAGGCCGAGGTGCTGCCGCAGCTGCCGGCCAAGCGGCGCGACACCGTGCCGGTGCTGCTCTCCAACGAGCACGAGTACAGGCTCGCCGAGGAGGACGTCGTCGCCTGGCTGCAGTCGCTGCCGCTCGACCTCGGCACCCTCGACGCCAAGATCGCCGCCGCGCTGCGCGCCGAGCAGCTCGTGCGGCTCAACAACCTGCGCCAGCTCGCCGCGCGCGGCAAGCTGCCGACGGCGCTCGCCTGGATCGGCGACTTCCTCGAGTCCGGCGAGGCGCTGGTCGTCTTCGCCGAGCACGTCGAGATCCAGCGGGCGGTGCTCGACCGCTTCCCCGGCGCGGTCCACATCCTCGGCGCCGACTCGTCTTTCGCGCGCCAGCGCGCGGTCGACTCCTTCCAGGCCGAGGACGGGCCGCAGCTGATGGTCTGCTCGATGCGCGCGGCCTCTCAGGGCATCACGCTCACCCGCGCCTCGAACGTCGCGTTCCTCGAGCTCGACTGGACGCCGGCGCGCCACGACCAGGCCGAGGACCGCCTCCACCGCATCGGACAGGAGAGCGCGGTGACGGCCTGGTACCTGCTCGCGCCGGAGACGATCGACGAGACGATGGCCGAACTGCTGCAGCGCAAGCGCTCGGTGATCGACGCGATCACCGACGGCGTCGTGCAGAGCCAGGAGCGGCTCGTCGACGCGGTCGTGCGCGAGCTGCGCGGACGGCCGTTCCGCCACCTGCGCGTCGTCGCCTGAGCCCCGCGCTCAGCGGCCGAGGCGGCGGATCAGCTCGCGTGCGCGCTGGGAGAGCGGGTCGACGAGCGCGCGCACCTCGGCGATCGCGGCGCGCAGCTCGGCGTCGCCGACCTCGAGCGCGGCCGGGGCGTCCTGGACCTCGGCGAGCCGGCCGGCGGCGACCGACAGCGCGTCGGCGGCGTTCTCGACGAACCCCTTCGGGCCGGTCGACGGCAGGCCGGCCTCCTGGGGGGCGAACGTCCGGCCCTCGAGCCCGTGGCGGGCGGCGAAGCCCGAGAGCGCCCGCTGGGCGCGGCCGTAGGCGCGCTGGGCGGGGCCGAAGAGGTCCTCCTCGAGGGTGTCGGCCGAGGCGTTGTCGAGCTGCTCGTAGGCGGCGCCGAGCGCGGCGAGCGCGTAGCCGAGCTCGTCGATCGCGCTCGCCAGGGTGTCGATCAGCTCGCCGCGCCCTTCGCTGGAGGAGTAGGCCATCGCTCCCACCTTATGCCCTGCGGCGGTGAGCTACGGCGGTTCCCTTCCTGGACGCCGCTGGCCGCCGTAGTGTTCCCACACGATGGGCGCGCCCGAGCATCCGGACAGTCCGGCCCGTGTCGGCTGGGGGGCGCTGGCCGTCCTCGCCGCGGCCCAGTTCGTGATGGTGCTCGACAGCAGCGTCATGAACGTGTCGATCTCGCAGATCGTCGCCGACCTCGACACGACGATCCAGGGCGTCCAGCTGGCGATCACCGCCTACACGCTGGTGATGGCGGCGATGATGCTCGCGGGCGCGAAGCTCGGCGACATCCTCGGCCGCGACCGCGCGTTCGCGCTCGGGCTCGGCATCTACGGCGTCGGCTCGCTGACGACGGCGCTCAGCCCGAACCTCGGGGTGCTGCTGGTCGGCTGGTCGCTGATCGAGGGGCTCGGGGCGGCGCTGGTGATCCCGGCGATCGTGTCGCTGATCGCCGCCACCTACCAGGGCGCCCAGCGGGCGCTGGCGTTCGGGATCATCGGCGGCGTCGCGGGCGCGGCGGTGGCCGCCGGTCCGCTGATCGGCGGCTGGGTGACCACCGAGCTGAGCTGGCGCTACGTCTTCGCCGCCGAGACGGCGATCGTGATCGGGATCCTGCTCGTGCGCCGGCGGGTCGTGCGCGCCGGCCCGGTCGCGAACCCGCCGCGGCTCGACCTGGCCGGCGTCGCGCTGTCGGCCGCCGGGCTGGGGCTGATCGTCTACGGGATCCTGATGAGCAGCGAGTGGGGGCTGATCGAGCCGCGCGGTGCGCTGACCGTCGGCGGGACCGAGATCACGCCGTTCGGCTTCTCGGTAGTCCCGTTCCTGATGCTCGCCGGCTTCGCCCTGCTGGCGGCGTTCGCGACCTGGGAGGAGCGGCTCGAGCGGCTCGGCCGCGACACGCTGCTGGACCGCACGCTGCTGCGCATCCCGACCCTGCGGGCGGGGCTGGCGACCCTGACGATGCAGCAGCTGACGCTGCTTGGCACCTTCTTCGTCCTGCCCGTCTACCTGCAGCTCGTGCTCGGCCTCGACGCGTTCGAGACCGGCAAGCGGCTGTTCCCGATGTCGGTCGCGATGTTCGTCGCGGCGCTCGCCGGGCCGCGGCTCGCCGCCGGCTTCGCGCCGAAGCGGGTCGCCCAGGCGGGGCTGGTGACGATCGCGGTCGCCGCCGCGGTGCTGCTCGGCACGATCGACGTCGAGCTGGACGAGGGCACCTTCGGCCTGGCGCTCGCCCTGTTCGGCGTCGGGGCGGGGCTGCTGCTCTCCCAGCTGGGCAACGTGGTCATGTCGTCGGTCGCGCCGGAGAAGACCAACGAGGCCGGCGGCCTGCAGGGCACCGCCCAGAACCTCGGGGCTTCGCTCGGCACGGCGCTGATCGGCGCGGTGCTGATCGCGGCGCTGACCTCCGGGTTCGTCCAGCGAGTGGAGGCGAATCCGGAGATTCCGGCGCCGGTGCGCGAGGAGCTGGTCGCGGCGGTGTCGGGCGGGGTCGAGGTGACGACCGTCGACGCTGTCGAGGAGGCGGTGGTCGCGGGCGGCGCGACGCCCGCGCAGGCGACGGCGATCGCCGCCGACTACGGCGAGGCGCAGCTCGACGGGCTGAGGCGGGCGATCGGGGCAGTCGCGGTCTTCGCCCTGCTCGGGCTGTGGTTCACCCGGCGGCTACCCGGACGCGCCCTGACGGCGGCGGCGCCGGAGGCCGCCCGCGCGGGAGGCCCGCCGCGGGCGGGCTCCGCCGGCACCGCGCCCGCGGCCGGCGCCTGAGCGCGCTCAGCCGCCGCGGACGATCGCCGCCTGGAGCGCCCGCTCGGCGGTCGCGGGAGCGACCGCGCCCTCGAGACGGGCGGCGAGCAGGCCGTCGCCGTCGACGGTCAGCAGCCAGGGGGCGGGGGAGAGGCGCAGGCGCCGGCGCAGCCGCCGCTCGACGGCGCGTTGCGGGTGGAGGATCGCGACCCGGTCGCCGAGCGTCAGCGTCGCCTGGCGCAGCGCGGCGGCCAGGTCGAAGCAGTCGCGGCCGCGGCAGTCGCCGCCCAGCACGAGCGCCGCCGGGCGGCCGCGGGCCTGCGCGGCGAGCGGGGCGGGCAGGGGGACGGGCTCGCCGACCGCCGGCCCTGCTGCCCGACGCGGCGGGACGGCGTCGATGGTCGCGCGGGCGGCGAGCAGGTCGCCGCCCTGGCGGGTGAGGGCGATCAGGTCGTAGCGACCGCGGTGGTGGAGGTCGACCGCCGCGACCTCGTACACGGTCGCCTCGTGGCCGGTGGCCGTTCGCAGCTCGGTGCCGGGCGCGGGAAGCGGGCCGGCGACCTCGTCCCGATCGGCGGCGGGGACGGCGTAGACGGCGGTCGGTCCGGTGACGCGACGTCCGTCGCGCTCGAGGGTGAACGCCAAGCGGGAGTGCCCGGCGGGGTGGACGGTGGTCAGCAGGTCCAGGCCGGCCGGCCGTGCGCCCGCCGCCTGGGCGAGCGCCGCCGGCGACTGCCCGGGCTCGGGGCGAGGGAAGGCGTCGAGGTCCGGGTCGGCCGCGGTCCCGGCCGCGGTTGGGACCGTCTCGTCGCCGCCTGAGTCGCCGCAGCCGATCGCCAGCGCGACCGCCGCCGCGCCGAGCGCAAGCGCCCTGAGGACCCTCCCGGCCACCGAGCCAGCCTAGCCGCCGCGCGACCGCGGCGGGGACGACGGCGGGGAGGGCGGCGGGGAGGGCGGCGGGGTCAGTACCAGCGTCCGCGCGCGAATCCGCCGAAGGCGATCAGGCCGATCAGCGCGATCACCAGTCCGATCCAGATGCTCCAGACGAGCATCACCACGATGCCCACGATCACCAGGATGCCTCCGAGGCTGATGCCCCCGATGCCACCTCCGCTGCGCTCCGTCGCCATCCGCTGGCTCCTCTCGGTCCGGGTTGATGCTCCCGCCGCTCTGAGGTTGCCCGGGGTGACGGGCTTCTACTCCTCGCTGCCGAGGCGGCGAGCTCGAGACTGACGAAATGGAAGAGCGTTTCGTGCCGAAATGGTCGATCTCGTACCCACGTCGCGGTCCTGCCGGTCTCGACCTCGTGGGCTCTGGCTCAGGCGTGGCTATGCGCCTCGGCGGGCGTCCAGCTCGGCCAGGGGTCGGGCAGGGCGCGCCACGCGTCGAAGCCGCCCTCGAGCTCGGCGTCGGTGAGCAGGCAGGCGTCGAGCTCGGCGGTCAGGGCCTCGGGGTCGAGGTCGGTCCCGATGAACACGAGCTCCTGGCGGCGGTCGCCCCACGGCTCCTCCCAGTTGTCGGCGATCATCGCGCGCGCCTCCGGGTGGTCGGGCCAGTCGTAGTCGGGTACCGCCGCCCACCAGGCGCCGGCGGCGCCGAGGTGGAGGATTCCGCCCGCGCTCGACCACTCCGCCGCCAGCGCCGGCCGGGTCGCCAGCCAGAAGAACCCCTTGGAGCGGATCACGCCCGGCCAGCCCCGGTCGACCCGGTCGGCGAGCCGCCGGGGGTGGAAGGGCCGCCGCGCGCGGTAGGCGAAGCTGGAGATCCCGTACTCGTCGGTCTCGGGAACCTCCTCGCCGCGCATCACCGCCATCCATCCCGGCGCCTCGGCGGCGCGGTCGAAGTCGAAGCGGTGGGTGTCGAGGATCTCGTCGAGGTCGACGTCGCCGTGGGCGGCGCGCACGACCCGGGCGCGCGGGTTGAGGCGGGCGATGACCGCCTCGACCTCGTCGAGGCGCTCGGCGGAGGCGATGTCGGCCTTGCCGACGACGATCACGTCGGCGAACTCGACCTGGTCGACGAGCAGGTCGACGACGGTCCGCTCGTCGTCGGGGCCGAGCGACTCGCCGCGGTCGGCGATCGCCTCGATCGTCCCGAGGTCGTCGAGGAACGCCTGGCCGTCGACGACGGTGACCATCGTGTCGAGCCGGGCGAAGTCGGAGAGGCTGTGGCCGTCGTCGCCGGCGAAGGTGAACGTCTCGGCGACCGGCAGCGGCTCGGAGATGCCGGTCGACTCGATCAGCAGGTAGTCGAAGCGGCCCTCGCGGGCGAGCCGCGCGACCTCGACGAGCAGGTCCTCGCGCAGAGTGCAGCAGATGCAGCCGTTGCTCATCTCGACGAGCCGCTCCTCGACCCGGTTGAGCGAGGCGCCCTGCTCGACGAGCTGGGCGTCGATGTTGACCTCGCTCATGTCGTTGACGATCACCGCCACCCGCTTGCCCTCGCGGTTGGCGAGCACGTGGTTGAGCAGGGTGGTCTTGCCGGCGCCGAGGAAGCCGGAGAGGACGGTCACTGGGAGGCGTGCGGTCATGCGGCGAGCCTAGCAGCTATTGAGAATCATTCTCAATAGCTGCTAGGCTCGCGGCCGGCGCCCCGGGGGTGCGCCGGCCGGGCGGACGGGAGCCCGGCCGGCGCGGGGGAGCGGGTCAGCCGGCGGTAGCGCGCACGGTGACCTCGCCGATCGGAAGGCCGCCCTCGAACAGCTCGACGGAGAAGGCGTCGTTGAGTGCCGTCGCCGCGTCGCCGGTGAGGGTGGTGGCGATGCCGGTGAGGACGATCGCGCCGCCCTCGTCGGAGCGCTCGAGGCCGCTGAGATCGACGTCCAGCGTCGTCAGCTGCGTGCCGTCGGGCAGCGTCGCGGTCAGCGTCCCGGCCTCGGTGTCGATCACGAAGTCGGTCAGCTCGACCTCGGTCCCGCCGGCCGAGAACTTCAGGCCGCCGGAGTGGTCGATCGTCCCGGCGAGCGACTCGGAGTCGACCTCGCCACCGGTGATCGGGAACGCGATTCCCGCGTCGCCGGCGGTCGCGGGCGCCACGGGTGCGACGGTCACCTGGTTCTCCTCGAGGACGCCCGCGGTGTCGGCGTCGAGCGCCAGCACCGTCTCCTCGCCGTTGAGCATGAGCGTCGCCGCCATCGCCGAGTCGTCGGTCTCGGTCATCGCGCTCGTCGCGCCGGCGCCGGACGAGTCGTCGTCATCGTCGCCGCCGCAGGCCGCCAGGCCGAGCGCCAGCGCCGCAATCAGCGACATGACCGTAAGCAGACGGATGTTGCGGATCATGGACTCCCACTTTCTTGATCAGTTGCCGTGTCGGGGAGTGGTACGGGCGCCCGGCGGGGGCGGTTGGGCGATCGGTCAGCCGCGCGCCCGCTCGGCCGCGATCTCCTCGAGCAGGTCGAGCGCGTCCTGCAGGCCGCCCTCCATGCCGGACTCGATATGCATGTCGCGACCCATCTTGGTCGGGTGCTCGACGAGGATCTCGAGCTTGGTGCGCCCGTCGATCTCGGTCAGCGTGAGGGTGTTGAGGCTGGCGTGCTCGTCGGCGTCGGGGATGCCCTCGAACGCCTCGGTCGAGACGAGCCGCTCGTTCGGCACGATCTCGCGGTACTCGCCGTGGAAGGCGACCTCGGTGCCGTCGGGGGTCCGCATCACGTAACGCCAGCGGCCGCCGACGCGCAGGTCGATCTCGGTCGAGACGGACGTCCCGCGGTCGGACGGCCACCAGCGCGCGACCAGCTCCGGCGTCGTCCACGCCTCGTAGACGAGGTGCCTGGGCGCGTCGAGCTCGCGCTCGATGAGGATCTTCGTGTCACCGATCGTGGTGACCTTGGCGGTGCCGCTCGTCGTCGCCATCGTCTGCTCCTTGGTCTCTTCGCTTGAGGTCGTGGAGCACGTCGTCGAGCCGGTCGAAGCGCTCCTGCCAGGTCTGCTCGTAGGCCTTGACCCAGTCGTAGATCGGCCTGAGCGCGGCGCCGTCGACCCGGTAGAGCCGGCGGCGGCCGTCCTTGTGGACGGCGACGGCGTCGACCTCGCGCAGGACCCGCAGGTGCTTGGAGACCTGGGGCTGGGGGAGGCCTGTCGCGGCGACCAGCTCGCTCACCGACCGCTCGTCGGCCGCGAGGAGATCGAGGATCTCCCGCCGCCGGGGATCGGCCACCGCGGTGAAGGCGTCGGCCGTGGTCGCTGCGCGTGCCATGCTCCGCAATATATGCCGATTTCGGAATATGTCAACCGAGACCGGCTCGACGACTCGCCGCGGCGGGCAGCCAACCACGGATCACCAGCAGCTCCTCGCCGGCGGCGGCCGGGTTGAGCAGGCCGCGCCGCTCCAACGCCGCGCGCCGCTCGCGCAGCAGCGGCCCGAGCGGTCCGGGGGCACGCTCCACGACGTCGGCGGTCAGTCCCCGGTCGCGCAGGAGGGAGAGCGTGCGGTCGGCGTCCGCGACGTTCGAGTGGACGAGCAGGACCGCTCCGCCGGGGCGCAGCCGCGCCGGCGCCTGGGAGCAGATCCGGTCGAGCAGGGCGCGCCCGTCGCGGCCCGCGTCCCAGGCGCGCGCCGGGCCGGCGGCGGGCAGCTCGTCGGTAGAGGCGGGGACGTAGGGCGGGTTGCTGACGACCAGGTCGAACGACTCGGCGTCGAGGGGCTCGAGCAGGTCGCCGCGCAGCGCCCGGACGCGCACTCCGTTCAGGCGGGCGTTGACGCGCGCCGCGACGACCGCACGTCGCGAGACGTCGACCGCCGCGACCGTGCCGGCTCCCGCCACCGCCGCGGTGACGGCGAGCAGCCCGCTGCCGGTGCAGACGTCGGCGACGGCGGCGCCGGGCCGGACCTCCGCGCGGACCCAGCGCGCCAGCAGCCAGCTGTCGCTGCGCGGGCGGAACACCCCTGGAGGTACGGCGAGTCGCATCGCGGCCACTGCTTCCCGCAGGCGCCGTCCGGGAAACCGCGGTCCCGGGCTCGGGCGTCCCATGGTTGGAGCCGTCGGCCGCGGGTAATGCCGCCACATGAAAGCGATGCCGGCCGCGCGCGGCCCGATCTCCGAGTGGCTGTTCGAGAGCTTCGCTCGCGGTCCCGGCGCCGCCGTCGGGTCACCGCCGGAGCTCGCCGCGGTCGGCGATCCGCTCGCCGACGACGACCTCCAGCTCGCGCTCTACTGCTGCTACGAGCTGCACTACGGCGGCCTGCCCGGCATCGACGACCGCCTCGAGTGGGACCCCGGCGTGCTCGCCGCCCGGGCCGCGCTCGAGACCGTCTTCGAGCACGCGCTGCTCGGCGCGGTCGGCCCGCCCGGCGACGCCCCCGACGCCCGCGACATGGACCTCGCCCTGCGCGCGATCGCCGAGGCCGACGAGGGCCCGTCCCTGTCGCGCTTCCTCCAGCGGCGGGCGACGGCCGAGCAGGCGGTCGAGTTCCTCGTCCACCGCTCCGCCTACCAGCTCAAGGAGGCCGACCCGCACTCCTGGGCGCTGCCGCGGCTGCACGGCGCGCCGAAGGCCGCACTGGTCGAGATCCAGGCCGACGAGTACGGCGGCGGCCGCGCCGAGCGGATCCACGCGACCCTGTTCGCCCGCTCGATGGATGCGTTCGGGCTCGACTCGACCCCGAACGCCTACCTCGACGTGATCCCCGGCGCCACGCTGGCGACCGTCAACCTGATGTCGCTGCTGGGCCTGCACCGCCGCTGGCGCGGCGCGATCGTCGGCCACCTCGCCCTCTTCGAGATGACCTCCTCGATCCCCAACCGCCGCTACGGCGACGGGCTGCGCCGGCTCGGCTACGACGGCGCCGCGACCGACTTCTTCGACGAGCACGTCGAGGCCGACGCCGTCCACGAGAACATCGCGGCGGTCGACCTCGCCGGCGGCCTCGCACGCCAGCAGCCGCAGCTCGCCGCCGACGTGATCTGGGGTGCCCGCGCGCTCGCCGAGCTCGACGGGCGCTGGGCGGCGGCGGTCATGTCGGCCTGGGAGCGCGACGAGTCGTCGCTGCTGCCGCCGCGGGCGGCCGCGGCGCCGGTCGCGGCCTGACTACCCGCCGCGGGCCTCGCGGCCGCTCGGCGCGCTGAATCGGGTCAGCTTGTGGGTGCCGTCGCAGAACGGCCGGGTGCGCGACTTCCCGCAGCGGCAGAGCGCGATCGTCTCGCGGCCGACGTCGATCTCGGCGCCGTCCTGGTCGAGCAGCCGGACCGGGCCGCGCACCAGCAGCGGCCCGTCGCGGTAGGGGGTGATCGTGGCGATCTCGCGCTCCATCCGCCGAGCGCGTACCCGGATCGGCCCGCTTCTATCCGGAGCGGGGGTCGGGCCGGACGCGCCGGCGAAGGGTCAGGGCCACCGCCGCGGCGATCGCGAGCAGTCCGAACAGGACGAGGCCCGGCGCGTCGTCGGCCTCGCCGAGGGCGACCGCCGCGACGCCGATCGCGACCGCGGCGAGGCGCAGGACGAGGTTGCGCGGCCGGCGCAGCGCCAGCTCGAGCAGCGCCCCGGTCCCGGCGAGCAGCACGGCCGCGAAGACGAAGTCGGCGGCGCTCCAGCGGACCTCGTCGCTGACGGCCATCCCGGTGAGCGGGATCGCGAGCACCCCCGCGGTGACGAGCGCGACCCGGACGGCGGATCGGCGGGCGGGTCGGTGCATCCCGGCTCCCTTCGCGGTCGGTCGTGCGCGCGCCTGGGCGCGCCAAGACAGGTCGGCGGGCGCTCCGCGCAGCGCCCGCGACGCGATCTCGCGCGCGATGTGCCGGTCGCCGGCGCCAGCGGCCCGCGCGTCGGCGATGTGATCGTGGAGGTCCGCCTCGATCTCGGCGACGCGGTCGCCGCCGGCCGGCTCGGGCAGGTTGCGGGTGTAGAGCCACGCCCAGCGCAGCACGAGCGCGGCGATGCGCTCGGGCTTCATGCCGGTCTCCCGACGGGTCGCGACGCGGTCGCGGCATGTGGGGAGGGCTTCGCTCGCCGCTCGGCGAGCGCCCGCTCGGCCGTCTCGGCGCCGCGGCCGCTGAGCTCGTAGAGCCGCCGCCGGGGCCGGCCCTCGATCTCGCCGTCCTCCCAGCGGGAGGTGAGCAGTCCGAATCCCTCGAGCCGTCCGAGCGCCTTGTAGAGGGTCCCGTGCGCGGTCAGCGATCGAGACCCGCGCTCGTCCTTGAGCCGCCGCGCGAGCGCGAACCCATGGAAAGCCGGCTCGCCGTCCCGGCGCATCGCCAGTGCCGTCGCGAGGATCTCGCTCTCGAGCGCCAACAGGGTTCCCGGCTTGCGTCGCGGCATTCGCCGAAGTATAGGAAGATAGCTTCCTATTGTCGAGCGGCGGTGCGCCGCAGCCTGCTGCGCGATGAGATCGCGCGGGGCGCGCGGTCTCAGAGACAATCGGACGGTTTGGTGACGGGCGAGCCTGTCGGAGAGGAGAGCGCTGTGGCGGAGTTGAGGTTGCGGATATCGATGTCGCTCGACGGCTATGTCGCCGGGCCGAACCAGAGCGTGAGCGCGCCGCTCGGCGAGGGCGGGGAGGCGCTGCACGAGTGGGCGCTGGCGCTCGAGGCCTGGCGCGCCACCCACGGCCGCGACGGCGGCGAGGTGAACGCGAGCACGGCGGTGATGGAGGGGTCGCTGGAGGGCATCGGCGCGACGATCATGGGCCGAAGGATGTTCGGGGGTGGGCCCGGGCCGTGGGCCGAGCCGGCGTGGGAGGGCTGGTGGGGCGACGAGCCCCCGTTCGGCCACCCGGTGTTCGTGCTCACCCACCACGCCCGTCCGCCGCTGGTCAAGGGCTCCACGACCTTCACCTTCGTCACCGACGGCATCGAGGCGGCGCTCGACGCGGCGCGCGCGGCCGCGGGCGGCGGCGACGTCGCGCTCTCCGGCGGCGCCGACGTCGTCAACCAGTACCTGGCGGCGGGGCTGGTCGACGAGCTGCTGATCAGCGTGGCGCCGGTGCTGCTCGGCGACGGCGAGCGCCTGTTCGCGAACGGAGCGGGCGCGGGGACCGGGCTCGAGCAGGTCGAGGCGGTCGAGGCGCCCGGCGTCACCCATCTGCTCTATCGGGCTCGACGCTGATCGCTGTGGCCCTCGCG
This sequence comes from Solirubrobacterales bacterium, assembly GCA_012718975.1. GTDB lineage: Bacteria > Actinomycetota > Thermoleophilia > Solirubrobacterales > Thermoleophilaceae > JAAYBF01. Next base: position 811 of record JAAYBF010000021.1, on the reverse strand, counting down.
GCGGACACGATCCTCGACCGCGTCCGCCGCGTCCCGGCCGGCTTGGTGACCACCTACGGCGACCTGTCGCCCGGCGCTCCCCGCCACGCCGGCCGCGTCCTCGCAGGGGTCGGCGACACGGTGCCCTGGTGGCGTGTCGTCCGCGCCGACGGCTCCGCCCCCAAGGGCGACCGCCAGCTCGCCCGCCTCCGCGCCGAGGGCGTCACCCTCCGCGGCGCCCGCGTCGACCTCCGCGACGCCCGCATCGACCCGGAGGCGATCCGGTGAGGCGCGCTAGAACGCGAAAACCCCGCCGGAGCGGGGTCTTCGTGAGGAGCGGCTGATCGGATTCGAACCGACGACCTTCTGCATGGCAAGCAGACGCTCTAGCCAACTGAGCTACAGCCGCAGGGGACGACAACTATAGCCCTCCGGCGCTCAGCGGGCGGCTCTGCCGATCGTCCTGGCGAAGGTGGCGGCGATCAGGCGGTAGCCGGCCTTGTTGGCGTGGATGTCCGGGCCGCGCGGGGCGGGGGCGCACATCCACGTCAGGCGGCAGATCCGGCGGACCGGGAGGGGAGGGGTGCCGGTCGACTCGCCGTCGGTCGAGAACGGGGCGTAGGTGCGCATCCGCCTGGCGACGTCGGCGATCTCGAACCCGTGCCTGCGAAATGCGCGGATCAGCACCGCGTTGACCTGGTCGCGCGCGAGGTCCTGGGAGACCTTGGCGATCAGCTTGCCGCCCGGGCCGTCGAACCAGGAGGCGAGGAACGGGTCGTAGAGCGTCATCGCGGCCATCGGGACCCTCGGCCCGGCGGCGGCCCGCAGCCGG
>JAAYBF010000159.1 GCA_012718975.1 Solirubrobacterales bacterium | reverse complement strand
TACCTGGTCCTGGGCGGAGTCTTGATGGGCTCCATCATCACCGGCCTGTTCCTGGCCATCTCCATGACCAGCGGCGGCGGCGCCTGGGACAACGCCAAGAAGCTGATCGAGGACGGCGAGTTCGGCGGCAAGGGCTCCGAGGCCCACGCCGCCTCGGTCACCGGCGACACCGTCGGCGACCCCTACAAGGACACCGCCGGCCCCGCCATCAACCCGATGATCAAGGTCGCCAACATCGTGGCCATCCTGATCATCCCGTTCCTGGTCTAAGCCGACCGGGACATCCGCTTCAGCGACGGGCCGCCTGCGGGCGGCCCGTCGGCGTTGGGGGGCCGGGGGGCGGCCTAGGGTCTTGCCGCTCTGCCCGCGGGTCCTGTCTCCGGTGGCGCTTTCCGTGCTCGGCTTCGCTAAGCGCTCTCCCGATCGGCGTGGTGCCGGCGCTCCGGTGGAGGGTCTTCGGGAGTAGCTCCACGCTTCGCCTGCGCGCACAAAGTCGCCACCGTCGCCACCCGCGGAGGCGAGCGTGGGTGGGCGCTACGCGCCGGCCCTTGTTTGGGTGGGAGCGGGAGCCTGGAGCGTCGGCTCGTCCTTGGGCTTCGGGTCCGGCGTTGTCTGGCCTGCCGCGAGGGTGGCCGACGATTCCTGGCCCCGCTGGCGCCGGTCCGACGTTTGCCGGTCTATGCGCGGCAAACGATGGATGGGCGAAGGATCTACTGGGAGATGATGGATGGACCCTGAAACCGCCGGGAAACAGCGGGGCGGTGAAGGTGGGCTCGGCGACGAGGCCCAACGCCCGCCGCTCAGGAGCGCGGTGAGAGTTGCGGCCAAATATTGGCCGTAACTCTCACCCGAGCTTTCGGAGGCCGAAAAACGGCGGGGCGGCGTCTGAACCCGGGGGCGAAACGGTCGAACCAACCCCGCTCCGAACCGCACCCCTCCCTACCCAGCCAACCGAACTCCGTCCCAACCCTCGCCCGCCCGCCCCGAGCGGAGCGCCACTGGGCCCTCCGCGCCGGCGCCGCCCCGCCTACAGCAGGTTCACCGCCGCCGCGGCGCCGACGGCGACGAGGAGGCCGGCGTAGCCGGAGTAGCCGTTGAGGAGGAGGATCAGTGCGGCGAGGCCGCAGATCGCGATGGTGACGATCCAGGAGATTCGGGCGAGCGGCACGCGGCTATTGTGACCGCGATGGTGGCTGGACGGCTCCGTGACGGCTCGATCGACGTCGAAGCGGTCGTCGTGCTCGACGCCGCCGGCGGGCTCGTCGAGGCGAGCTGCGCCGACTCCGGGCGGCGGCGCGAGCTGGGGGAGCTCGCGCGCGAGCTGGTCGAGCGCGCCGACGCCGCCTCGGACGAGCCCGTCGCCCAGATCGAGGTGCAGACCGCGACCGGGGCGGTGTTCGCGGTCCGCGACCACCTGCACGCGATCGCCTGCGTCACACGCCGCTCGGCGCTGCCGTCGCTGACCCTCTACGACCTCGGCCGGGCGCTCGCCGAGCTGCGCGCGGAGACGGAGGCGGCGTGAGGGACCGGCCGAAGGGCGCGGTCGCGCGGGCGACCGCCGTCGCGGAGGGCGTGGCGGGCGCAGTCCGGCGCCGCCAGCGCGAGCGCGCGCCGCGGATCCTGCTCTACAGAGCCGCCGGGGACCCGCGACTGTGGCCGCCCGGTGCGCGCGGACACGACGAGCTGCTCGAGGTCGCGGAGCGCATGACGGCGGCGGCGAAGCCCGCAAATAGCGGGAACTGAGCCTGTCGGACCCGCTTGCAGAGCCGATTCTTGGGTCCGTCGTCCGCGGCCGTTGTTAGTTTCGCCGCACTGTTCAGCCCTCTAAGGAGGAATCAAGGTGACGAAGTCAGAGTTCGTCGATCAGGTGGCCGCGGAGTCCGGCCTTTCCAAGGGTGATGCCGGGACGGCCGTCGACGCGGTCCTGACGGTCATCGAGGAGACCCTCAAGCGCGGTGGTGAGGTCAACTTCACCGGCTTCGGGAAGTTCTCGGTCGCGGAGCGCGGCGCGCGTCAGGGCGTCAACCCGCAGACGGGCGAGCGCATCCAGATCGCCGCGAGCAAGGTTCCGCGGTTCTCCTCCGGCTCCGCGCTCAAGAAGGCTGTGAAGGGCTGAGGCACTTCGCCGACCGGCTCGCGGCGCTCGTCGAGGAGCGTCGCAGCCGGATAGTCCTCGGCCTCGACCCGGATCCGGCCCGGCTGTGGCCGTCCGCGCTTGAAGGCGCGGACGGCGACACGCCCGCCGCCCGGACCGCCGCCGCGGTCACCGCCCACTGCCGGCTGGCGATCGACGCCGCCGGCGCTTCGTGCGTCGCGGTCAAGCCGCAGCTCGCGTGCTTCGAGCGGCTCGGCTCCGCCGGCTGGCGCGCGCTCGAGGAGGTTCGCGACCACGCGCGGGCCGCCGGCCTGCTGGTGCTCGCCGACGGCAAGCGCGGCGACGTCCCGGTCACCGCGAGCGCCTATGCGCAGGCGCTCGTCGGCGAGACCGACGGCCCGTTCGGGCCCGTCCCCGGATTCGGCGCCGACGCCTTCACCGCCAACCCGCTGCTCGGCGGCGATGCGATCGAGCCCCTCGTCGACGCGGCCGCCGCCGCCGGCGCCGGCTGCTTCCTGCTCGTCAACACGTCGAACCCCGGCGCCGCCGACCTCCAGGACCTCGACGCCGGCGGGCGGCCGCTGCACGAGCGGCTCGCCCAGCTCGTCGACGTCTTCGGCACCGACCACCGCGGCGACTGCGGGCTCTCGCACGTCGGCGCGGTCTGCGGCGCCACGCGCCCCGAGCGGCTGCAGCGGCTGCGCACGCTGATGCCGCACGCGATCTTCCTGCTGCCCGGGGTCGGCGCCCAGGGCGGCAGCGCCGACGCGCTCGGCCCGGCGTTCGCGCCGCATCCCGCCGCCGGGCTGGTCGCCGCCTCGCGCTCGATCGTCAACGCCCACGCCGACCGCGGCGGCGATCCCGCGGCCGCGGCCGCCGCCGCCGCCGACGAGCTGCGTGCGCTGGCATGGCGGGTCTAGCCCCTATGCTGCCCCGCTGAGGTTCGGTTCGGATGGCGTCCCAGGGACAACCGCGCAGCATCGCCCGCCTGCTGGCCCCGCTGGCCCTGATCGCCTGCGCGCTGGCGGTCGTGGTGGTGATCGGCGGCTCGCTCGCCGGCGACGACTCGACGGGCGGCTCCTCCAGCACCGCCTCCGACTCCACCGAGAGCCAGGGCACCACGGCGACCACCCCGCAGCGCCCACGACAGCCCGCCAACTACACGATCCAGTCGGGCGACACGCTCGGGGCGATCGCCGAGGAGACCGGCGTCCCGGTCGACACGCTGCTCGAGCTGAACCCCGAGATCGACCCCCAGGCGCTGATCGCCGGCCAGAAGATCAAGCTGCGGTAGTGGCGGTGAGACGGCTCGCCGTGATCGCGCTCGCGGTCGCCGCGCTGGTCGGCGTCCCGACCGCCGCTCCCGCCGCGACGGTCGAGCCGCCGGCGCTCGACGGCGCCCGCGCGGCGCTGCTCGTCGACGCGCGCGACGGCACCGTGCTCCTGAGCAAGGAGCCCGACCGCCGCGCCGCGATCGCCAGCACCACCAAGCTGATGACCGCCCTGCTGACGCTCGAGCGGGCCGAGCTCGACGACGTCTTCCCGGCCTCCGACTACCGTGCCGCGCCGGTCGAGTCGCGGATCGACCTCCAGCCCGGCGAGCGGATGCGCGTCGAGGATCTGCTCGTCGCGCTGATGCTCGAGAGCGCCAACGACGCCGCCGTCGCGCTCGCCCAGGGAATCTCCGGCTCGACGGCGGCGTTCGTCGCCGCGATGAACGAGCGCGCCGCCGAGCTCGGTCTCGACGGCACCAGCTACGCCAACCCGATCGGCCTCGACGACCCCGGCAACTACTCGACCGCGACCGACCTCGCGACGCTCGCGCGCCGGCTGCTCGCCGACCCCACCTTCGCGCGGATCGCCGACCTGCCCGTCGCCACGCTGGAGTCCGGCGCCCGTCCGCGGACGATCGACAACCGCAACCGGCTCGTCGTCGAGGTGCCCGCCGTCGACGGCGTCAAGACCGGTCACACCAGCCAGGCCGGCTACGTCCTCGTCGGATCGGCGACCTCGGCCAACGGCGCGCAGGTAGTCAGCGTCGTGCTCGGCGAGCCGAGCGAGGCCGCCCGCGACGCCGACACGCTCGCGCTGCTGCGCTACGGCCTCGCCCAGTACCGCCGGGTGCCGGCGCTGCGCAGGGGGGAGGAGCTGGCCCGCGCCGCGGTCGCCCACCGCGACGAGACCGTGCCGCTGGTCGCCGCGCGGCGCGTCGCGGTCACCGCCCGGCGCGACCAGGAGATCGTCGAGCGCCTGCGCGCCCCGGAGGAGCTCGAGGGCGAGCTGGCCGCCGGGACGCGCGTCGGCACGGTCACCGTCCTGCGCGACGGCGAGCGCGTGCGCCGGGTCGCGCTGCTCACCGGGACGGAGGTCCCGGGCGCCGGCCCGCTGCGCCAACTGACCCACGCGCTCGGATTTCCCTTGACGGCGCTCGCCGCGTTGGTCATCGTTTCCGCAGCAGGCATCACGGGCATGACGGTCGGGCGGCGTCGCCACCGGCGGAGGCGGAGGGAGCGTCGCCGGCCGCGCGGGCGACTGCCCGACGACCCGGACACCGCCTAGGCCGATGATCATCACCGTCACCCTCAACGCGGCGATCGACAAGACGCTCGCCGTCCCCAGCTTCCGGCTCGGCCGGCGCCACCGCGCCGTCGAGCAGGCTTCGATGCCGGGCGGGAAGGGCGTCAACGTCGCCCGCGCGCTGAAGTCGCTCGGCCGCCCGGTGATCGCGACCGGCTTCGCAGGCGGCCACACCGGCGCCCGGATCGTCGAGCAGCTCACCGACGAGGCGATCCTCTGCGACTTCGTCCGGATCCGGCAGGAGTCCCGGACCTCGACCGCCGTCGTCGACCCGACCTCTGGCGAGCAGACCGAGATCAACGAGCACGGCCCGACCGTCGCCGAGACCGAGCTCGACCTCTTCGTCGACAAGCTGCTCTACCTCGCCAAGGGAGCCGAGATCTGCGTGTTCAGCGGCAGCCTGCCGCGCGGCGTCGACGCTGGGCTCTACGGCCAGCTCGTCGGCGAGCTGCGCCGCCTCGACGTCACGACCGTGCTCGACTGCGAGGGCGAGCCGCTGCGCCAGGCGGTGCGCGCCCAGCCGCACGTCATCGCGCCGAACCAGAACGAGGCCGAGGAGCTCGTCGGCCACGAGTTCGCCGACGACGAGGACCGCCACAACGCGCTGCCCGAGATGGTCGCGCTCGGCGCCGGCGAGGCGATCATGACGCTCGCCGACGGCTGCCTCGCGCTCTACGGCGACGAGGCCGACGCGACCCGTCCGCGGCGGCTCGCGCGCGCCACGCTCGAGCCGCTGGAGCCGGTCTCCTCGGTCGGCTCCGGCGACGCCTTCCTCGCCGGCTACGTCGCGGGCCGCTACGACGGCCTCTCCGACGAGGAGTCGCTGCGCTTCGGCGTCGCCTGCGGCGCCGAGTCCACGCAGCACTTCGGCGCCGGGGTGATCGATCCGCGCGAGGTCGAGCGGCTCGCCGCCGACGTCGCGCTCGAGACGCTCGACGCGCCCGCGCTGCAGGTTGGCGGCTGATTTCCGCAACTTGCGGGAAACGGCTCCGCGAAGCGGAAAAGCAGCGTTGGTAGTCTCGGGTGTTCGTCCGTCGCCGAACCTAGGATTCACGCTATGGAGATCGAGATCGGTCGGGGCAAGAAGGGCCGTCGGGCCTACGGCTTCGATGACATCGCCATCGTCCCCTCGCGCCGCACGCGCGACCCCGACGACATCGACATCACCTGGACGCTCGGCAACTACCGCTTCGAGCTGCCGCTGCTCGCCTCGGCGATGGACGGGGTGGTCTCGCCCCGCACCGCGGGCGCGATCGGCAAGCTCGGCGGCCTCGCCGTCCTCAACCTCGAGGGCGTCTTCTGCCGCTACGACGACGCCGAGGAGCAGCTCGCGCGGATCTCGACCTTCGAGAAGGACGAGGCGACAGCGGAGATGCAGCGGATCTACCGCGAGCCGGTCAAGAAGGAGCTGATCGCCAAGCGGATCCGCGAGATCAAGGACCAGGGCGTCGTCTGCGCCGCTTCGCTGACGCCGCAGCGCGTGCGCGACTTCTACGAGGTCACCGTCGACGCCGGGATCGACATCCTCGTCATCCAGGGCACCGTGATCTCCGCCGAGCACGTCTCGACCGACGAGTCGCGTCCGCCGCTCAACCTCAAGGAGTTCATCCGCGAGGAAGTGCCCCAGGACGTGCCCGTCGTCGTCGGCGGCTGCGCCTCCTACTCGACCGGGCTGCACCTGATGCGCACCGGCGCCGCCGCCGTGCTCGTCGGCGTCGGCCCAGGCGCCGCCTGCACCACCCGTGGCGTGCTCGGCATCGGCGTCCCGCAGGCGACCGCGATCGCCGACGTCGCCGCAGCGCGCTCGCAGCACATGCTCGAGACCGGCGAGTACGTCAAGGTGATCGCCGACGGCGGCATGCGCAACGGCGGCGACATCTCCAAGGCCTTCGCCTGCGGCGCCGACGCCGTGATGATCGGCTCACCGCTCGCGCGCGCCTACGAGGCGCCCGGACACGGCTACCACTGGGGGATGGCGACCTTCCATCCCGACCTGCCGCGCGGCGCCCGCGTCCAGACGACCCAGAACGGCACGCTCGAGCAGATCCTGCTCGGCCCCGCCCACGAGAACGACGGCACCTTCAACCTGATGGGCAGCCTGCGGACCTCGATGGCGACCTGCGGCTACGAGGACATCCCGTCCTTCCACCGCGCCGAGGTGATGGTCGCCCCGTCGCTGCAGACGGAGGGCAAGCAGCTCCAGCGCGACCAGGCGATCGGCATGGGCGCCCAGTCGGCCGCGAAGGCCGCGCCCGCGACCGACGGCGTCGTCAACGGCGCCGGCCCGACCCCCGCCGATCCGGCGCTGGTCGAGTAGGTGACCGGCGCGGCTGGGTCCGGCGGCGGCGTGGTGGCCGCCGGAGCGACGGGGTCGGCGGGCGCCGAGCCCATCGGCGCCCCGGCGGTACCGGCGCCCGTGGCCGCGCGCCAGGACGAGGTTGTCGTGCTCGACTACGGCGGTCAGTACTCCCAGCTGATCGCCCGCCGCGTCCGCGAGTGCGGCGTCTTCAGCGAGCTGCTGCCCCACCATGTCGGGATCGAGGAGATCCGCAGGCGGGCGCCGAAGGGCCTGATCCTCTCGGGCGGCCCCGCCTCGGTCTACGCCGACGGGGCGCCCGCGCTCGACCCCGAGCTGCTCGAGCTCGGCATCCCCGTGCTCGGCATCTGCTACGGCATGCAGGCGATGGTCCACCGGCTCGGCGGCCGCGTCGAGAGCGCCGCGGTGGGGGAGTTCGGCCGCTCGCAGCTGACTGTCCGTGAGCACGGCACGCTGCTCGCCGACCTGCCCGCCGAGCAGAGCTGCTGGATGAGCCACCGCGACACCGTCTACGCGCCGCCGCCCGGCTCGGTAGCGCTCGCCTCCTCCACCGAGTCGCCCGTCGCCGCCTTCGAGGACGTCGAGCGCGGCATCTACGGCATCCAGTTCCACCCCGAGGTCGTCCACACCCCCTACGGCACCCAGATCCTCACCCGCTTCCTCGAGGACGTCTGCGGCTGCGACATGGCCTGGAACGCCGCCTCGGTCGCCGAGGAGCAGATCCGGCGCATCCGCGAGCAGGTCGGCGACGGCAAGGTCGTCTGCGGCCTCTCCGGCGGCGTAGACTCCTCCGTCGCCGCGCTGCTCGTCCACCGCGCGATCGGCGACCAGCTCACCTGCGTCTTCGTCGATCACGGGCTGATGCGCAAAGGGGAGGGCGAGCAGGTCATCAGCGCCTTCCGCGACCACTTCAAGGTGCCGCTGGTCGCCGTCGACGCCGAGGAGCGGTTCCTCGCCCGCCTAGCCGGCGTCACCGAGCCCGAGGCCAAGCGCAAGGCGATCGGCGCCGAGTTCATCCGGGTCTTCGAGGAGGAGGCCGCCAGGCTCGGCGACGCCGACTACCTCGTCCAGGGCACCCTCTACTCCGACGTCATCGAGTCCGGCGGCGGCACCGGCGCCGCGACGATCAAGTCCCACCACAACGTCGGCGGCCTGCCCGACGACCTCGAGTTCGAGCTCGTCGAGCCGCTGCGCTCCCTGTTCAAGGACGAGGTCCGCAAGGTCGGCATCGAGCTCGGCCTGCCCGAGCGGCTCGTCTGGCGCCAGCCGTTCCCCGGCCCCGGACTAGGTATCCGGATCGTCGGCGGCGAGGTCACCAAGGAGCGGCTCGAGATCCTCCGCGACGCCGACTTCGTCCTCCAGGAGGAGATCCGCTCCGCCGGCCTCTACCGCGAGCTCTGGCAGTCCTTCTGCGTCCTGCCCGGCGACCTGCGCACCGTCGGCGTCCAAGGCGACGAGCGGACCTACGGCTACGTCGTCGTCGTCCGCGCCGTCACCAGCGACGACGCGATGACCGCCGACTGGGCCAGGCTCCCCTACGACCTGCTCGAGCGCGTCGCCTCACGCATGATCAACGAGATCAGGCAGGTCAACCGGGTCGTGCTGGACATCACCAGCAAGCCTCCCGGCACCATCGAGTGGGAGTAACCCAGCCGCGTTCTGGACGCGGCTGGCGGTGTCCTCGGGGGCCTCGCGCCCTGTGGCGGGCGCCACGGCCCCCTGCGTCCTTGCCAGCCACGTCCAGAACGCGGCTGGCGGTGTTGTCCTCGGGCGGCTAGAGCGACCGGCAGGCTGAGGCGGCCCTGGTGCGGGTGACCTCGCCGGCGTTGAAGACCCGGCCGCCCGACTCGTAGCCGACCTTCCAGACGTCGCCCTGACGCAGGATGCCCTGGACGAACCGTCCGCCGGGGATCCACGCCTCGACGATCGCCTTCAGTCGCTTGCCGTTGCGCGCGACCTTCGCGTCGACCACGCGCCAGCCCTGGCGGTAGACCTCGGTCCGGTTGGCCACCTTGCCGTTGGCGCAGTAGGTCGAGTCGATCGCGAGGCCGTCGGTGCGGCTGCCGACGTACTGGAAGTTGCGGATCTGCCGGTAGGCCTTCATGTTCGCCTGGCACTGCCGGAAGGCACGGCGGGCACTGCGCTTGGCGCCGCCCGGCTTCGCCTTGTTGGCCTTCTTCTTCAGCTTGCCGCAGGCCGGCTGCTTGAACTTCAGCTTCGCGGCGGCCGCCGGCTGGGCCAGTCCCACCGCCAGCGCGGTGCAGGTGACGGCGGCCACAAGCAGCGTCGCGAGCCGGCGGACGGGGAGCGAATGACGGGCGGGCACTGGATCTCGTTTCCTCCGGGGCCTTGCTGGGACGGGCTGCCTGAGTCTAGGAGCGTGCCGCGCGGCGTGCCGCATCGGCGCGCGCCCAGGAGCGCAGGGCGGGGAAGGGGTCGAAGGGGCGGCCGCCCTCGTAATAGCCGGGGCCCGACCACAGCTCGAAGTGGAGATGACAGCCGCTCGCGTTGCCGGTGTCCCCGACCGATCCGATCCGCTGGCCGGTGGCGACCGAGTCGCCGCGGCGGAACGGGCTGCGCTCGGCGAGATGCATGTAGACGTAGTCGGTGGCGGTGTCCTCGCCGTCGATGACGAGGTAGTAGCCCGCGAGCCCGTGGTAGCCCTCCATCTGAACGCTGCCGCCGCGCGCCGCGACCATCGGCGTGCCGCAGCGGGCGAAGACGTCGTGGCCGTGGTGGCTGCGGCCGCCGCGGCCGGCGCCGAACCGACCGGCGCTGCCGCCGAAGCGGAACTTGCCGCGCACCGGGAAGACATGGTCGGCGCCGGCGAGGACGTCGCCCGGGAGCGGCGGAAGGATCGCCAGCGGCTGGCTCGGAGGCGACGACACCTCGGCGGCGGTGACCAGCGAGATCGGCCCCGAGACCGCCTTCTTGGGCACCCGCGCCCGGGCGCGACGGGTGCCGAGGGACCGCACCCTGGTGGTGCGGACGTCGTCGGCGTCGCCGTCGGAGCCGTGGAAGACCGCGGCGGAGACGTCGCCGAGCGACCGGCCGCTCAAGCGGACGAGGCTGCCGCCCTGGACCCGCTTGCCGGCCGCGCAGCGCTTGACGCAGACCACCTTGCCGATCCGGGGCGTCTCGACGAAGACGACGCCGCCGGCGGAGGACTTGTCGGTCGCCGCGGCGGACGCGGTCGCGGGCGCCGCGAGGGCCGCGCAGATGGCCAGTGCTGCGTAGGTTGCTCGACCCGAAGGCACGCTCGGTCTCGCCTCTCTTTCTCTTGCGCCTACGGGGTTAGCTGACGGGCTCGCGCCGAAAGAGCGGCGCTACGGCGGTGGTGGGACCACGATCCGATTCGCCCCTCGACCACCTGGCGGCGGCCGATTGGTTCCCCCGTTCCCAGCGAGCGGACCCGCGGGGATTCGGCAGGCTTCGAAACTGGGCGGCAGCATAGAACACGCCGCGGTCGGCGTGGGGTAGATGCCCGCCGCGCCGGCTTGTGCCACACTGTGCGGCCGGTCGGGCCGGAAGCCGGGAGTCGCTGCGATCTCCCGCCGGTATGCCGCGGCCGCGAGAACACCGATGAAGACCTACGTTGCCACCCCTGAGAACCGCGAGCGCGACTGGCTCGTGGTCGACGCGACCGGGCAGACGCTCGGCCGCCTCGCCACCCAGATCGCCGACCGCCTGCGCGGCAAGCACAAGCCCGAGTTCACCCCGCACTGCGACGTCGGCGACTTCGTCGTCGTCGTCAACGCGGAGAAGATCTCGGTCAGCGGCCGCAAGCGCGAGGAGAAGCTCTACCACCGCTACTCCGGCTACCCCGGCGGCCTGCGCAGCCGGACGCTCGCGGAGATGCTCGATCGCCGGCCGGAGGAGGTAATCCGCCTCGCCGTCAAGGGGATGCTGCCGCGCAACCGGATCGCTCGCGCCCAGCTGCGCAAGCTGAAGGTCTACGCGGGGCCGGACCATCCCCACGCCGCGCAGCAGCCCAAGCCGATGGAGACCGACAAGTGACGATGGCCGACGAGCCGCAGGACACCCCGCAGGACGAGCCGACGCCCGAGCAGCCCGACGCCGAGGCGCCGGCAGCCGAGGAGGCCGACGCCGGGGATGCCGCGGCGCCCGAGGCCGCCGCGAGCGACGACGCGCCCACCGGCGAGGAGGCCCCCGCCGCGGAGGCCGACGCCGACGCGTCCGGCGAGCCGGACGCCGACGCGACGCCGACCGAGCAGCCTGACGCTGACGCCACGCCGCCCGAGCAGCCAGAGGCGGAGCAGCCGGCGGGCGAGGAGCCTGCCGAGCGGCCGAAGCCCAAGCGCAAGAAGGACTCCAAGTCCGACGAGCCGGAGGTCATCCCCGGTGCCCACCTCGAGCCCGACCTCGTCCTCGAGGAGGACAAGCCGCGCGTCGAGGAGCCCAGCTGGGCCGGCGCCGAGGTCGACGGCGAGCCCGAGGCCGAGGTCGTCGCGACCTCGACGCCCGACGACGACGAGGAGGTCGACCACGGCCCGCTCGAGGCGGTCCTCGACCTCGCCGCCGACGCCCGCTACCGGGCGACCGGCAAGCGCAAGAGCGCCGTCGCGCGCGTCACGCTCAAGCCCGGCACCGGCAAGTACGAGATCAACGGGCGCACGCTCGAGGAGTACTTCCCGCGGCCGACGCTGCAGACGCTCGCCCGCCGTCCGCTCGAGACCGTCGGTCAGCAGGCCCGCATGGACGTGGTCGCCAAGATCCACGGCGGCGGCATCTCGGCCCAGGCCGGCGCGCTCCGCCATGGCATCACACGGGCGATCGTCGATGCCGACCCCAACCTTCGCGGCGAGCTCAAGCGGCGCGGCTTCCTCACGCGCGACCCGCGCGTGAAGGAGCGCAAGAAGGCCGGCCTCAAGAAGGCCCGCAAGCGCCCGCAGTTCTCCAAGCGCTAGCGAGACCTCCGTGGGACGGCTGTTCGGCACGGACGGCGTCCGCGGCGCCGCCGGGGAGCTCCTGACCGCCGAGCTCGCGCTCGCGCTCGGCCGGGCCGCGACCGCCACGGCCTGGGACGCCGGCGCCGACGGCCCGCCGCAGGTCCTGATCGTGCGCGACACGCGCGAGTCGGGCGAGATGCTCGAGGCGGCGCTCGCGGCCGGCGTCGCGGCCGGCGGCGGGCACGCGCTGCTCGGCGGGGTGCTGCCGACGCCCGGCGCGGCCCTGCTGACCCGCCGCCACGGCTTCGACCTGGCGGCCGTCGTCTCGGCCTCGCACAACCCCTATCGCGACAACGGCATCAAGTTCTTCGGCGCCGACGGGACGAAGGTCCCCGACGCGCGTGAGGAGGCGATCGAGGCGCTCGTCGAGCGTGGCGTCGCGGGCTCCGAGCGCGGGATCGGCAGGATCCGCGCGCTGCACGGCGCCGACGCGGACTACCTGCGCGAGCTGGAGCTGCGCTTCGCCGACCTCGACCTCGGCGGCCGGCGGGTGCTGCTCGACTGCGCGCACGGCGCGACCTACCGCGTCGCGCCCGAGATCTTCCGCCGCCTCGGCGCCGACGTCGAGGCGCTCGCCGTCGACCCCGACGGGCGCAACATCAACGACGGCGTCGGCTCGACCCACGTCGAGGCGCTCGCGGAGCGGGTCGCGGCCGGCGGTCACGACGTCGGCTTCGCCTTCGACGGCGACGGCGACCGGATGCTCGCCGTCGACCGCGCCGGGACGGTCGTCGACGGCGACGAGCTGATCGCGCTCGCCGCGCTGCACCTGCGCGCCGCCGGCCGCCTGCCCGGCGACGGCGTCGCGGTCACGGTGATGACCAACTACGGCTTCCACACCGCGATGGCCGACGCGGGGATCGAGGTCGCCGTGACGCCGGTCGGCGACCGCCACGTGCTCGCCGAGCTGCTGCGGCGCGGCTGGAGCCTCGGCGGCGAGCAGTCCGGCCACATCATCGAGGCGGGCTTCGTGCCCTCCGGGGACGGGATCGCCGCCGCGCTGCTGACGCTCGAGGCGCTCGCCGGCGGCGACCTCGCCGACCGCGCCGCGATGCGCAAGCTGCCCCAGACGCTGATCAACGTGGCGGTCGCCGACCGCGAGGCGCTCGACGGCGCGGCGGCCGTCCAGCAGGCGATCGCCCGCGAGGCCGAGGCGCTCGAAGGCCGCGGACGGGTGCTGGTGCGCCCGTCGGGCACCGAGCAGCTCGTGCGGGTGATGGTCGAGGCGCCCGACGACGGCGAGTGCGCGGCGGTCGCCGGGCGGCTCGTCGCCGCCGTCGAGCGCGAGCTCGGCTGACGCGCCGAGCCGGCGGTCGAGCGGCGGCTGCGGCTACCCTCTTCGTCCTCTATGTGCGGCATCGTGGGATACACGGGCGGGCGGCCGTGCCGGGAGGTGCTGCTCGCCGGGCTCGAGAAGCTCGAGTACCGCGGCTACGACTCCGCCGGCATCTCCCTGGTCGCCGGCGGCGACGTCGAGACCGTGCGCGCGGTCGGCAACCTCGCGCGGCTGCGGGCGGCGGTCGAGGAGGCTGACGGCGACGACGGCGCCCGCTGCGGCATCGGCCACACCCGCTGGGCGACCCACGGCCGCGTCACCGAGGCCAACTGCCATCCCCACGACGACACCGCCGGCCGCGTCCACGTGGTCCTCAACGGGATCGTCGAGAACTGGGCCGCGCTGCGGCGCGAGCTCGAGGCCGACGGAGCGCGCTTCAGCTCCGAGACCGACGCCGAGGTCGTCGCCCACCTGGTCGCCGCCCGCTACGACGGCGACCTGACCGCCGCGGTGCGCGCCGCCTACGCCGAGCTGCGCGGCCACTACGCCTTCGTCGCCGCCCACGCCGACGAGCCCGGCACGCTGGTCGCCGCGCGCAAGGAGTGCCCGCTGGTCGTCGGACTCGGGGAGGGGGAGACGTTCGTCGCCTCGGCGATCCCGGCGTTCCTCGCCGACACGCGGCGGGTGCAGCTCGTCGAGGACGACGAGATCGTCGTGATCACGCCCGCCGGCGCGCAGTTCACGACCGCCGCGGGCGCGCCGGTCGACCGTCCCGCCCAGGATGTCGACTGGGACGAGGAGGCCGCCGAGAAGGCCGGCTACGAGACGTTCATGCTCAAGGAGATCCACGAGCAGCCCGACGCGGTCGCCGAGACGGTCGCCGACCGGCTGATCGGCGACGGCGTCGCGCTCGGCGAGATCGGCATCGGCGACGCCGAGCTGGGTGACCTGCGGCGGATCGTCGTCGTCGCCTGCGGGACCTCCTACCACGCGGGGCTGCTCGGCCGCTACGCGATCGAGTCGTGGTCGCGGGTACCGGTGGAGATGGACATCGCCTCGGAGTTCCGCTACCGCGACCCGGTCGTCGACGAGCGCGACCTCGTGGTCGGCATCACCCAGTCGGGCGAGACCGCGGACACGCTCGCGGCGATGCGGCTCGCGCGCGAGAAGGGCGCCCGCGTGCTCGCGATCACCAACGTGATGGGCAGCCAGGCCACGCGCGACGCCGACGGCGTCCTGTTCACCCGCGCCGGCCTCGAGATCGGCGTCGCGGCGACCAAGACGTTCGTCTCCCAGGTCGCGGCGATGTACCTGCTGGCGCTGCGGCTGGCCGAAGTGCGCGCGACGCTGCCGGCGGAGCGGGTCACGGCGCTGGTCGCCGACCTGCGCGGGCTCCCGCACCTGATCCAGCGGCTCGTCGACGAGGCCGACGGCCCCGCCCAGGCGATGGCCGAGCACTGGCGCGAGGCGGGGTTCTTCCTCTACCTCGGCCGCCACGCCGGCCTCGCGACGGCGCTCGAGGGCGCGCTGAAGCTCAAGGAGATCTCCTACGTCCCGACCGACGCCTACGCCGCCGGCGAGATGAAGCACGGGCCGATCGCGCTGCTGGACGAGCGCACGCCCGTCGTGGTCGTGGCGACCGAGTCGCCGGTGCTCGACAAGGTGCTCTCGAACATCGCCGAGGTCCGCGCCCGCGGCGCCCACGTGCTCGCCGTCGCCACCGAGGGCGACGCGACGGTCGCCGAGCACGCCGAGGAGGTCCTCTACGTGCCGCGCACCGACTGGCTGCTGCAGCCGCTGCTGGCGGTGATCCCGCTCCAGTTGCTCGCCTACCACATCGCGCGCGGCCGCGGGCTCAACGTCGACCAGCCGCGCAACCTGGCCAAGACGGTCACGGTCGAGTAGTGGTCGGGATCGACCTGCTGGAGATCGAGCGCCTCGAGCGCGCGCTCCGGCGGCGGCCCCGCCTCGCCGAGCGGCTGTTCACCGACGACGAGCGCGCCTACGCGGCCGGCAAGGCCCGTCCCGGCCAGCACCTCGCCGCCCGCTTCTGCGCCAAGGAGGCGGCCGCGAAGGCGCTCGGTCTGACCGCCTGGGCGTTCCGCGACATCGAGGTCGTCGCGACGGGCGCGGCGCCGCGGCTGCGGCTCGCCGGTCGCGCCGCGCAGGCCGCCGCCGCGCTCGGGGGCGCGACCGTCGCCGTCTCGCTCACCCACACCGAGACGACCGCCGGCGCGGTCGCGATCCTCGTCAACGCGGGCTCCGCGGCACTCGATGAGTGATCGTGCCCCCTAGAGCGGTAAAATCACTCATCTGGTCCGGCTGGGCCTAGGATCGGGGCGTGGCGGCCCTTCCCGACTGGCTCGACCCGCTCTACGACGCGGCGGAGATGCGCGCCTGCGACGCCTGGGCGATCGAGGAGCAGGCGGTTGCATCGCTCGACCTGATGGAGGCCGCCAGCGCCGGCCTCGCGCGCGTCACGGCGCGCCTGGCGCGGGGCGGCCTGCCGATCCGGGTGCTGGTCGGTCCGGGCAACAACGGCGGCGACGGGCTCGCCGCCGCGCGACTGCTGCGCGCGGAGGGGAGGGAGGTCGACGTGATCGCCGCCGCCCCGCTCGACCGCCTGCGCGGCGACGCGCGCGCGAACCTCCAGCGGCTGCCCGGCGCGCCGCCGGAGCCGCTTGACGGCGCCGGCGCGCTCGAGGGCTCGGGGGCCGTCGTCGACGCGCTGCTCGGCACCGGCTTCGCCGGCGAGCCGCGCGAGCCGATCGCCGGCGCGATCGCGGCGATCGCCGCCGCGCGCGCCGACGGCGCGCCGGTCGTCGCCTGCGACGTCCCGTCCGGGGTCGACGCCTCGACCGGCGAGGTCGCCGCAGCCGCCGTCGTCGCCGACGCGACCGCCACCTTCCACGGAGCGAAGATCGGCCTGCACGTCGCGCCCGGCGCCGCCCACGCCGGGGCCGTCGAGGTCGTCCCGATCGGCATCCCGCGCGGCGCGCCCGCCCCGGCGCTCGCCGGGCTGATCTCCGCCCGGGTCCTCGGCCTCTACCCGCACCGGCAGCGGTTCGCCAGCAAGTTCGACTCGGGGGTGGTCGTCGTCGCCGGTGGCTCGCGCGGGCTGACCGGCGCCCCGGCGCTCGCCGCGCTCGGCGCCGCCCGGGCCGGAGCCGGCTACGTCCAGGTCGCCGTGCCCGCCTCGGCCCAGCCCGCGCTCGCGCTGCGGCTCGTCGAGCAGATGCCGCACGGGCTGCCCGAGGACGACGGCGCCCACGCCCCCGCCGGCGTCGAGGCGCTGCTCGGGCTCGCCGCCCGGGCCGGCGCGGTCGTGCTCGGGCCGGGGCTCGGCCGCTCGGCGGCCGCGGTGGCCTTCGCGCGCGCCGCGGCGGCCTCGGTCGGCTGCCCGCTGCTGCTCGACGCCGACGGCCTCAACGCCCACGCCGGCCGCCTGGAGGCGCTGCGCGCCCGCCGGGCGCCGACGGTGCTCACCCCGCACGCCGCCGAGCTGGGACGGCTGCTGGGCCGCCCGACCGCCGCCGTCGACGCCCACCGGCTCGCCGCCGTGCGCGAGGCCGCCGAGCGCAGCGGCGCGGTCGTGCTGCTCAAGGGCGACGACACGCTCGTCGCGGCGCCGGGCGGCCCCGTCGCCGTCAATCCGGGAGCCACCCCGGCGCTCGCGACCGCGGGGACCGGGGACGTCCTGTCGGGGACGATCGGGGCGCTGCTGGCCAAGCGGCTCGACCCGTTCGCGGCCGCCGCGCTCGGCGCCCATGCGCACGGCCGCGCCGGCCGCGCGGCGGCGGCGCGGATCGGCGCCGACCACGTCGTCGCCGGCGACGTCGTCGACTGCCTGCCGCGCGGCTTCCGGGCGCCGGCGGGCGGCGCCCGCGCTTCGCGCTGACGGCCCCGTTTGGGCTAGGGTGCCACCCGTGCCGAAGACCGTCAGGGACATCATGGAAGCCGACACGCCGACCGTCGCGCCCGAGGACTCGGTCGAGCACGTGCTCGCCGTGATGCGCGAGCACGAGCTGCCGGGCGTCCCGGTCGTCAACGACGGCGGGCGCTGCGTCGGCATCGTCACCGAGGCCGACCTCGTCCTGCCCGACGACAGCGGCGACCTGCACCTGCCCCACTACGTGAACATCTTCGGCGGCACCGTCTTCCTCGAGCCGCTGAAGCGGTACGAGGACCGGCTGCGCAAGGCGTTCGCCTCCAACGCGGGCGACATGATGACCGAGGACCCCGACACGATCGACGCCGACGAGACGGTCGAGGAGGCCGCGCGGCTGATCCACGAGTCCGGCCACAACCGGCTCCCGGTCGTCGAGCACGGCCGCTTCGTGGGCGTCGTGACGCGGCTCGACGTGCTCGGGGCGCTCGTCGGCTGAGATGGACGGCGTCCCCTCCGCCCGGGCGCTGGCGCGAGTCAGCCTCGGGGCGGTCGGCGACAACTGCCGCGCGCTGCGCGGAAGGCTGACCGGCGGCGCGGAGCTGTGCGTCGTGGTCAAGGCCGACGGCTACGGCCACGGCGCCGTCGAGTGCGCGCGCGCCGCCCAGGAGGCGGGGGCGACGTGGCTGGCGGTCGCAGCCGCCGGCGAGGCCGCCCGCCTGCGCGCCGCCGGCGTCCGCGGGCCGCTGCTGACGATGGGTTCGCTGACGCGCGACGAGACCGCCACCGCGCTCGGCGCCGACGCCGACGTCGTCGTCTGGGAGCCCGCCTACGCGCATGCGCTCGCCGAGCGGGTCGGGGCCGGGCCGCCCGCGCGCGTCCACGTCAAGCTCGACACCGGGATGGGGCGGCTCGGCACCGCCGACCCCGAGCGGGCGCTGGCGGTGGCGCGGATCGTCGCCGAGGACCCCCGGCTCGCGCTCGTCGGCGCGATGACCCACTTCGCCACCGCCGACGAGCGCGGCGACGAGTTCTTCCCGGCCCAGCTGCGGCGCTTCGCCGACTTCGCCGCCGCGCTGCGCGCCGAGCATCCCGGCGTCATCCTCCACGCCGCCAACAGCGCCGCGACGATGCGCGACCCAGCCAGCCACTTCGACATGGTCCGCTGCGGCGTCGCCGTCTACGGCCTCGACCCCTTCCAGGGGGATCCCGCGGACAGCGGCCTGCGCCCGGCGCTGACGCTCGAGTCCACCGTCGGGGCCGCGCGCCGCTTCGCCGCGGGGACCAGCGCCGGCTACGGCCGCCGCTGGGCCGCCGAGCGCGACACCGTCGTCGCGACGCTGCCGATCGGCTACGGCGACGGCTGGCGCCGCGCGCTGACCAACGACTGCGACGTGCTGATCGGCGGACGCCGCCACCCGCTCGTCGGCACCGTCAGCATGGACAACGTGACCGTCGACGTCGGCCCCGCCGCGACCGTGACGCCCGGCGACCTGGCGGTGCTGATCGGGACGCAGGGCGGCGAGCGGATCCTCTGCGAGGAGGTTGCGCGCCGGATCGGGACGATCAACTACGAGATCACCTGCGGGCTCACGGCGCGGGTACCGCGGACTTACGAGCCGTGAGCGGCGATCTCGACCGCGCGCTCGGCCAGTCGACGGCGGTCGCCGCGCTGCGCGCCGGCTTCGCGGAGGCCGGCATCGAGGCCTGGCTCGTCGGCGGCGTCGTCCGCGACGCGCTGCTCGGCCGGCCGCTGACCGACGTCGACCTCGCCGTCGCCGGCGACGTCGAGCAGGCCGCGCGCGTCGCCGCGCGCGCGCTCGGCGGGCCCCGCTTCCCGCTCTCGGAGCGGTTCGGCGGCTGGCGGGCGCTGTCGCGCGACCGCGCCGTGACCTGCGACCTCTCGCCGCTGCAGGGCGAGACGATCGCCGCCGACCTCGCCCAGCGCGACTTCACGCTCAACGCGCTCGCCGTCCCGCTCGCCGGCGGCGCGCCGCTCGACCCGTTCGGCGGCGCCGCCGACCTCGCCGCCGGCCGCCTGCGCGTCCTCGGGGCGGCCGCCTACGACGCCGACCCGCTGCGGCCGCTGCGCCTGGTCCGGCTCGCCGCCGAGCTCGGGATGGCGCCCGACGCCGAGACCGAGCGGCTCACCGCGGCCGCCGCCCCGCGGCTCGCCGAGCCGGCCGGCGAGCGGGTCTTCGGCGAGCTGCGGCGGCTGCTCACCGCGCCCGGCGCGATCGCCGGGCTGCGGCTCGCCGAGCGGCTCGGCGTGCTCGCCGCGATCCTGCCGGAGGTCGCCGCCCTCGAAGGCGTCGAGCAGAGCCGCTACCACCATCTCGACGTCTACGAGCACACGCTGGCGGTGCTCGAGGAGCAGATCGCGCTGCTCGAGCCCGACCGGCTCGCCGAGGTCCTCGGCGCCGACGCCGCCGAGGTCGGCGCGGTGCTCGCCGAGCCGCTCGCCGACGAGCTCACCCGCGGCGAGGCGCTGCGCTTCGGCGCGCTCTTCCACGACGTCGCCAAGCCGCAGACGCGGGCCGTCGGGGAGGAGGGGAGGGTCACCTTCTACGGCCACGACGCCGCCGGCGCCGAGCTGATCGGGACGATCTTCCGCCGGCTGCGCACCAGCGAGCGGCTGCGCGTCCACGTCGGCGCGCTCGCCCGCCACCACCTCGCCGCCGGCTTCCTCGTCCACGAGCGGCCGCTCGACCGCGCCCAGGTCTACGGCTACCTCGACCGCTGCGGCGACGTCGCCGTCGACGTCACCGTCCTCTCCTGCGCCGACAGGCTCGCCACGCGCGGGCGCAACGCCGAGCGGGCGATCGAGGCCCACCTCGAGGTGGCCCGCGAGCTGATCGGCCCGGCGCTGCGCTGGCACGCCGAGGGGCCGCCGCGCGCCCCGCTGCGCGGAGACGAGCTCGCGCGCGCGCTCGGGATCGACCCCGGGCCCGAGCTGGGTCGCCTGATGGGCTCCCTGGCGGCCGCCGCCTACACCGGCGAGGCGGTCACCCCGGAGCAGGCGATCGCCCTGGCGCGCCGGCTGCTGGCCGGCGACTGCTAGCGTATCTGCGCGGAATTTTCAGGCCCCGCGGCCACCACCAGACACGGAAGGAAGACTTGGCGAAAGAGGAGAAGATCGAGATGGAGGGCGAGATCCTCGAGGCCCTCCCGAACACGATGTTCCGGGTCAAGCTCGACAACGAGCACGAGGTCCTCGGCCACATCTCCGGCAAGATGCGCCGCCACTACATCCGCATCCTGCCGGGCGACCGGGTCAAGATCGAGCTGTCGCCCTACGACCTCGACCGCGGCCGCATCACCTACCGGTACAAGTAGGAGTCCGAAACTCGGGCGCGAAACCCGTGTTCTGGGTCCCGACATGAAGCGCTACCTCATCCCAGCCCTCGTCCTCGCCTTCGCGGCGCTCGCGATCCCGACGAGCGCGCAGGCACGCGTGATCGAGATGGGCGCCGGCGCCCAGCCCGCCGGGGCGTCGAACTGCCCCAACGACCCGTGCGTCGCCGCCTACCAGATGACCGCCTAC
Source organism: Solirubrobacterales bacterium (assembly GCA_012718975.1). GTDB lineage: Bacteria > Actinomycetota > Thermoleophilia > Solirubrobacterales > Thermoleophilaceae > JAAYBF01. The sequence goes on along the minus strand of JAAYBF010000159.1, from coordinate 3,785 downwards.
CAGGGCCGGTCCGGAAACCTCAAGAACCCGTTCGTCGTCCCGCGGCCCGGCTACATCGTCGCCTTCAGCGTCACCCTCGGCGAGCTCACCGACAGCCAGATCGAGTTCTTCGACGGCCGCTTCGGCGCCGACCCGCAGGTCCAGCTGGCGCTGCTGCGGCGCAGCACCCGCAAGGGCAAGCTCGGCAACCACCGCCTGATGCGCCAGAGCGAGATCTACGACGTCTCCGACTACCTCGGCTCCACGCCGACCTTCGCGCTCTCCAAGCCGCTGCGCGTCGGCAAGGACTTCCGCGTCGCGCTGACGATCCCGACCTGGGCGCCGGTGCTCGACACCGTCGACCTCGCCGGCACCAACTGGTGGCGCGCGTCGCGGCCGAAGGGCGAGTGCGGCAAGGACGACGAGCTGAGCCCGCCCTCGGTGCAGGAGGAGCTCAAGTCGATCGTCGACTACCGCTGCACCTACTTCAAGTCGCGGCTGCTCTACACCGCCACCTACGTGCCCGACCCGCGGCCGACGACGAAGGCGAAGTCCAACGAGGCGCGCCGCAAGGCGACGCGCCGCGCCGCCGCCGCGCGCGCCGCACGGATCGCGCGCCGGATCGCCGCCGCCAACGGCGGCGCCGTCGCCCCCTGAGCGAGCCGGCCGGGATTCGCTGGTGACGGCGCCCGCGCGTCGTTACCATCGGTCACGTGTCCACTGAGGGGTGGATCTTCATGGTCGGCTTCCGCGTCTTCGACGTGGGGCTGCTGATCGCCTGGATGGTCTGGTTCTTCCGCCTCCGCGACGACGGCGACGACCTCCCGCCCGAGGACGAGGACGGCGGGGGCGGCGGAGGCGGCCAGGACCGCCCGCGCGGACCCCGTGACGGCGGAGGCGGCGGCCTCCGGCTGCCGCTGCCGTTCGGCCCCTTCAGCCAGGGCTGGCGCCGGCGCGACGGGCACCGCCCCGACCACCGCCAGCCACGGCCCGGGCGCACGCTGCCACGGCCGGCGCCCGCGCGCGTCCGCTTCCCCGGGGACGACCCCCAGCGCGCGCTCCCGCGACGCTGAGCGCGCTACTCGCCGTCGGCGAGCGCCGGCATCCGCCGGCCGCAGTGCGGGCAGTCGTTGACGTCGCGCTGGACGAGCTGCTCGAGCGAGCAGCCGCAGAGCCGCAGGTTCTCGACCGCGTAGGGCAGGTTGCTCGGCGACGGAGCGACCGGAATGATCTTGCCGACCACCTCGAAGGGCTCGCCCGTCTCGGCGTCGACGTAGTCCTTGCCCGGCTCGGCCTCCCGGATCGTCTCGCGGTCGGACCGGGTGCGGAGGCGGTAGAGCTGGCGGGGCGGCATGGGTCGGCAGCCTACCAAGCGGCGCGCTGACCGACCCCGCTGCCAGGATGGCCGCCGTGCGGGTCCTGATCTTCCACGGCTACCTGCTGCGCGGCACCGGGTCGAACATCTACAACCTCAGTCTCGCGCGCGCTCTGGCGGCGCTCGGACACCAGGTCTGCCTGGTCTGCCAGGAGCGTTCGCCGCAGGCGCTCGGGCTCCCCGACACGGTCGAGATCGTCAACCCCGACATCGGTCGCGTGCTGCCCGTCTACGTCGCCGACGCCTACGACGGCTTCGACGCCGTCCGCTTCGCCGACCTCGACGACGGCCGGCTCGACGCCTACCTCGACGCCAACGTCGCCGCGGTCGCCGCGGCCGCGGAGCGGTTCCGGCCCGACATCGCGCTCGCCAACCACGCCGTGATGGGGCCCGCGATCCTCGCGCGCGCGCTCGCCGGGCGGGTGCCCTACGCGGTCAAGATCCACGGCAGCGCGCTCGAGTACACCGTCCGCCCGCAGCCGGAGCGCTTCCGGCCATACATGCTCGAGGGCCTCGACCGCGCGGCCGGGGTGCTGGTCGGCTCGCGCCACACCGCCGAGAGCCTCTGGGAGGTCGCCGACGACCCCGGCCTGCCCGCCCGTACGCGGCTCGGCCCGCCCGGAGTCGACGTGGCGGCCTTCCGGCCCCGGCCGGCGACCGAGGCGGCCGCCGAGCTCGCCGCGCTCGCCGACCGCCTCGAACGCGGCGACGGCGCCGGCTGGGGACGCGAGCCCGGCGCGAGCGCCGCGCTGCGCGCCTTCGACCCGCGCCGCGAGCGGATCGTCGGCTACGTCGGCAAGCTGATCGTCTCCAAGGGCGTCGACCTGCTGCTCGCCGCCTGGCCGCTCGTCCACGCGCGCGCGCCCGACGCGCGGCTGCTCGTCGTCGGCTTCGGGGCCTACCGCGAAGGGCTCGGCTCGCTGGTCGCCGCGCTCGCGCGCGCCGACCTCGACGCCGTCGTCGCGCTCGCCGCCCGCGGCCGCGGCGCCGAGGGCGGGGAGGAGGCTCCGCTGACCTACCTAACCGCCTTCCTCGACGGCCTCACCGGCGAGGAGCGCGCCGCCTACCTCGCCGCAGCCCCCGCCGCCGCGGCGGCCGTCCGCTTCACCGGCGCGCTCGACCACGGCGACCTGCCGGCCGTGCTGCCCGCCTTCACCGCCCAGGTCGTGCCCAGCACCTTCCCCGAGGCGTTCGGGATGGTCGCCGCCGAGGCCGCCTGCAGCGGCGCGCTGCCGCTCAGCGCCGCCCACTCCGGCCTGGCCGAGGTGACCGCGGCGCTCGCCGGCGCGATCGCCCCGGAGCAGCGCGACCTACTCGCCTTCGAGCGCGGTCCGGGAGCGGTCGAGGCGATCGCCGACCGGCTCACGCGCTGGCTCGAGCTGCCCGCCGGCCGACGCTCCGAGACCGCCGCCGCGCTCGCCGAACGCGCCCGCGGACGGTTCGGCTGGGAGGCCGTCGCCGACGGAGTCATCGCCGCCGCGAGCGGCGAGCTCGACGCGCTCACGCCGATCGCCTGAGAAAGGCTGGATTTCCAGCCCCCGTTGCGGTTAGTGTTGGCAACCGTGAGGAGGAGTGGATCGCAGAGGGCGGCCCTCGCGGCCGTCGCGGCTGCCGTCTTCGCCGCCGCCGCGGCCGGCTGCGGCACCGACGAGCCCGACCTCGTCGCGGGCAAGGAGCTGTTCGTCGAGCGCTGCGGAAGCTGTCACACCCTCGCTCGCGCCGGGACTTCCGGCGTCGTCGGCCCCGACCTCGACGAGGCGTTCGGGCCCGCCCGCCGCCAGGGGCTCGGCGAGGGCACCTTCGAAGGCGTCACCCGCGACCAGATCGCCAACCCGCTGCGCAACGGCCAGATGCCCGCCGACATCGTCACCGGCTCCGACGCCGACGACGTCGCCGCCTACGTCGCCGCCGTCGCCGGCAAGCCCGGCGAGGACGAGGGCCGCCTCGCCGCCGCCGGCGTAGCAGAGGTGTCCAACGAGCCGATCGCCGCCTCCGGCGGACAGCTCGAGATCGACGCCAGCCCCACCGGCGCGCTCGCCTTCGCCAGCACCCGCGCGACCGCCAGCCCCGGCCCGCTCGAGATCCTCAGCGCCAACGAGTCGCCGATCGACCACAACATCGCCATCCGCGACGGCGACCGGCTCATCGAGGGCGACGTCGTCGGCACCGGCGGCACCTCCAGCCTCACCGCCGACCTCTCACCCGGCACCTACGAGTTCGTGTGCACGGTGCCGGGGCATGAGGAGGGCGGGATGAAGGGGGAGTTGACGGTTCGCTGAGGGGGCGGTTGACGGCCTAGGGTCTTGCCGCGCTGCCCGCGGGTCCTGTCTCCGGTGACGAGCCTTCGTGCTCGGCTGCGCTTAGCGCTCTCCCGATCGGCGTGGTGCCGGCTGTCCGTGTGAGGGGTCTTCGGGAGTAGCTCCGCGCTTCG
>JAAYBF010000158.1 GCA_012718975.1 Solirubrobacterales bacterium | reverse complement strand
CGGGTGTCGGACATCCGGCCGCGCAGCGAGTCGTGGTTGTAGACCTCGCCGTTGCCGACGAGGAAGGTGTCGTCGTCGCTGCCGACGAGCGGCTGGTGGCCGCCGGCCACGTCGACGATCGACAGCCGCCGGTGGCCGAGCCAGGCATCGCCAAGCTCCACCGAGCCCTCGTCGTCGGGGCCGCGGTGGGCCATTCGGTCGAGCATCCGCCGGCCCGCTTCAGGGTCGGTGGCGCCGTACTGGGCCGCTATGCCGCACATCCGCTGACCGTCCAGACTAGCCGGGTCGGCTCACGCGAGGCCCGGGGCGGGCGCGCCGGGCAGGCGGCCGGCGGCCGCACCGGGGGCGGGGAGCTCGACCGTGGCGCGCCGCGACACCGGGGCCCGGGCGGGCTCCGCGGCCGGTGGGGCGGGCGCCGGGCGGTCGATCCGGTAGGCGGCCCGGGCGCGGTCGTCGAGATGGGAGATCGCCGCGCGCGACGCCGCGATCGCCGGTCCGAGCGCGACCTCGGCGGTCGCGGTCCCGGGCCGGCCGCCCGTCTGCGCGAGCACGTTGCCGTCCGGGTCGACGACCTTCGCCTGCCCGGGAAAGCGCAGCGGCCCGATCCGGCCGGTGAGGTTCGAGGAGATCCACACCACCTGGTTCTCGAGGGCGCGCGCCTCGTCGAGCAGGTTGAAGTGGCGCGTCTGGCGGTCGGCGGCGATCCGCCGCGCCGGCGAGCGGCGGTCGAGCGGCCAGGCCGACAGCGACGCGATCGTCTCGGCCCCGTCGAGCGCGAGCGTGCGCGCCGCCTCCGGGAACACCTTGTCGTAGCAGACGAGCATCCCGAGCCGGCCGACGGGAGTGTCGAACGCCGCGAAGCCCTCGCCCGCCGAGAAGGCGCCGATCTCGCTCGGCGGCAGGTGGACCTTGCGCTGGTGGCCGAGGATCCCGTCGCCGCTGAGGCAGACCGCGCTCGAGTAGGGCCGGCCGAACCGCCCGCCCCGCTCGGTGAAGCCCACGCAGACGACGGTGTCGCCGGCGACGGCGCAGAGCCGGGCGAGCTCCGGCCCGTCGAGCTCGAGCGGGCGGCCGTGGCGGCCGTCGACAGTCAGGTAGCCGCCGAGCGCGCACTCCGGCAGCACGACCATGGAGGCGCCGCCGTCGCGGGCGGACTCGATCGCGCTCGACACCCGGGCGAAGCTGCGCTCGAACCGCCCGCCGAAGCTGCCGGCGACGGCGGCGAAGGTGTAGGGCCGGGCGCTCATGCGGTGATTCTTCGCCGTCGCGGCGGCGCGCCGATCGGCCCTCGGTACAAAGATCGCCGCCGGGGCTTGGCCCCGCTGGCGGGCGTCGGGTCCGGCCGCCGGGCGGGCGCGAAGCGGCGGACGCCCGCACCGAGCGGAGCGGTCGGGCGGTCGCGCTAGCGTCCGGGCGTGGCCGAGTTGGGCGTGCTGGCGGTCGTCGTGCTTGCCTACGGGCTGGTCTCGCGACGGCTTCAGTCGTCGTCGGTGACCGCGCCGATGGCGTTCGTCCTCGCCGGCGTCCTCGTCGGGCCGGAGCTGCTGGGCATCGCCTCGGTCGACATCGTCGGCGGCCCGGCGCTCGTGCTCGCCGAGCTGGCGCTCGCGCTGGTGCTGTTCTCCGACGCGGCGCAGATCGACTTCGCGACCTTTCGCGCCCGCCGCAACCTGCCGAGCCGGCTGCTCGGCATCGGGATGCCGCTGACGATCGCCGCCGGGGTCGCGGCGGCGGCGTTGCTGCTCACCGAGATCGAGTTCTGGGAGGCGGCGATCGTGGCCGCCGTGCTCGCCCCGACCGACGCCGCGCTCGGCCGCACCGTGATCGCCGACCGCCGCGTTCCCGAGCGGGTCCGCAACGGGCTCAACGTCGAGTCGGGCCTCAACGACGGCCTCTCGGTTCCCGTCCTGACGCTGTTCGTGGCGCTCGCGGTGCAGGAGGCCGACCTCGCCGCCGCCGACTGGGCGGTCTTCGCAGCCGAGCAGATCGGCCTGGGCGCGCTCGTCGGGGCGGCCGTCGGCGCCGCGGGCGCCTGGCTGCTCGACCGCGCGATCACCCGGGATCTGACCGCCCCCGCGTTCCAGCCGCTGACCCTGCTCGCGCTCGCCGTCCTCGCGTTCCTCGCCGCCGACGCGGTCGGCGGCAACGGCTTCATCGCCGCCTTCGTCGGCGGTCTCGCCGCCGGCCGGTTCGCCGGCGACCACGCCGCGGCGCTGCTCGACTTCCTCGACGACGAGGGGCAGCTGTTCAGCCTCGCGGTCTTCTTCCTCTTCGGCGTGGCGGCGCTCGGCCTGCTCGACGCCGCGACCTGGCAGGTCGCCCTCTTCGCGCTGCTGAGCCTCACCCTGCTGCGGATGGGACCGGTCGCCGTGGCGCTCGCTGGCAGCGGCCTCGACCGTCGCAGCGTCGCGTTCGTCGGCTGGTTCGGGCCGCGCGGGCTCGCCTCGATCGTCCTCGCGCTCACGGTCGCCGAGGAGCAGCCGGGGCTGCCGGCGCTCGACGTCGTGCTGGCGGCGGCGACCCTCACGATCCTCGCGAGCGTCGTCGCGCACGGGCTGACCGCCTCCCCGCTGACCGCCGCCTATACGCGCGCCCGCGCCCGCCGGCGATCCGACGGGTGACAGGGCGATCGGACGGCCGTCGTCGCGGCGGGCGGCCGCGTCGCTGCGCGGTGGACTTGGCATCCTTGGCGGCGGTGACCGGCGCGCGAACCCGCTCGAGAACGACGCGCCGCGCGATCGCGACGGTCGGGTCGCTCTGCGCGACGGCGCTCGCCGCGCCCGGCGTCACCGCGGCGGCGCCGTCCGCCGATGCCGCTGCCCAGCCCCGCGCCGGCGTGGTCATGGAGATCGTCCGCGAGGCCAGGCGCGAGCTGGGGCTGAAGGCGGTGATCGTCAGCGTCCGGACGGGCCGCCGCGAGGTCGTTACGCGCGCGCTGGGGCGGTCGG
>JAAYBF010000020.1 GCA_012718975.1 Solirubrobacterales bacterium | reverse complement strand
GCGGCGGGCCCGTTCGGCAGCTCGAGCGGGCCGATCCGCAGCGGCTCGGCGGGGTCCGCGCCGAACGCCCCGAACCGCGGCGCGCCGGCGGCGTGCAGCTGCGCCAGCCCACGGCCGAGCGTCTCCTCGCCCGCCGCGTCGAGGCGGCCGGGCTCGATCCAAGCGAGCGCGAGCAGGCGGACCGCGTCCTCGCCGGCGGGCGAGTCGACGACCGCGACCGGCTCGGCCACCGCCAGCGTGCCCGGCTCGGCCAGCCAGCGCAGCCCCGCGGCCTCGGCGGTGTAGCCGCCCGGCGGGGCGTCGGCGGCGGTCTTGACGAACAGCCGCCGCCCGTCGGCGAGATCGACCCGCCAGCCGTCGTTGAGGTCGCCGCCGGGGACCGCCGTCGCTGCGGCGACGGCGCTGCCGACGGCCGTTGCGATCGCCTCGTTCAGCGCCTCGTCCATCCGCCGTTCCCCTCGATCGGGGTGGTCGGCCCGGCGATATCGGGCCGTTCCTCCGCCAACCCGACGAAACCCCCGCATGGGGCGGGGAAGGTTGGACGGGCGGGGAGGCGGCCGGGAAAGGTTGGACGGACGCGGGGAGGGGGGCCGGGCAAGCTCAGGCGGAGGGCTCGGCGAGGCGGGGGCGGACCTCGGCGTCGAGCAGGCCCTGGCAGGCGCGGGTGACGAGGTCGAGGACGTCCTCGAAGCCGTCGGGGCCGCCGTAGTAGGGGTCCGGGACCTCCAGCTCGCCGGAGGCGACCGCGTCGGGGTCGAACTCGCGCAGCAGCCGGATCCGCTCGCGCGCGTGGTCGTCGGGCGCGAGCGCGTGGAGGTCGTCGTGGTTGGAGCGGTCCATCGCGAGGATCAGGTCGAACCGCTCGAAGTCGTCGGGCGCGACGCGGCGGGCGGCGCCGCCGAGCTCGATCCCGCGTGCCAGCGCCGCGGCCGCCGAGCGCTCGTCGGGCGGGTTGCCGACGTGCCAGCTGCCGGTGCCGGCGCTGTCGACCTCGACCGCGTCGGCCAGGCCCTCGGCCGCGAGCAGGTGGCGCATCGCCGCCTCGGCGCTCGGCGAGCGGCAGATGTTGCCGAGGCAGACGAACAGCAGCCGCATCAGACCGGCGCGCGCTCCTGCACCGCGTCGAGCACGCCGAGCAGCTCGCCGACGCGGCAGACCAGCAGCCGCTCCTCCTCGACCTCGACCCAGACGCCGGCCGACGCGGGGAAGACGACGTGGTCGCCGGGCTTGACCGGCATCTTCACCCCGACCGATTCCCACCAGTCGAGGCCCTGGCCGATCGCCAGCACGATGCCGTGCTGGGGCGGGGGCTCGTTGGTGCCGGGCGGGACCACCAGCCCCGAGCGGCGGATGCGGTCGGGATCCAGCTCCTTGATCACGACCCGGTCGAACAGCGGTCTGAGCTCTTGGCGCATCGTCGCCCAGGATACGTGCCCGCCCAGCGGCCGGCGCACCGAACCCGCCGCGCGCGGCGTGCTCCCCACGCCGATAGTCGGAATACCTCGTATTCTCCCGGCCATGACCGCGATCAGCACCGACGCCTACTCGATCCCTGAGGAGTTCCAGGACTTCCGCGCCACCATCCGCGACCTCGTGGAGGGCGTCGTCGCCCCGCGCGCCGCCGAGATCGACGCCAAGGGCGAGTACCCCTGGGACATCCGCAAGGCGTTCGCCGAGCACGACCTGCTCGGCCTGCCGTTCCCCGAGGAGCTGGGCGGTACCGGCACCGGCACGCTGATGCTGAACATCGCGATCGAGGAGGTCGCCCGCGCGTGCGCGTCCTCGGCGCTGATCCTGATGGTCCAGGAGCTCGGCACGCTGCCGATCCAGCTCCACGGCACCGAGGAGCAGAAGCAGCGCTGGCTGCCGAAGTGCGCGAGCGGCGAGTGGTCGCCGGCGTTCTGCCTCTCCGAGCCCGAGGCCGGCTCGGACCCCGGCTCGATGCGCACGACCGCCGTGCGCGACGGCGACGAGTGGGTGATCAACGGCACCAAGAACTGGATCACCAACGCGACCGTCGCCGACTTCTACATCGTCTTCGCGGTCACCGACCGCGAGCAGCGGCGGATCTCGGCGTTCGTCGTCGAGGCCGACCGGCCCGGCTTCTCGGTGCCCAAGCTCGAGCACAAGCTCGGCATCAAGGGCTCGCCGACCGGCACCCCGGTGCTCGAGGACGTGCGCGTCCCCGCCGACCACCTGATCGGCGCCGAGGGCCGCGGCATGGCGGTCGCGCTCTCGACGCTCGAGCGGACGCGGCTCGGCGCCGGCGCCCAGGCGGTCGGGATCGCCCAGGGCGCGATCGACTACGCGACCGGCTACGCCAAGGAGCGGGTCTCCTTCGGCAAGCCGATCATCGACCACCAGGCGATCGCCTTCAAGCTCGCCGACATGGAGACCCGCACCGCGGCCGCACGCGAGCTGCTCTACAAGGCGTGCGCGATGGCCGACCGCGACGAGCCCGGCCTCGGCAAGTACTCCTCGATGGCGAAGCTGTTCGCCTCCGACACGGCGATGGACGTGACCGTCGACGCCATCCAGGTCCTGGGCGGCTTCGGCTACGTGGACGAGTACCCGGTCGAGCGGATGATGCGCGATGCCAAGATCACCCAGATCTACGAGGGCACCAACGAGATCCAGCGGATGGTCGTCGCGCGCGCGATGCGCTGAGCGACCGCGAGGCCGGCGCTCGGGGCGCGCCGGCCACCGGCCGTAATTCCTGACTATAGTTTCGGCATGGCCGCTCACGGCGACGCCGACGCGCACCGCCTCACCTCGGAGGAGTTCCGCAACGTGATGGGCCACTTCGCCAGCGGGGTGACGATCATCACCACCGAGAGCGAGGGCAAGGCCTACGGGACCACCGCCAGCGCGGTCTCGTCGCTGTCGCTGGAGCCGCCGATGGTCCTGATCTGCATGAACGAGTCGTCGAGCACCGGCCAGGCCGTCGCACGCTCGGGCGCGTTCGCGATCAACATCCTCCACGTCGACCAGCACGAGCTGGCGCGCCGCTTCGCGACCAAGGACCCGCGCAAGTTCGACGGCGTCGAGCTCGAGCCCGGCCCGTTCGGCCAGCCGCTGCTCGCCGACGCGCTCGCGACGATCGAGTGCGGCGTCACCGAGACGATGACCGGCGGCACCCACACCGTCTACATCGGCGAGGTCCGCAGCGCGGTCTCCTACGAGGGCGCCCCGCTCGCCTACTTCCGCGGCGAGTTCGGCCGGCTCGAGCTGTTCGGCTGATCGGCGCCGATGCGCGCCGACCACGTCCCCGGGACCGCGCGGTGAGGATCGTCGACCTGCTCGACCGCGGCGCGCGGCTCTACCCCGACAAGCTGGCGGTCGCCGTGGCGGGCGGCGAGCGCGTGACCCACGCCGAGCTCGCCGGGCGCGCGGGGCGGCTCGCGGGGGCGCTGGCGCGACTCGGCGTCGGCCGCGGCGACCGGGTCGCGCTGCTGGCGGGCAACGGCCTCGCCCACTTCGACGTCGACCTCGCCTGCGCGCGGCTCGGGGCGGCCGCGGTGCCGCTCGGGACGCGGTCGGCGCCCGAGGAGCTGGCGCACGCCGTCGGCGACAGCGAGCCCGCGGTGGCGATCGCCGACGCCGAGCACGGCGAGGCGCTCGCCGCGGCATGCCCGGAGGCGCCGCTGCTCGAGCACGGCAGCCGCGAGCTCGCCGCCCGGCTCGCGCGCGACGGCGACGCCGAGCCGCCGGCCGAGCCCGCCCCCGGCGACACCGCGCTGATCGTCTACACCAGCGGCACCACCGGGACGCCGAAGGGCGTCTGCCTCAGCCAGCACGCGCTCTGCTTCAACGCCGTGTCGCTCGCGCTCGCCCAGCGGATCGGCCACGACGACGTCTTCCTCAGCACCACGCCGCTCTACCACGCCGCCAGCGGCACGCGGGTGGTGACGATGCTCCTCGACGGCCAGACCCACGTCGTGCTGCCGCGCTTCGACGTCGACAGCTGCCTCGAGGCGATCGGCGAGCACGGCGTCACCAGCACCGTCGTCGTCCCGACCCAGCTCCAGCGCCTGCTCGACTCACCCGCGCTCGCCGCCGCCCGGCTCGCCACCCTGCGGCTGATCGTCTACGGCGCCGCTCCGACCCGGCTCGAGACGATCCGGCGCGCGATCGACGAGCTGCCCTGCGGCCTCTTCCAGGGCTACGGCACCAGCGAGGCCTGCTCGGGGCTGACCGGCCTGCTGCCGAGCGACCACGTCCCCGGCGTCAGCGACGAGCGGCTGCGCTCCTGCGGGCGGGCGCTGGTCGGCGTCGAGCTGCGCGTCTGCGGCGAGGACGGCGCCGAGCTCGCCAGCGGGGAGGTCGGCGAGGTGCGCGTGCGCAGCGAGAAGACGATGACCGGCTACTGGCGCCGGCCCGAGCAGACGGCCGAGGTGCTGCGCGACGGCTGGCTCTGCACCGGCGACCTCGGCCAGCTCGACGAGCGCGGCTACCTGACCCTCGCTGGCCGCGCGCGCGACCTGATCATCAGCGGCGGCGTCAACGTCTACCCGAGCGAGATCGAGCGGGTGCTCGGCGGCTGTCCCGGGGTCCGCGAGGCCGCCGTCGTCGGCACGCCCGACCGCGAGTGGGGCGAGGCGCCGGTCGCCTTCGTCGTCGCCGACGGGCCGCTCGATCCCGAGGCGCTGCGCGCCGCCTGCGCCGAGCGGCTGGCGCGGCTGAAGGTGCCGCGCCGGTTCGAGGTCGTCGCCGAGCTGCCGCGGACCGCCGCCAACGGCAAGGTCCGCAAGGGGCCGCTGCGCGAGCGGGC
>JAAYBF010000157.1 GCA_012718975.1 Solirubrobacterales bacterium | reverse complement strand
CGTCGAGTACCTCGACGGCGGCGCGCTCGGGGCGGCGCGCGGCAGCTACCCGTTCGAGCTGCCCGCGGACGCCGGGTTCCTCGTCGTCGCGGAGGTCGACGGGACCGCGAGCGAGGTCGCCGCCGCGCTGCCGGAGGCCGAGGCGGCGCTCGGCGACGGGGCCGTGGCGGTCGCGGCGCTGGGCGAGCGGGCCGACGTCGCGGCGCTCTGGCGCTGGCGCGAGGGGGTCTCGCACGCCGTCGAGGCCGTCCACGGCGGCAAGGTCTCCGAGGACGTCGCGGTCCCGCTCGACCGGTTGGCCGACGCGATCGAGGCGACCGCCGAGATCGGCGCCCGCCACGGCCTCGACACCTGCTCCTGGGGACACGCCGGCGACGGCAACCTCCACTCCACGTTCATGGTCGACCCGCGCGACGCCGGCCAGCTCGACCGCGCGCGGGCCGCCGCGCACGACCTCTTCGCCGCAGCGACGGCGCTCGGCGGCTCGATCTCCGGCGAGCACGGCATCGGGATCGCCAAGCGCGGGCAGCTCGGGCTCCAGCTCGACCCGGCCGCGCTCGCCCTCCACGCCGGGATCAAGCGGCTGGTCGACCCGAAGGGGCTGATGAACCCCGGCAAGAAGGTCTAACCCGGGCGCGCCGCGGCCTGCTCAGCACGCTCGATGAGTGAAAAGGCAGTCCAGGGCCAAAAAATCACTCATCGGCCCCCTTTGAACGGGGGCGGAGGCCAGCGCGGTTGAGCTCGTCCACGACGGCGAGCAGGTCGCCGGAGCCGTAGAAGTCGACGGCGATCATGTTCGGGGTCCGCCCGAGCCGGTCGCGGCAGGCGCGCACGCGGCGCAGCAGCGTCTCGCGGCCGGCGACGGCGCGGTTGGCGCTCGGAGGCGGCGGGAAGCGGTCGACCCAGTGGTTGAGCAGCAGCAGCGGGCTCTCCGGCGTGCCGCGCGCCGGCTCGCAGGCCGTCCCGGGCTCCAGCAGGGTGTCGATCCGGGTGTCGCGCAGGAACAGGAACGCCGGCTGGTACCAGGGGGCGTCGCCGCCGTCGTCCTCGTCGAGCACGATCAGCCGCTCGCCGGAGGCGATCAGCTCGCGCAGCGTCGGCAGCTCGCCGTCGCGCGGCAGCTCGGCGAGGTAGGGCTCGAGGCCGGCGTCCTCGAACTCGGCCTCCACGTCGGCGGGATCGACGCTCGACTCGAGGTAGACGACCACGACCTCGGTCGGGTTGCGCTCGAGGAAGCCGCGCAGCTCGGTCAGCGTCGAGCCCATCCGCTCGGCGCCGAGCTCGCAGAGGGTGTGGCAGAGGAAGACCTCGCGGTCGCCGTCGGCGGGGACGAGGTCGAGGCGGCCCGCGAGCCGCTCCGCCGCCCGGACCGCGTCGACGCCCAGCTCGCCGGCGACGCGGTTGCGCGTCGTGCCCTCGCGGGCGAGGTCGGTCCGCACGCGGCCCTGGGCGTCGACGACGCCGTAGTGGGGGTCGATCATCAACAGGCGGATGCCGTCGGCGAGCTGGCGCGGGATCGGCCGCCGCTGGTTGGCGAAGAACCAGCCGGGCCGGTCGGCCGCCGACATCGAGTTGTGGGTGCCGGCGAAGACGACCTCGTCGAGGCGGCGGTCGCAGAGTGCCGGCGATCCGTTGCAGGCCGCGATCGCCTCCGGAGCGGGCGGGTCGGGCGCGCCGGGCCCGCCGGTCGCCAGCAGGAGCGCGACCGCCACCGCGGCGACCGCCGCCGCCGACCCGCCGGCGGCGAGCAGGACGCGCCGGCGCCGGGGGCCGCGCGGCGCCGCGCCGGGCGCGCCAGCGCCGCGCTCGGACCCGCTCCGCCGCGCTGGTCCAGCCGCGCCGACCGACAGCGCCTCGGCCAGCCCGAGCACCGCGAGCAGCCCGCCGAGCGTGACGACGGCGGCGCCGAGCAGCGGCTCGACGCCGAGCAGGATCAGCGCCCCGACGGCCGCCAGGCCGAGCCCGCGCAGCAGGTGCGCCCAGCGCGGCAGCGTGCCACCGGCGACGACGCCGACCGCGTCGCGCAGCGCCTTGGCCCGGTCCACGCGCGCCTCGGCGATCAGCATTCCGCCCGCCAGCGCGAGGCCGGCGAGGCCGGCGGCGAGCACCCACCCCTGGAGATCGCCCATGAACGCGTCCCAGGCGGCGCCGGCGGCGGCGCGCGCGTCCTGCTCGCTCAGCACCCCGACCACCTCGGCGCGCCCCACCACCTGGGCGCGCAGCGCCGCCAGCGCGACGAGCGCCAGCGCGCCGCCGGCCGCCAGCGCGACGCCGACGCGCACCACCGCGCGGCGGCGGTCCGGGGCGAGCCAGAGCGCCGCCACGAGCGCCGCGAGTGCGGCCAGGAGCAGCGGGATCGCCGCGGCCGACGCGCTGTCGGCGGCTCGCACGACCGTCGTCGCGGCGGTGCTCGAGCGGACCTCGGCGACACGCGGGCTGATCTCCTCGGGGATCTCGCGGGCCACCTCCGGCGCGACCGCCTCGATCGCCGGCACCAGCACGTCGCGCGTCTGCTCCAGCTCGAGCACTACGTCGCGCTGGCCCTCGAACAGCACCTCGTGCGCGGCGAACGCCGAGCGGCGCAGCACGCGCTCGAACCGGTCGGTCTCGAGCACCGCTTCGACCGCCGAGAGCACCAGCGGCCGCCAGGCGACGAGGTCCGGCGAGCCGCGCTCGAGCAGCGCGAGGGTCACCTGCTCGGAGACCGCCACCCTCACCTCGCGCGACTGCAACGCCGCCACCGCCGAGTCGGCGAACGGCTCGGGCTCCGCCAGGCGCCAGGAGACGTAGCCGGCGCCCATCCCGGTCAGTCCCAGCACGACGGCGAGGACCGTCAGGGCGATGCTCGCGCGCACGCGCATGGGGTCCATGGTGGCTGACGCGGTCAGCCGGCCGGCCGCTCGGCGGGCCGTGCGGTGCGGGCCGCGAGGATCGCCAGCGCGGTGATCGCGAGCGGCAACGCGGCCGCGGCGGGACGGAGCTGGTCGAGCGCGAGCGTGCCGGCGATCGCGCCGACGGCGACGGTCGCGACGACCGTCAGCCGCAGCGCGCGGTCACGGCGCGGCCGGCCGGGGGTGACGAGATCGCTCAGCGCCGCGGTCAGCACGCCGGTGACATAGGTCGGTGGGATGCCGGCCTTCCAGCGCGCGGCCGCTGCGGTCTCGCCGCCCATCGCCACCGCCGATACGAACGCGAGCAGGTCGAGCAGCGCCCCCGACGGGCGGCCGTCGACGACGACCCAGACCGCGAGGAAGGCGGCCTGGACGGCGAGGATCGCGCCGAGCGCGGCGGCGACCGAGAGCGGCCGCGGCCGGCCGACCGCGGTCAGCCGCGCGGTGATGCCGACGCCGAGCGCGAACCCGCCGACCGCGAGCGCCGAGCGCAGCGCGGTGTGCGGGTCACCGTCGCCGATCGCGATGCCGAGCAGCACGATGTTCGCGGTGATCGCGGCGGTGAAGACGTCGAGCACCGTCAGGCTGAGCGCGTCGACCGCGCCCGCGCCGAGCGCCATCAGCACCAGCAGCGCGCCCGGCTGGCGCAGGTCGCGCCGCAGCTGCTGCTCCTCCTCGGCGAGCACGGCGGCATCGTCCCAGCGCCGCCAGACGGCCGCGCCCCACGCCCTCGCGGCGCGGCGGGCGGGTGGGGCGGGTGCATACGGGGGTGCAGGGGTGCGGCACCCGGTCCCGCGCGCCGATAATCCCGCGGCATGTCCCGTGGCCGCAGGCTCCTGCTCGGCATCGTCGCGGCGGTCGCCGTCGGCGTCGGCGCGGGCCTGCTCGCGACCGCCGGCGGCGGCGACGGCGACCTGGCGGCCGGGGAGCCGGTCCAGCGGGTCGCCCTCGACGCGCCGGCGCGCGGCAAGGTCGGCCGGCCGCTGACGCTCTCGATCAGCCGCCGCGGGGCCGACCGTCCGCTGACCGTCGACGTCTGCGCCTCGGCGCCGCTGCTCGGCTACGAGTGCCGCCGCGAGACGCTGGCGGAGGGGGAGGAGCTGCTGCGCTCGACGGTCACCCCGCGCTCGCCCGGGCTGTGGCGGTTCGAGGTCCGCAACGGGGATCAGGTGGTGCGGCGCGAGACGGCGGTGGTCGCCGGCGGCCGGCTGCAGCTCTTGGCCACCGGCGACTCGATGATCCAGACCGTCGACTCGTTCCTGGCCCAGCGGCTTGGTCGGCGCGCCGCGGTCGAGAGCGACGCCCGCATCTCGACCGGCATCTCGAGTCCCGACGTCTTCGACTGGCCCGCCCGCGCACGCCAGCAGGCGCGCGCCGTGGCGCCCGACGTCACCGTCGTCTACCTCGGCGCCAACGACGGCTTCCCGATGAGCCCGCCGCGCGGGGAGCTGGCCGAGTGCTGTGGGGAGCCGTGGGTCGCCGAGTACGCGCGCCGGGTCGAGGGGATGATGCGCGCCTACGTCCGCGACGGCGCCGGCCGCGTCCTCTGGCTGACGCTGCCCGCCCCGCGCTCCGACAGCCACTTCGTCGCGGTCTACGACCCCGTCAACCAGGCGGTCCGCCGCGCCGCCGAGCGCGTGCCCGGCGCCGCGGTCGTCGCGGTCGACGAGCTGCTCGCGCCCGGCTACGAGTTCCGCGAGCGGATCGTCCGCCGGGGACGGCAGATCACCGTCCGCCAGCCGGACGGCATCCACCTCAGCCTCGAGGGCGCCGACCTCGCGGCCGCCGCGGTGGTCGCCGCCCTGCGCGAGGGCCGCGTCCTGCCGACCCGCCCCGTCCGCCGCTGAGCCTGCCGCGCCGCTCCGCCCCCCGCCCGGCTCGGGTGAGAGTTTCGGCCACTATTTGGCCGGAAGTCTCACCCGAGCTGATTCGGGCGGCGGCGGGACGGCGTGGTCGGCTCGGCGGGGCGCGGTCGGCTTGGAGGCGCGGTCAGCTCGGCGGCGGCGGGATCGGGTTGGCGGCCAGGGCGCGGGCGACGGCGAGCAGGTTGGCGGCGGCGGCCTCGCCGGTCGAGCGCGACCAGTCGTGGCCGTGGTCGGTGTCGAGGTAGGAGGGGCCGGGGCCCGGGCCCATGTTCCAGTAGGTCCATGACTGGCCGGGGACGGTGTAGCCGATGTCGTTGAGGCCGCCGCAGATCTCGGCGATCACATGGTGGGCGCCGTCCTCGTTGCCGGTCACCACGCAGCCGGCGACGCGGTTGTAGGCGACCGGGCGGCCGTCGTCGTCGGTCTCCGACAGCATCGCGTCCATCCGCTCGAGCACCCGCTTGCAGACCGAGGACTGCTGGCCGAGCCAGGTCGGGCTGGCCATCACGAGGATCTCGGCGGCGAGGATCCGCTCGCGCAGCGCCGGCCACTCGTCGCCGTCGCCCTCGTCGGAGGAGACGCCCGGCGCGATCACGTGGTCGACCGCGCGGATCGTGTCGGTCTCGACCCCCTCGCGCACGAGCGCGCCGAGCACGATGTCGAGCAGGGCGTCGGTGTTCGAGCGCTCCGGCGAGCGCTTCAGGGTGCAGTTGATCGCGATCGCTCTCATGGAGGTCCGCTACCCGCCTCGCCGCGGGCCACACACGGGCCTCGCCCCAGGCGGCCGGCTGAGCCCTGACCGGGTCCTACGCCGAACGGCGGCCGCGACGTCGCGGCCGCCGCCCACCGTCGGCGACGCGCCACTCCGTCGTGAGCGTGCCGCCGGCCGGAAGGCCGCTCCACTCGGCGGCGCCGGCGCGCAGGCGCCGGCGGCAGCTCTCCAGCGCCGGGCCCGTCAGCGTGGCGCTCCACCACCGCTCGCCGAGCTGGCGCCGGAGCGCCCCCGGCTCGGCGGCCAGGACGCCCGCGCTGGCGTCGCAGACCGCCCGGGCGAGTATCTCGGCCTGCATCACGCGCTCGCTCGACGCGTCGACCTCGCGCCGCCCGCGCTGGGCCGCGTGCGCCGGCTGGCGGCCCTCGACCACGCGCGCGTGCCTGAACAGCCCGCCAGCGGCGAGGACTCCCCAGACGCCCTGGTCGAGGCCGAGCTCGTCCTCGACCACCAGATGGGCGAGGTCGTGCGGGAGCTCGCCCGGCGATCCGCCGACGCGGTTGTAGGCGCCGCCCTCGAACTCGACGACGACGCCGTCGGCGCGGTGCAGCCGCGAGCGGTAGCGGCGTCCCTCGCCCTTGAGGAAGTCGACGCGCAGCGCGGTCACACCGGCGCGGCGGTGGTCGGCTCGCGGCCGGCCGGGCGGTCGGCGTCGCCGGAGCCGTCGTCCTTGTCGGGCTTGAACCTGTTGGTGAGCGCGACGCCGATCGCGATCAGCGCGACCCCGACCCACCAGGGGGCGGCGTCGGAGGCGAGCGCGATCACGCCGACGATCGAGATCCAGGGCGTGACCTGGGAGAGGAAGTCGGCGACGGGCGGCAGCTCGACGTCCTCGCCGTGGGCGCGCGCGCCGACCGCGCGGACGCGCTCGGGGTACCAGATCGTGAACTGGGCGGCGACGATCAGCGGCAGCGTCTGGATGATCCAGCCGGTCCAGAGGTTGTTCGAGTCGCCGAGCACCGCGTCGCCGTAGAGGCCGGACGCCGCCTCGATGATGAACGCGACCGCCCACACCCAGGTCAGGACGTAGTTGGTGCGCAGGAAGAACGGGTTGTGCCACATCTCACGCGGCGCCGACTCCTTCGCGTAGGCGAGCGTGAACGGCTGGCGGACGAGGATCGAGCCGACCGCGATCACGACCAGCGCCATGTTCGCCACCTCGCCCGACCAGCGCTCGAGCCAGGCGTGCGTGCTGTCGGAGGCGACGGCGACGAAGATCGCGAGCGCCCCGAAGAAGATCACGTCGGAGAACTCGAGCAGCTTCGGCTTGCTGCCGCGCAGCCAGCCGATCATCAGGATCGCCAGCGACAGGCCGAAGGCGATCGCCGAGGACTCCTCGAGCCTCCCCTCGCCCTCGACGATGCTGTAGACGATCCACGGCGCCAGCCCGGCGAGCGGGTTGGCGAGGATGCGGTCGATCACCGTCCCGGCCGAGGGCAGATGGTGTGGCTGTGCGTTCACGTGGGCGGATTCCTATCAGCGCCCGCGGAGGGGACGGGAACGCCGCCGGCGGCGCCGCGCCCGGCGGGGCGCGGCGCCGGTCGTGACGGGTGGTCGGCTAGCGGCGGCAGCGCTGGCGCGTGACAACGCGCTCGCGCGTGGAGTCGTCGTAGACGAACGACGAGACGATCTTGAAGCGGCGGTTCTTGGCGCAGCGCGGGGTGGTGATCAGCGCCTTGCGCCGCTTCCCCTTGCCGCGGGCGACCTTCTTGACCTTGACGTTGAAGTCGGTCAGGACGATCTTGTTGCCGCCGGGCAGCTTCGGCAGGTCGCGGGCGACGTTGACCTTCAGCACACCGCGGCGCGACAGCTTCGCCTTCAGGATCGCGGTCGTCGGCAGGTCGACGCCCTTGACGATCAGGTAGATCCCGCCGCGCGTGAGGTGGGCGGTGACCCGCTGGCGGATGCCCTGGGTGACGCTCACCTGGCCGGTCGCCGGATTGGTGCCGACGAGGTTCGCCAGCGCCCTGCCGGAGCCGATCCGCGTCCGGCGCGGACAACTCTCCGCCCGTGCCTTGGGCAACGTGCAGCGGCGGCCGGCCCTGGTGTTCACCCGCGCGCCGGCGAAGCGCATCGTCAGCCGCCTGACGCCCTTCTGGTTGCCGGCCGGCTGGGCGCCGGGGTCGGTCGCCGAGAGGTTGACGCGAATCCCGGCCGCCCGCTTCTGCTTGGCGGTCGTGTACTTGGCTTTGACTTGCTGCTCGAACTGGGGGCTCGCGGCGGACGGCGTCGCGGCGACCGCTAGAGCCGCCACGCCCGCCAGGGCCCCGATCAGGCGCGTGGTGGCGCGCATGTCGGTCCTCCGACGTCGGGTTCGGGGGCGGGCACGCCGGCCGCGGACGGGCGTCGCCGTCCTCTCCCTCGGCCGTGCTGTGCCTACCTGGCGTGTACCCGATCGTTCGCATGTCAACCATCCGCGACCCGTCCCCGCGCGCTTCGCGCTCAGGCGGCCGGGACCACCTCGTGGGGCGCCAGCAGCCGGCTCCAGGAGCTGTTGAGCTGACGCCACTCGGCGGCGCAGCGGGCGGCACGCGAGCGCGGCAGGCCGTCGCGGCCGACGAGGCCGCGGTAGCGCTTGCGGTCGCTGCCGTAGACCCAGCACATGAACTGGTAGGCGCGCTGCATCGTCACGGAGTGCTCGTCGGCGTAGTCCTCGATCCGCGGCCGTCCCCCGTCCTGGGCCATGCCGACGAACTGCAGCGCCGCGGCGAGCGCGGAGCGCGGGCCGAAGTCGGGGTCGTTGGCGAGCAGGTAGGTGGCGAACCCGTCGACGGCGTCCTCCTCGCGCCCGGTGACAGGGATCTCGAGCTGGTCGACGAGCAGGTGCCCGATCTCGTGTGCGAGGACGAACTCGGTCGCGGAGGCCATCAGGCGCTTTGCGGCGCGGTTGCGCCGCTTCGCCTTCCAGCGCGGATGGATGCCTCGCAGCTGGCGGCGCATCGTCCGGGCCGTGTCGGTGAGGAACGAGCCGGGCATGTGGATCAGCTTGGTGCGGCGCCCGTCGACGAGCCGGACGGGGAAGTAGGCGGGGCCGACGTCGAGCTGGTCGGAGAAGAGGACGCTGAGGTCCTCGGGCAGCGACAGGCGGCGGTTGACCGCCTCGACCACGGCCCGGACCCCGCCGGAGCGGCGCAGGAAGCGGGCCGCCGGGCGGTTCGCGCGCTCGAACTTGCCCCAGTCGAGGACCAGCTTGCCGGTCGTCGCGGGCGGTCCGGTGGCCGGCGGGTCGGCCGCGGCGGCGGCGCCGGGGAACGTGACAGCGAGCGCGCAGAGCGCGGTGAGCAGGGCGGGGAGCAGGCGGAAATGCATGCCTCCCGCATCGGCCGCCCCCCGCCGACCTTTAGCGCCGGGCCACGGTCACCCCTCGCCGCTGGTCATGCCGGCGGCGATCTCCATCAGCTTCTCGTCGGGCGTGTGGCTGAAGAGCGCGTTGCGGGTCCAGTAGAGCAGGCCGTTGGACGGCATCATCATCAGCTCGTTGCGGCGGCCGGTCTTCTCGATCCGGGTCACGTCGCCCTCGCGCTCGCCCTGGAAGGCGGCGAGCGCGTCGGCGAGGTCGTCGCGCTCGCCGAGCAGCCGGACGAGGTGGGCGACGTCCTCGATGGTGGAGCAGGCGCCCATGCCGGCGAAGGGGGAGAGGGTGTGGGCGGCGTCGCCGAGCAGGACGACGCGGTCGTCGTGCCAGCGCTTCGGCGGGTAGCCGTGGCGGACGTCTGTGCGGACGATCTGGTCCTCGGGTGTCGCAGCGATCGTGGCGGCGACGATCTCCGGCAGCCCGGCGACCCGCTCGAGCAGCTCGTCCCGGCTCAGCTCGGGGTCGTCGGCGAGCGCGATCGAGCGGCCGCCGATGAACCAGCGGGCGCGCCCCTCGCCGACCCAGCCGACGCCGAAGCGCGCCTTGCGGCCCCAGACCTGCTTGTGGTGGCCGGCGGGCAGGCGGTCGGGGTCGAGGTCGGCGATCCCCTCGATGACCGCGTAGCGCGACCGCTTCAGGTCGACGCTCTGGCCGAGCGCCTGGTCGCGGACGATCGAGTGGATGCCGTCGCCGCCGAGCACGAGGTCGCCGAAGGCGCAGCCGCCGTCGGCGAGCGCGAGGGCGATCCGCCCGTCGTCGTGCTGGACGCCGACGACCTCGGAGCCGAAGCGGTAGCGCTCGGGCCCGATCGCCTCGATCAGCGCCTCCTGCAGCAGGCGGCGGTCGACGTCCATGCTCGGCGCGCCGCTCTCCGTGGAGGCCTCGTGGATCGGCAGCGTCAGCAGCGGGCGGTCCTGGTCGTCGACGATGTGCGACTCGACGATCTCCTGGCCGATCGCGTCGAGCCGCTCGCGGTCGAAGCCCCACTCCATCAGCCGCTTGATCGCGAAGGCCCAGATGGAGAACCCGGTCGCCCGCCCCTGGAGGTGGTCGGCGCGCTCGTGGATCTCCACGTCGATCCCCTGCCGGCTCAGTGCCAGCCCCGCCGTCAGCCCCGCGATGCCGCCGCCCGCGATCTGCACCTTCTCGATCTTCGCCATGGCGGGAGACCTATCAGGCGCGGAGGTCGCTCGGGCGGCGCCGGTCGATGTGAGGGCGACTTTTGCGACGAAATGCGTCGCAAAAGTCGCCCTCACCCTGGTCGGGTCGGCGGTCGACCGCCGGCCCGCCTAGGATCGCCCCGTGCTGGTCGAGGGTGCAGAGCTGGCGGGGCCGGCGCCGCCGCTGGAGGCGCTGCTCGGGGCCGGGCTGGCCGCGGGGGCGCAGCGGCCGGCGGTCGCCTCGGCGCGGCGGACGGTGAGCTGGCGCACGCTCGAGGACGAGAGCGCCGCGCTCGCGCGCGCCTACCTCGCGCACGGCCTGGCGCCCGGCGACCGGGTCGCGTCGCTGATGCCCAACCGGGTCGCGCTGCTCGTCCACTACCTCGCCTGCTTCAAGGCCGGCCTGG
>JAAYBF010000156.1 GCA_012718975.1 Solirubrobacterales bacterium | reverse complement strand
GGATCCGCCCCGGCCGGGCGCGGGCGGCGTCGACGATCGTCGCCGTGATGTCGGCGTTGTTGACCAGCTGCGTCGGCCGGCTGCCGGCAGGGACGCCGGGCCCGCGCATCAGCAGCGGCACGCGCGCGGCGGCGTCGTAGACCTTCGCCTTGCCGGCGGCGAGGCGGTGCTCGCCGAGCAGGTAGCCATTGTCAGAGACGAAGATCAGCAGCGTCCGGTCGAGCTCGCCGGTGGCGCGCAGCGCCTCGACGATCCGCTCGACGCCCTCGTCGACGGCGAGCAGCGACTGCAGCCGCTGGCGGTGCAGGCTCTCCAGCACGCTCATCCGCCGCGCGCCGATGAACGGCCGGCGCAGCCAGCGCGGCTTGTCGGAGATGTCGAGCTCGTTGAAGGCGGGGCCGCGCGGCAGCCTGGCGCCGGGGAACGCGTCGCGGTGGCGGTCGGCGACCGCGGGCGTGCCGAGGCCGATCGGATCGCCGGGCTCCCACGGCCCGCCGGTGTGCGGTGCCAGATAGTTGACCGAGAGGAAGAACGGCTCCGGCCGCGGCGCGAGCCGCTCGACGATCGCGGTCGAGCGGGCGGTCATGAAGTCGGTCGAGTAGTGGCGCGGGTCGCGGCCGTAGCGGCGCAGCTCGCCGTTCTCGTTGACGGTGTAGTTGTAGTAGCGGTAGGTCGTCGGGTCGACGGTCGCGTACCACTCGTCCCAGCCGGCCGGCACCTCGCGCGGCGCCCACTTGCCGTAGTGGTTGAGGAACTTGCCGACGTGCACGGTCCGGTAGCCCGCGTCGCGCAGCCAGGTCGGGAGCCAGTTGACGGTGCCGCGCAGCCGTCCCCAGCCGCCGGCCGGCGGGCCGTTGGTCAGCACGCCGTGGTTGTGCGAGTACTGGCCGGTGAGGAAGGTCGCGCGCGACGGGCAGCAGCGCGGGTTGGTGACGAACGCGTTGGCGAAGGTCGCGCCGCGGTCGCCGATCAGCGCCCGGGTGCGCGGCATCGCCCACATCGACCGCAGCGTCTGGTCGTCGGTCGTCACCACGACGACGTTCGGGCGCGGGTCGGGCGGCTGCGCGACGGCCGTCGGCGCCGCGGCCTGCGGGGCGAGCGCGAGGCCGGCGCAGATTGCGACGGCGAGGATGGGGAATACCAGCTTGCGCATGCGAGTCCGAGCCCCCTGGAACACTCGAGGGCGGAAATGTATCGGCGGGCGCAACTTCGGGCGCCGGGCGAGTTGGGAACCGAGATGACCACAGATGGAGACGGGGGGCGGGGCCGGGGCGGCCTCAGCCGCCGAGAGCTGATCGGGGCGGCCGGGATCGGCGCGCTCGGAGTCGCCGGAGCGGGAGCCGCCGGCTGGCACGCGATCGGGGGTGCCGAGGCCGCGAGCGAACGGCGCAACGTCGTCCTGATCATCGTCGACAGCCTGCGCGCCGACCACGTCCGCTCGTTCGGCGCCGGCGGCATGCGCACGCCGAACATCGACGAGCTCGCGCGCGGCGGGATGCGCTTCACGAGCGTCTACCCGGAGGCGATGCCGACGATGCCCGCCCGCCGCTCGATCATGTCGGGGCGGCGCGCCTACCCGTTCCGCAACTGGCAGCCGTGGCTCGGCATGGCCGCCCGGCCCGGCTGGCAGCCGATCAAGCCGGGCGCGGAGACGCTCGTCTCGGCGATGCGCCGCGCCGGCTGGTGGACGACCTATGTCACCGACAACCCGTTCCTCGGCTACAGCAAGACCCTCGAGCCATTCCGGCGCAGCCCGCACCGGTTCGTGCGCGTCGAGGGCCAGCGCGGCGAGCGGCGGCCGCGCTCGAACGTCTCGCGCGCGGCGGCGCTGCGACGGCTGCCCCCGGGGCCGTTGCGCAACGAGGACCGGATCAACGCGCTGCGCCAGTACATCGCCAACAACGGCACCGGCCGTGACGAGGCCGAGCAGGCCGCCTCGCGGGTGTTCCGCCACGCGGCCAAGCAGCTGCGCACCGCGAAGTCGAAGGGCCGCTTCCTGATGGTCGTCGACTGCTTCGACCCGCACGAGCCGTGGACGCCGCCGCGCCGCTACCTCGACATGTACGGAGATCCCGACTACCGCGGCTACGAGATCGCGACGGTCGCCTACACCCACGCCTCCAACTACCTCAGCCCGCGCCACATCGCCCGCCTGCAGACCACCTACAAGGCGGCGGTCACGATGACCGACCACTGGCTCGGCTACTTCCTCGACCGGCTCTGGAAGCTCGGCCTCGACGACTCGACGGCGATCGCGCTGGTCTCCGATCACGGCGTCTTCGTCGGCGAGCGCAACTGGACCGGGAAGGGCCCGGCGCGCCTCTACCCGGAGCTGACGCACGTGCCGCTGATCGTGCGCGAGCCCGGTGGAGCGGGCGCCGGGGGGCGCAGCGACTGGTTCGCCTCGACCCACGACGTCGCCCCGACGCTGGTCTCGCTCGCGGGGGTAAAGCGGCCGCCGGCGTTCGAGGGCGCCGACCTGTCGCCGATCCTCGAGGGCGGGGAGCCCGACGAGGATCGCCCCTACGCCGTCGGCGGCTACGGCAACAACAGCTACGTCCGCGACGACCGCTGGGCCTACCAGGTCCAGAACGACTGGAGGGACGAGCGCCTCTACGACAAGCGCGCCGACCCCGGCGAGCGTGTCAACGTCGCCGCCCGCCGCCCCGCCGTCGTCCGCGAGATGCGCCGCCGCGTTATCGCCGCCGCCGGCGGCAAGCGCCCCCCGATGTACTCAGACGCCTACTTCGACCGGCGCAAGCGGTCGTCGTTCGGGTAGCTGCTCAGTTGCCCAAATGCAACGAGTTGCGTGCTCGCGCAACTCGGGCTGTTTACGCAACTCGGGCAGCTACGCCCCGTTCGGCAGCTTGACGACCGTCACGAAGAACTCGTCGATCTGGCGGACGACCTCGATGAAGCGCTCGAAGTCGACGGGCTTGGTCACGTAGGCGTTGGCGTGCAGCTTGTAGCTGCGCAGGACGTCCTCCTCGGCCTGTGAGGTCGTCAGCACCACGACCGGGATCGCCTGGAGGTCGTCGTCGGCCTTGATCTCGGCGAGCACCTCGCGGCCGTCCTTGCGCGGCAGGTTGAGGTCGAGCAGGATCAGGTCGGGCCGCGGCGCGTCGGCGTAGTCGCTCGCGCGGCGGAGGAACTCGATCGCCTCGACGCCGTCGGTCACGCAGGTCAGCCGGTTGCGGACCTTGTTGTGCGTGAAGGCCTCCTCGATCATCAGCCGGTCGCCGGGGTCGTCCTCGACGAGCAGCACGTCGATCGGCTTGGAGTCGGGCGGCGGTGGTGCGGTCATCGATCCTCCTCGGTCATCGGCAGCGTGAAGCGGAACGTGGTCCCGGGGCCGGCGGTCTCCTCCAGCCAGATCGCGCCGCCGTGGTACTCGACGATCTTGCGGCACATCGCGAGGCCGATCCCGGTCCCACCGTAGCGGTCCTTGGCGTGCAGGCGCTGGAAGATCACGAACACCCGCTCGGCGTACTCGGGCTCGATCCCGATCCCGTTGTCGGAGCAGGTGATCGTCCACTCCCCGTCGCCGGCGGCGGCGTCGATGCGGACGTCGGGCGGCGCGTCGGAGCGGAACTTGATCGCGTTGGCGATCAGGTTCTGGAAGACGGCGGTCAGCAGCGGCTGCTCGCCGAGCACCGTCGGCAGCTCGCCGATCTCGACGCGGCCGTCGGCCTCGGCGAGCGCCCGGCCGAGCGCGTCGACCGCCGCGCCGGCCGCCTCCCCGAGATCGACCGGCTTGAGGTCCCCGCTCATCCGGCCGACGCGCGAGAACGCGAGCAGGTCATTGATCAGCGCCTGCATCCGCTTCGCGCCGTCGACGGCGAACTCGATGTACTGGTCGGCGCGCTCGTCGAGCTGGCCCTTGTAGCGCTGCTCGAGCAGCTGGCAGAAGCTCGCCACCTTGCGCAGCGGCTCCTGCAGGTCGTGTGAGGCGACGTAGGCGAACTGCTCCAGCTCGGCGTTGGAGCGCTCGAGCTCGCGCGCCTGCTCGTCGAGCCGCTCGGCGGCCGCCCGGCTCTCGGCGAGGTCGTCGAGGATCCGCTGGCGCATCAGGTCGATGTCGGCGGCGAGCGCGGCGATGTCGCGCGGGCCCGAGCTGAGCACCGGCGTGTCGAAGTCGCCGTGGGAGACGGTCCGCACCCGCCGCGCGAGCGCCCCGATCGGCAGGGTCACCGAACGGCGCAGCATCAGCAGGGTGACCGCCAGCACCGCGGCGACCAGCAGCGCGATCGCCGCGAACGACAGCGCGAGCACGGTCGCCGCGTCGCGCAGGTCGGCGCGGCCCTCGCGGCGGGCGCGGGAGAGCTCGCCGTCGAGGCCGGCGAGCGCGCCGCGGACGTCGGCGAAGAGCTCCTGGCCGCGCCGCACCCCGGCGCGGCCGACCGCGCCGGGCCCGTCGGCGCGCACCCGGGCGATCGTCGGGACCGCGTAGCGGGTCCGCCAGGCCCGCGCGGCGCGGTCGACCGCCGCGACGTCGTCGGCGATCGCGGGCAGCGGGCCGCCGCCGTCGTCGAGCAGCCGCTCCAGCCGGGAGCTCGCCAGCACCTCCTCGCCGCGGCCGACGCGGTACGGGCGCAGGAAGCTCGCCTCGCCGGCGAGCACGAAGCCGCGGACGCCGGTCTCCTGGTCGAGCAGCGCCTTGTTGAGCCGCAGCGCCTCGATCGCCGCCGGATCGAGCCGCTCGAGCGTCAGCTTGCGTCGGTCGTCGAGGTTGACGATCGCCAACACCCCCGCGACGACTCCCGCGACCGTGGCCGCCGCGATCAGCGCCGCCGCGATCGCGAACCACTGGTTGACGCGCAGGCGGCTCGCCCGCGAGCCGGACTCGGCGGGCACCCGGTCAGCCACCGGGGCAGGAGAGCAGGAGCACGGCGAGGTCGTCGGTGAGCGGCTCGCCGTTGTGGCGCTCGGCCTCCGCGATCAGCCGGTCGAGCAGCTCCGGCCCGTCGCGGTGGACGCCGCCGAGGTCGCCCGCGTGGCGCTCGATCGTCGCGACCAGACGGCGCTCGCCGAACCGCTCCGGCCCGCCGCCGACGTGCCCCTCGACGAGACCGTCGGTGTAGAGCAGCAGCGACCAGTCGTCCCCCAGCTCGACGCGCTGGCCGCGCCACTCGGTCTGCTCGTAGATGCCCAGCGGCGGCGCGCCCTCGGTCAGCTCGAGCACCCGCGCGCCGGCGGCGTCCACCACGATCGGCGCCTGGTGGCCGGCGACCCAGACGGTCGCCGAGCGGCGGTCGGGGGCGACCGCCAGCGTGCAGAGGGTCGCGAAGACGTGCGGTGCGTGGCGCTCGTGGGGCAGCATCCGGTGCAGCGTCGCGAGCGTCTCGGGGGGCGGGTGGCAGGCGAGCGTGAGCGCCCGCCAGGCGGCGCGCAGGCAGGCGCCGAGCGCCGCCTCGTCGGGGCCGTGGCCGCAGACGTCGCCGACCATCACGTGGACCTCGCCGTCGGCGAGCTCGACGGCGTCGTAGAAGTCGCCGCCGAGCAGCGAGCGGCGGCGGCCGGGGCGGTAGTCGGCGTGCAGGCGCAGGTCGCCGCGCTCGAGCAGCGGCAGCGGCAGCAGGCCGCGCTCCAGGCGGGCGTTCTCGCGCGCCTGCAGCTGCGCCTCGAGCAGCTCGCGCTCGGTCAGCTCTGCGCGCCGCCGCTCGACCGCGTAGCGGATGGCCCGCGCCAGCACCTCCGGCTCGACGCGGCCCTTGACGAGGTAGTCCTGGGCGCCCGCGCCGAGCGCCTCGATCCCGAGCTGCTCGTCGTCGCGGCCGGTGAGCACGACGACAGCGACCGCCGGCGCGCGTTCGCGGATCGCGCGCAGCGCGTCGAGGCCGACGGTGTCGGGGAGGCCGAGGTCGAGCAGGGCGCAGGCGATCCCGTCGGGCAGGGCGGCGAGCGCGTCGCCGAGGGTCCCGACGTCGCGCAGCTCCAGCTCCGGCGCGGCGTCGGATAGCGCCTCGCGCACCAGCAGCACGTCGCCGGGGTCGTCCTCGATCAGCAGCACGGCGTTCGGCCCTCCCGCCGCTCCCGCCGGCTCCCGCCAGGGGGTCACCGCCACCCTCCGGCGACTCTGTCCTCGATCCGCCCTATGGGCCGAGGATACAGCCGCGCGCCAGCCCGCCCACGGCGGCGTTCGACCTCGCCGGCGACCCCCTGCCAGGATGCGTTCGGTGAAGTTGACGCGGCGACAGCTGATCGGCGGCGCCGGCGTGGCGGTCGCGGGCGCGGCCACCGCCGCCGCCGCGTCCCACGGCCTGGCGGTCAACCTCGACGGCCGCCGCAACGTGGTGCTGATCATGATCGACACGCTGCGCGCCGACCACGTCGGCAGCTACGGCGCCTCGTTGATGCACACGCCCAACATCGACGCGCTCGCCGCCTCCGGTACCCAGTTCGACCGCGTCTTCCCCGAGGCGATGCCGACGGTGCCGGCTCGCCGCTCGCTGCTGACCGGCCGGCGGACCTTCCCGTTCCGCGACTGGGAGCCGTGGGCGGGGCTCGGCAGCACGCCCGGCTGGGAGCCGATCGCGCCCGGGACGCCGACGCTGGTCAGCGAGCTGAGCCGGCACGGGTATGCGACCGCCTGCGTCACCGACAATCCCTTCCTCGGCTTCGCGCGCGCCTTCCGGCCGCTGCGGCGCAGCTTCGACCGGTTCGTCTCGATCGCCGGCCAGGTGCCGCGCGGCCCGCTGCCGGAGGAGGTCAGCGTCGCCGAGGCGCGGCGGCTGATCCCGCGCAACCGCTGGGACGAGCTGCGCCACATCGAGGACATGCGCCGCTACCTGGCCGCCAACGGCGGCCTCGGCGCCGACATCGACGAGAGCCAGACCGCGACCGGCCGGGTGTTCGCGACCGCGCAGTGGCTCGCGCGGCGGATGCTCGACCAGCGGCCGTTCCTGCTGATGGTCGACGGGTTCGACCCGCACGAGCCGTGGGCGGCGCCGGCCCACTACATGGACCTCTACCGCGAGCCCGGCGACGACAACCTGCCGCCGATGGGCGACATCGGCTACACCCCGGTCGGCGACCTCACCGCGAGCGAGCTGCGGCGGGTGAAGATGGCCTACCGCGGCACGCTGACGATGGTCGACAACCAGGTCGGCAAGCTGCTCGACACGCTCGCCTACCTCGGGCTCGACTCCAACACCGTCGTGATGCTGGTCTCCGACCACGGCTTCCACCTCGGCGAGCGCGACTGGATCGGCAAGTCGGCCTGGCGGCTGACGCCGGAGCTGACCCACGTGCCGATGATCGTGCGCGACCCCGAGGGCCGCGGCGCCGGGGTGCGCAGCGACTGGTTCGCCAACCTCCACGACGTGCCGGCGACGCTGACCGCGCTCGCGGGCGCGCGACCGTCGACGGCCTACGAGGGCGCCGACCTCTCACCGGTCCTCGACGGCGCGCTGCCCGCGCAGCGGCGCGACTTCACCTACGGCGGCTACTCGAACCACTCCTTCGTCCGCGACGACCGCTGGGCGATGGTCACCAACAACATCCGCAGCGGCCAGATGCTGTTCGACCTCGAGGCCGACCCGGCCGAGATGACCGACGTCTCGCGCCGCCACCCCGACGTCGTCGAGGCGCTCTACGAGCGGATGACCGACGCGATCGGCGGCGACCCGCCCTACTACGAGGCCGAGCAGATCGACGCCGACCCGCGCGAGATCCCGCGCGACTGGTAGCGGGAGCGGCCGTCGCCGGGCCGCTCAGGCGGCGCCGGCGAGGACGGCGGCCGCGAGGGCGAGCGCGACCTCGGCGCGCGAGCGCAGCGAGTCGGCGAGGACGTACTCGTCGCTGGCGTGGGCGCCGCCGCCGCGCGGGCCGAGGCCGTCGATCGTCAGCGGTATCGCGGGGGCGAAGTGGCTGGCGTCGCTGGCGCCGCCGCGGCCGGCGGCGACGACCGGGCGGCCGAGCAGGTCGCCGGCGGCGGCGAGCAGCGGGGCCGACCGCTCGCGGGTGTCCATCGCCGGCCAGAGGCGCGGGAACTCGGCGGTCAGGGTCGCGCCGCCGACCTCGGCCGGCACCAGCGCCCGGACCTCCTCGAAGGCGTCGGTGCGCAGCGAGCGCAGGTCGCAGAACAGCTCGCCGTCGGCGGGCACGACGTTGAACGCCTCGCCGGAGCGGACGATCGTCGGCACCGCCGTCAGGGCGTCGGGCCCGTCTGGGGCGTGGGCGGCGGCGACCGCCTGGGCCGCCGCGGCGAGCGCGAGCAGCGCGTTGCGGCCGCGGTCGGGCGCCGAGCCGGAGTGGGCGGCGCGGCCGGTGGCGGTAACGCGCAGGGTCGCGGCGGCCTTGCGGCGCACGATCACCGCCTCGTCGCCGGCGGCGGTCCGCTGGCCGGCCTCGAAGCAGAGGCAGGCGTCCCAGCCGGCGAACGCATCGGCGTGACGGAACGGCGCCGAGCGCCACTCCTCGTCGCAGACGAGCAGCAGCGCCGCCTCGGCGAAGTCGGCGCGGCGGCCTGCGAGCGCCTGGAGCACTCCCAGCGCGAGGACGTCGCCGCCCTTCATGTCGACCGCCCCCGACCCGACCAGCCGGTCGCCGTCGCGCTCGAGCGGCCGGTGGCTGCCGTGGTCGATCACGGTGTCGAGATGGCCGAGCAGCAGCAGCCGCCGCTCCCCGCCGCCGGTCAGGCGCAGCAGCAGGTCGTCGGCGTGGCCGGGCGACGAGCAGGGCAGCCGCTGCACCGCCGCCTCGACCGGCGCGAGCGCGCCGACGACCGCGACGCACTCCTCGGCGCCGGCCACGTCGCCCGACGGCGACGACACCGCCACCAGCGCGTCGAGGTCGCGCTCGGCCCGCTCGGCGATCCTCGCCGCTGCCTCCCTGACCCAGTCGTCCACCGCCGAGACCTTACGGCTCGGCGGCCGATCCGCACGGCCAGGCGGCGCGACCGCCCGCCCGGCGCCGCCGCGCCGGTGCCGCGTCAGGCGCGGTCGTCGACCGGCTGCGCCTCGAGCGGCACGTACTCGATCGGCTGGCGCGGCCGCCGCCGGCCCGGCTCGCGGCCCGGCGGCTGCGACGGTGCCGGCAGGTCAGGGGCCGGCGGGATCGGCAGTGTCGCGGCGTGCTGGGCGGTCAGGTCGACGCGCTCGTCCCAGTGGTCGAGGTGGACCCCGCCGCCGCGCTCGACGCGGTAGGTCGCCTCGTCCTGGGTGACCTCGACACGCAGCAGCGTGGCGCGGAGCTGCAGGCCGAAGCGCAGCCGCTCGAGCCCCTCCGGCAGCCGCGGGCGGAACTCGAGCCGGCCGCCGTGGTCGCGCAGGCCGCCGAAGCCGGACACGGTCGCGATCACCGCGCCGGCGAGCGAGGCCATGTGCAGGCCGTCGCCGGTGTTGCGCTCGAGGTCGGCGATGTCCATGTGCGAGGCCTCGTAGAGGTAGTCCTTGGCGAGGTCGAGGTGGCCGACCTCGGCCGCCACGACCGCCTGGGTCGCCGCCGACAGCGACGAGTCGCGCACGCACAGCGGCTCGTAGTAGTCGAAGTTGGCGCGCTTCTGCTCGAGCGTGAACGCGTCGCCGCGCACGTGCATCGCCAGCACCAGGTCGGCCTGCTTGATCACCTGCTGGCGGTAGAGCTGGAAGTAGGGGTAGTGCAGCAGCAGCGGGTAGTTCTCGTCCGGGGTGCTCGCGAAGTCCCACGGCTGGTGGTGGAGGAAGCTGTCGTCCTGGGGGTGGACGCCGGCCTGCTCGTCGAAGGGGATGAACATCGCCTCGGCGGCGGCCCGCCAGCGCTCGCGCTCGTCGTCGTCGACGCCGAGCCGGCGCGCGACCGACGGATGCCGGCCGGTGCAGTGGTAGGCCGACTCGAGGTTCCGCTGGGCCATCAGGTTCGTGTAGACGTTGTTGTCGACCAGCGCCGAGTACTCGTCGGGCCCGGTCACCCCGTCGATCCGGAAGGCGCCGTAGTCGTCGTGGTGGCCGAGGCTCTCCCACAGCCGCGCCGTCTCGACGAGCAGCTCGCAGCCGAAGCGCTCTTCGAAGTCGTCGTCGCCGGTGACCATCACGTAGCGGCGCACCGCGTCGGCGATGTCGGCGTTGACGTGGAAGGCGGCGGTGCCGGCCGGCCAGTAGCCCGAGCACTCCTCGCCGCGGATCGTCCGCCACGGGAACGCGGCGCCGCGCAGGTGCAGCTGCTCGGCGCGCGCGCGGGCGGCGTCGAGGGTGGAGTGGCGCCAGGCGAGCGCGTGGCGGACGGTGTCGGGCGCGGTGAACGTCAGCACCGGCAGCACGAAGCTCTCGGTGTCCCAGAAGGCGTGGCCGTCGTAGCCGGTGCCGGTCAGTCCCTTGGCGGGGATCGCCCGGCCCTCGTTGCGCGCCGCCGACTGGAAGATGTGGAACATCGCGAAGCGGACCGCCTGCTGGAGCTCGTCGTCGCCGTCGACCTCGATGTCGGCGCGCTCCCAGTAGCGGCCGAGGATCTCGCGCTGCTCCTCGAGCAGCCCGTCGAAGCCCTCGGCGAGCGCGCTCTCGAGGCTGGCGTCGACCTGGTCGCGCAGCCACTCGACGCTCTGCTGGGAGGACCAGTGGTAGGAGACGAACTTCACCAGCCGCATCGTCTCGCCGGGCTGCAGCTCCGCGGACATCGTCACCCGGCCGAGGTCCGGCTCGGCCTGGGTGAGGGACTCCAGCTCGGAGTCGCACTCGACGCGGTGGTCCATCCCGGAGGCGACGGCGAGCTCGGAGACGTGGGTGGTGTGGCCGAGCACGACGCGCTTGTTCTCGCTGACCGACAGGTGCGAGCGCAGCACCTCGTCGAGGTGGCGCGCGGCTCGCGGGTCGTCGCCCTCGCCGGGCCGGGCGCGGTTGACCTGGAGGTTGGACTGCAGCGCGATCCGCACCTTGCGGTCCAGCGCCGTCACCTCGTACTCGATCGCCGCGACGCTGCGCAGCGAAAGCGACACCAGCCGTCGGGTGCGGACCTCGACGGCGTGGCCCGAGGCGGTCCGCCAGCGCAGCTCGCGCTCGAGCACGCCGCTGCGGAAGTCGAGCCGGCGCTCGTGGTGCTCGAGGGTGCCGCGGTGGATGTCGAGCGGCTCGTCCTCGACCTGGAGGCGGATGATCTTGCCGTCGGGCACGTTGACGACGACCTGCCCGTCCTCGGCGAAGCCGTAGCCGCGCTCGCCGTACTGGAGCGGGTAGGACTCGTAGAAGCCGTTGAGGTAGGTGCCGCTGGTGCCGACCGGCTCGCCCTCGTCGAGGTTGCCGCGCAGGCCGACGTGGCCGTTGGCGAGCGCGAACAGCGACTCGCTCTGGGCGAGGCGGTCGAGCGAGATCCCCTGCTCGGCCAGGCCCCACGGGTCGGGCGGGTAGCGCGCGTCGTCTCTCATCCGATCAGCTCCTCGAGGTCGGAGACCACAACGTCGGCGCCGGCCTGGCGCAATGCCTCGGGCTCGCCGTGGCGGTCGACGCCGACGGTCACCGCGAAGCCGCCCGCGTGCCCGGCGGCGACCCCGGCGAGCGCGTCCTCGAAGACGGCGGCGGCGCCCGGCGGCTCGCCGAGCAGCTCGGCGCCGCGCAGGTAGGAGTCGGGCGCGGGCTTGCCGGCGATCCCCTCAGCGGCGATCCGGACGCCGTCGACGCGGATCGGGAAGCGGTCGGCGAGGCCGCCGGCGGCGAGGATGCGGTCGGTGTTCGCGCTCGAGGAGACGACGGCGACCGCCATCCCGGCGGCGATCGCCGCGTCGACGAAGCGCACCGAGCCGGGGTAGACGTCGACGCCGCGCTCGTCGATCAGCTCCATCACGAGCGCGTTCTTGCGCTTGCCGACGCCGAAGACGGTGTCGTCGTCGGGCCCGTCGGCGGGGGTCCCCTCGGGCAGCTCGATGCCGCGCGAGGCGAGGAAGTCGCGCACTCCGTCCTCGCGCTTCTTGCCGTCGACGTAGGTGCCGTAGTCGCGCTCGACGTCGAACGGCTCGGCGTCGGGGCCGAGGCGGTCGCGCAGGTAGGCGTCGAAGGTCCGCTTCCACGCCTCGGCGTGGACGGTGGCGGTGTTGGTCAGGACGCCGTCCATGTCGAACAGGCAGGCGCGCACTTCGCCGGGCAGCCTCAGCATCGGCGAAGGGTCGCAGATCGGCCGGGCGGCGCAGCGCCCCGCGACCGGATGGTCGGGCGCACCGGCGGGCCGAGCCGACAGCCGATCGTCCTCAGCTGTCGATCGGCGACATGTCCGGGTAGCGGTCGCCGGCGGCCGCCCCGGCGGGCGCGGCCGCGTCGAGCGCGGCGAGCTCGTCGGCGGTCAGCTCGACCTCCGCCGCGGCGACGTTCTCCTCGAGATAGGCGCGGCGCTTGGTGCCCGGGATCGGCACGATGTCGTCGCCCTGGGCGAGCACCCATGCGAGCGCCAGCTGCCCCGGTGTGGCTCCCTTGCGCTCGGCGAGCTCGCCGACGCGCCGCACGATCGCCTTGTTGCGCTCGAAGTTCTCGCCCTGGAAGCGCGGGTTGTGGGCGCGGAAGTCGCCCTCGGGGATGTCCGCCGGGCTGGCGAAGCGGCCCGTCAGGAAGCCGCGGCCGAGCGGGCTGTAGGCGACGAAGCCGATCCCCAGCTCGCGCACCGTCGGCAGCACCGTGTCCTCGACGTCGCGGGTCCAGAGCGAGTACTCGGTCTGCAGCGCGGCGATCGGGTGGACGGCGTGGGCGCGGCGGATCGTCTCCGGCCCGGCCTCCGACAGCCCGAGGTGGCGGACCTTCCCGGCCTCGACCAGCTCGGCCATCGCGCCGACGGTCTCCTCGATCGGCACCTCGAAGTCGACGCGGTGCTGGTAGTAGAGGTCGATGTGGTCGACGCCGAGCCGCTCGAGCGACGCGTCGCAGGCGGCGTGGACGTACGCGCGGTCGCCGCGCACGCCGAGCCGCTCGCCGTCGACGCCGCGCACGTTGCCGAACTTCGTCGCGAGCGCGACCCGCTCGCGGCGGCCGGCGATCGCGCGGCCGACGAGCCGCTCGTTGGTGAACGGGCCGTACATGTCGGCGGTGTCGAGCAGCGTGACGCCCAGCTCGAGCGCGCGGTCGAGCGTCGCGAGCGCCTCGTCCTCGTCGGCGGCGCCGTAGAACTCGGACATGCCCATGCAGCCGAGCCCCAGGGCCGCGACCTCCAGGCCGCCGCTTCCAAGCTTGCGTGTCTCCATGCCCTACGGGTTAGCAGGCTCGACGGGGTTGCCGGCCGCGTCAGGGCCCGGCGGCGGAGCCGTCGGTGGCGGACGCGGCGCCGACTGCCGGGGTCGCGCCCAACGGCCCCGCGGGTGGCGTCGCCGGTGCCCAGACGTCGCTGGGGTCAGGCGCGTCGGTATTGCTCAGGCGGTTGACGACGAGCGACGTGCGCGCGACCAGGCCGCCGGCGATCACCACGACGACGACCAGGAAGGAGTCGATCCAGCCTGCGTGGCCGCCCTCGTCGAGGAAGTAGAGCCCGGCCGCGACGCTCGCGGCCATGAAGACGACGAACAGGACGAAGATCACGCCGGTCCTGGCAAACGTCGTGCGTTGCTGCTCGGAGCTGCGCTTACCGTCCCTGTCGCGCAGCCATGTCTCCCAGCCCATCGGCGGGTCGGCCCCGGCCTTGCGGAAGTGGACGCCGAGGCGTTTCTCGATCGACGCGACCACGTTGCCGGCCCTGGCGGCCCGCTCGATCTCGCCGATCCACAGCTCGACGACGAAGAAGATCGTCGCCGGGACGACGAGGCAGAGGATGATCCCCGTGAGGAGGCTGTTCTGGTCCTCGCGCAGCGCCACCCCGAGCGCGACGAGGACGCCGACGATGGCCACGCCGAAGCGCAGCACCGCGAGCTGCGCGTCGCGGGCGGACACCGCCTCTTCCCGCAACGATCGGTACTCCTCCAGCACGGTCGCCAGCCAGTCGGACACTCAGCGCCTCCCCAGGCAAGAGTAATGCAGCGTTTGCAACTCTATACGAGGTGCGACTGGCGCTGCCGTGTTGCGGGTGGCGCCGGGGCGAGCAGGCCCGAGCCGTCGGTGCGGGTGGGTGCGCCCTGGCGCACGGGGGAGGGTGCGGCGGCCTCTACGCGGCTCGAGCGGCTCGAGGTCGCCTCGCGCGCGAGCGGGTCGTAGGCGACGACACGCGCCAGCCGCCACGCCAGCGCGGCGGCGTTGAACGCGAGCAGGACGGCGAAGCCGGCGACCAGCGCGCCGGCCCCCGTGAGGGCGGCGGCCGTCAGCGTGCTCGCCAGTAGCGCGACCCGTCCCGCGCGGCCGAACACGCGCACCTCGGGCCAGGCGATCTCGATGCCGTGCTCGGTTGCGGTCGCCTTGACGTATGAGGACAGCGTGCCGACGGCGTAGGCGGCGACCAGCAGCCCGATCGCCAGCTGGTCGTCGATCGCGACCAGCAGGCCGAGCAGAAGCGCCGCCTCGCCGACCTTGTCGCAGACCGAGTCCACGAACGCCCCGTAGGGCGAGGAGTGGACCGCCGAGCGTCGGGCGACCATCCCGTCTAGCACGTCGCAGGCCCCGCCGGCGAGGAAGAGCGCCGTCGCCGGGAGCAGTGGCCCGCCGGCCGCCAGCAAGCCCCCGGCGAGCAGGCAGAGGCCGGCGCCGAGCAGGCTTAGCCGGTCGGCCGCGGTCGGCGTCGGCCGCCGCCGCCGGGCGGAGGTCGCGCCCGGCGTCGGCGGATCGACGAGCTGGACCGCGCGGTCAGCGGCCATGGCGGACGACGGCTGGGTCGCGGGGGCGGGCGCCGGCGGTGGCGCCACCGATGAGCGCGCCGAGCGCCGCGCCCGCGACGACGTCGGTCAAGTGATGGGCGCGCAGGGCCACCCGGGAGGCGGCGATCGCGCCGGCCGCGAGATAGGCCGCGGTGCCCCCCGTCCCGAGCGTGCGGCCCGCCGCGGTCGCGAACGCGAACCCGTTCGCTGCATGCGCGGAGGGAAACGACGGATCGGTGAGGGGTCCGGCGGCGGGCGAGATGTCCGCCGGCCGGGCGCGGCCGAACAGCGGCTTGAGCAGCAGGGTGACCAAGCGGTCGGTCAGGAGCATCGCCGCGACGCCATGGCGCGCGGCGCGCCGCGACGCCGCGCCCGACAGCGACAGCGCGCACGCGTACGCGAGCCAGATGCGGGGCGCGCGCCCGGCGCGCGAGATCAGCGCCCAGCCGGCCAGTCGGTCCGTCGCCACGGGCGGAGTGTACGACGCTATTCGCAGCCGGGCGCGGGTTTGCGCCCGCAGGCGGCGCCGGCTAGCTCGACTTCTCGTGGTGGCCGCCGAACTCGAACCGCATCGCCGAGAGCAGCTTGTCGGCGAAGTCGGACTCGCCGCGCGAGCTGAACCGCTCGAACAGCGCGGTGGTCAGCACGGGGGTGGGCACCGCCTCGTCGATCGCGGCGATCGCCGTCCAGCGGCCCTCGCCGGAGTCCGAGACGCGACCGCTGAAGTCGTCGAGGTCGGCGCTCTTGCGCAGCGCGCTGGCGGTCAGGTCGAGCAGCCAGGAGCCGATCACGCTGCCGCGCCGCCACATCTCGGCGACCTCCGGTAGGTCGAGGTCGTACTGGTAGAGCTTGGGGTCGCGCAGCGGGGTGGTCTCGGCGTCGACCTCGTGGTCGGCGTTGCCGACGTTGGCGTGGCGCAGCACGTTGAGGCCCTCGGCGTAGGCGGCCATCACGCCGTACTCGATGCCGTTGTGGACCATCTTCACGAAGTGGCCGGCACCGGACGGGCCGCAGTGCAGGTAGCCCTTCTCCGACTGCGCCGGCTCGCCCTCGCGGCCCGGCGTGCGCGGCGCGGCGTCGACGCCCGGCGCCAGCGACTCGAAGATCGGGTCGAGCCGCGCGACCGCCTGGTCGTCGCCGCCGATCATGTGGCAGTAGCCGCGCTCGAGGCCCCAGACGCCGCCGCTGACGCCGACGTCGAGGTAGTGGATGCCGCGCTCGCGCAGCTCGGCGGAGCGGCGCAGGTCGTCGTGGTAGTAGGAGTTGCCGCCGTCGATCAGCGTGTCGCCCTCCTCGAGGTGGGGGGCGACCTCGGCGATCGTCTGGTCGACCACGCCGGCCGGGACCATCATCCACACCGCGCGCGGGCGCTCGAGCTTGGCGACCAGGTCCCCGAAGCTCCCGGCCCCGGTCGCGCCCTGCCCGGCGAGGTCGGAGACGGCGTCGGCGTTGAGGTCGTAGACCACGCACTCGTGGCCGTCGCGCATCAGGCGCAGCACCATGTTGGCGCCCATCCGTCCGAGGCCGATCATGCCGAGCTGCATCTGAGACTCCTTGTCGGTTGGCGGGTCCGGGCCCACTCTATGCCGCGCCGGCGGGCGCCGGGCGGTCGTGGATGCGATGCTGCGCGGCCATGAGCCACCCCGTCGATGCCGCCGGCGACGAGGTCTTCGCGACCGCGCCGTTGGTGATCCCCGTCACCGTCGAGCTCGACGCGCCGCCGGCGGCGGTCTGGGAGGCGCTCGGAAGCGACCGGATGTGGTCGTGGCTGCCGATCATCGACCGGCTGCGCTGGTTGACTCCGCGCCCGCACCGCGAGGGTGCCGTGCGGGTGCTGCGCCTCGCGCGCCTGACCACGATCGAGGAGCACTTCTACCGCTGGGAGGACGAGCGCCGCGCGACCTTCCACGTCGTCGGCTCGAGCCGGCCGGTGCTGCGCGCGCTCGCCGAGGACTTCGCGCTCGAGCCGACCGCGTCCGGCGGCACCAGCCTCACCTGGACGATGGCCGTCGACCCCCGCCTGCCCGGCATTCGCGTGCTCGGCCCCCTGCTGGCGCCGCTGCTGCGGCCCGGCAACCGGATCGCGCTCGCCGGCATCCGCCGCATCCTCGCGCCCTGAGCGGCGACGCCGCCGGTCGGCTCCGATACGGTGAGCGGCCGTGAATCTGGCCCACACCCTCCCGATAGCGCTGGGCCCGAGCTGGCTCGACCCGGAGAAGCTGATCGAGGCGTTCGGGATGCTCGGCGTGCTGGCGATCGTCTTCATCGAGTCCGGCCTGCTCGTCGGCTTCTTCCTGCCGGGCGACTCGCTGCTGTTCACCGCCGGCGTGCTGTCGGCCAACGACGTGCTGCCCGACATCTGGGTGCTGCTGATCACGATCCCGATCGCGGCGATCGCCGGCGACCAGGTCGGCTACGCGATCGGCCGCAAGGCCGGCCCGGCGATCTTCAACCGGCCCGAGAGCCGCTTCTTCCACCGTGAGAACGTCGATCGCGCGCAGGAGTTCTTCGACCGCTACGGCCCGCGCACGATCGTGCTCGCGCGCTTCGTGCCGATCGTCCGGACCTTCGCGCCGGTGTCCGCCGGCGTTGCGCGGATGCGCTACCGCACCTTCCTCACCTACAACATCGTCGGCGGCCTGCTCTGGGGCGTCGGGGTCACGACGCTCGGCTACTTCCTCGGCCAGGTTGAGTGGGTCAAGGCGAACATCGAGTTCGTGCTTATCGCGATCGTCGCGATCTCGGTGACGCCGATGGCGATCGAGCTCTACCGCGGCAACGGCCGCCGCCGGCGCGAGCGCCGCGCCGCCGCGCCGGTGCCGGGCCCCGGCCCGGCCGGCGGCGGGCCCGAGCCGCCGGCGGGCGGCTGATCCGCCGGCCCGCCGGCCGCGTCCGGGGACGCGCCGCTCAGACGGCGAGCGGGAACTTCAGCCCGTGGCGCTCGCAGAGCGTGGGCACGCTGTCGAAGTCGAACTCGAGCCCGTAGCGGGCGCCGACCTCGTCCGGGGTGCCGGCCCCGGCGGCCATCTCCTCGAAGAACCGCTCGAAGCCGCCGGGCGCGATGATCTCGAGGATCCGGCAGGGCGTGTCTCCGGCGTTCCAGAAGGTGTGCCACTGGTCGCGCGGCTTGAACACGAAGTCGCCGGCGTCGGCGTAGACCACGTCGTCGCCGAGCTGGGCGCCCATCCGCCCCTCCAGCACGAAGCTGTACTCGTCCTCGTTGGAGTGACGGTGCAGCGGCGCGCAGAGGTGGTGCGGCGGGATCGGGTGCTCGACGAGCGAGAAGCCGCCGCCGGTCTCCTCCGACCAGGCCATGAAGCGGATGCCGAGCGCGCCGAGGTCGACGGCCTTGCCGTCGCTCGGGCCGATCAGCCGCGGGCCGGCGGCGGGGTCGAAGCGGACGGCGGGGTGGCGGTCGTGGGTGGTGGTTGACATCGGGATCTCCTTTCGTTGAACAAGCTGTGCGATGAACATACAGGCCGCCGGGCGATCTGTCAAAATCGTTGAACACGATGTCCGCGAAAACGCCAGGCAAGGGCCGCCGCCCCTACGAGAAGCGCCGCCGCGCCGAGCAGGAGCAGGCCACCCGCGAGCGGATCACCGCGGCCGCCGTCGAGCTGCACGGCACCGTCGGGCCCGCCGCGACGACCGTCAGCGAGGTCGCCAAGCTGGCCGGCGTCCAGCGCGCCACCGTCTACCGCCACTTCCCCGACGCCGACGACCTCTTCGAGGCCTGCTCCTCCCACTGGGCCGACGCCCACCCGCCGCCCGACATGGCCCCGCTCGCCGAGATCGAGGATCCGCGCACCCGCCTCGCCGCCGCGCTCGCCGGCCTCTACGCCTACTACCGCGAGAACGAGACGATGCTCTCCAACGTCTTCCGCGACATGCCGCGCCTGCCCGGCCTCGCCGCCGCGACCGCCCGCCGCCGCGCCGGCTTCGAGGCGCTCGAGCAGCTGCTCGGCCACGGCTGGGAGGGGGGCGACCCCGAGCTGCGCGCCGCCGCGATCTCGCTCGCCCTCGACTACCGCGCCTGGGAGCTGCTCGTCCGCGAGCGCGGCCTCGACGACGCCGGCGCCGCCGCCCTGATGGTCGCCGCCGCCACCTGTGCCGGGCGGTAGGGTCGGTGCCGGGCGGTAGGGTCGGTCCCGTGGAGAGGCGTGCGGCGGCACGGATCGCGTTGGGCATCCTCGGCCTCGTGGCCGTCGGCGCCCGCTTCGGCGAGGGGCTCGCCGAGCCCGACTTCAGCGCCGCGAACTTCCTCAGCTACTTCACGATCGAGAGCAACCTGATCGCGGCCGTGGTGCTGCTGGCCGCCGGGTTCGCCGTCCGCGCCGGCCACGCGCCGAGCGAGCGGCTCGACCTCTGGCGCGGCGCCGCGACCCTCTACATCGCGACCACCGGGATCGTCTACTCCGCGCTACTCGCCGCCGACGCCGACAACCTGCTCGCCTGGACGAACATCGTCCTGCACTACGTGATGCCGGTCGCGGTCGTCGCCGACTGGGCGCTCGACCGGCCCGCCTGGCGGATCCCGTTCGCCCGCGCGCTCGCCTGGGCGATCTACCCGGTCGCCTTCATCGCCTACACGCTCGTCCGCGGCGAGATCACCGGCTGGTACCCGTATCCGTTCCTCGACGTCGCCGAGCGCGGCTACCCCGCGGTCGTCGTAACGCTCGCGATCCTCGCCGCGGCGCTGCTGGCCGCGATCTGGGGCCTCGCCGCGACCACCGGCCGGCGACGCGCCCCCGTCACCGCCACCGGCTAGGTTGGCGGCCACCATGGTCGCCGTCTACGAGAAGCGGACCTGCACCACCTGCCGCAAGCTCGCGCAGCTGCTCGCCGAGCGCGGCATCGACTTCGACCGCGTCGAGTACCACGTGCTCGGCCTCACCGAGGACGAGGTCCGCTCGCTCGTCGCCAAGACCGGTGGCAGCGCCGCCGACCTCCTCCGCATGCGCGAGCCCGGCGCCAAGGAGCTCGCCGCCGCCGGCGACGAGGACGCCATCGTCGCCGCCATGGCGGAGCGGCCCGAGCTGCTCCAGCGCCCGATCGTCGTCAATGGCGACCGGGCGGTGCTGGCGCGGCCGATCGAGCGGGCGCTCGAGATCCTCTGACACGGGCAGGTTCGTTTCCCCCGTAGCCGCTCAACTGCGTCGGTGCGTGCTCTGGGCTCGCACGGTTGCGGACAGCGCGCTACAGCGCTAGGCTCTAGCAGTCTACGCACTAGCAGATCGGTCGGATAGACCGACAGGGGGCGACTCGGTGGCCTACAAGCAGATCAACGTGAGACTCCCTGCGGAGGCGGCTCGCTACATCGAGGCCGCCGCCGCGCTCGATGATCAGTCGGTTGCTGAGTTCCTGAAGCCGATGTTCGACGAGGTTGTCGGCCGTGCCAAGAAGGACAAGCACGTGCAGGAGTTTCTGCGTATGAAGGCGGAGAGGGCTGCGCAGAAGGAGGGCAAGCTGACGGATCTGGGTGACCGACGCTCAAGCAGGGGCTCGGGATGAACTGGGGTTGGTCTGAGGGGATGGTCGCAGTGTTGGGAGGGGTGCTTAGCTCGCCCTGGCCGGCCGTCGTCGCGGTCTTGGTGGCGGTCGTCATCGTGGTGCTCGCCACTTACCTGCTAGTCGCGTTTACGGGAATTGCGCCTCGCGTCAAAATACGCGAGAAGACCACCATCGAGTTCGAGCGTCTGGCGCCAGGCGACGAGGCGTCAACGCCGGGCGGAAACGGCCCCGCTGCGCGTCATGCTCGGCGCCCTCCGCAATAGCCGCCCATGTCGCGCCGCGAGAGATCGGCCCACTGAGGACAGCGTCGTACTGTATGCGGTAGTCTGCTCGGCCGTCGATCGCCGATCCGCTTGACAAGGAGGCTTAATGCAGGGGACGAGGGATGTGCCCAGGTGGGCGAGACGCGCGCTGGGTACTGTGGGATCGCTGCTTGTCATCGCCGCCATCGCGGGGTGTGAGACAACCACGACTGGCGACGATAGCGAGGCGGCCACCTCCGGAGATGCCGTCAAGTGCGGGAATG
Source organism: Solirubrobacterales bacterium (assembly GCA_012718975.1). Taxonomy (GTDB): domain Bacteria; phylum Actinomycetota; class Thermoleophilia; order Solirubrobacterales; family Thermoleophilaceae; genus JAAYBF01. The sequence continues at coordinate 24,289 of JAAYBF010000156.1, read as the reverse complement.
TGGCAACTGACGACTGCACCCCGCACGTAGGATCACGCCAGGCGGTGAGGGTAGACGCGCTGGTGTGGCGGGTGCGGTCAGTCGAGACCACTCCCACCATTGGAGATCAGCAGTACGGTCTGGGTGAGACGGCGAACGGCGTCTACCTCGTCGCGGATCTCAGCGTTACATCGAGGAAGAACGAGTCCGCGACGATATCGGACGATGTCATCTCCCTTGTGGTTGACGGAGGCAACGTCTACTCCCCCGATAGTGACGGTACGTTCGCCGCGATGACCGAGGGCCAGGACCCGTTGCTCCTTACAGACATCGGGCCCGATACGACGCTTTCGGCTCCTGTTGTCTTCGACGTTCCGCCGAAGGTCCTCGGCAAGAAGCTCGAGTTGCGATTCAGCGAGCTCGGCTTCGGTAGTACCGAGGGCTTCATCCGATTGCCGGCCCTCCAGTAGGAGCATGGTGCGGGCCGGTGCGGGTACCAGCGCCGGCCTCTGCGGGTGGCGACGGTGGTGACCTTCGCGCGCAGGCGAAGCGCGGAGCTGCTCCCGAAGCCACTTTCACGGAGGGCGGGCACCACGCTGATCGGGGGAGCGCTAAGCGAAGCCGAGCACGAAGGCCACCACCGGAGACAGGACCCGCAGGCGGCGCGGCCCGGACCCTCGTCGGTCCCCTGTCAGACCAACCCCCGCTCGCGCAGCCAGGCCTCGGTGCGGCGCATGCCCTCGTCGAGGCCGACGGCCGGCTCGTAGCCGAGGAGGCGGCGGGCCTTGGCGATCGAGTAGCCGCCGGGGCGGGCGAGGTAGCGCATGCTGGTGGCGTTGATCTCGGTCTCGCGGCCGCGGAGGCGCTCGAGCCCGCCGGCGAGGCGGGCGCCGGCGACCGCCACCGGGGTCGGCAGGCAGAGCGGTCCGCGGCGGCCGAGCATCCGGAAGTAGTGGCCGAAGAAGTCGCGTGCCGGCACGTCGGCGCCGCCGCTGACGGTGATCACCTCGCCCGCGGCCTCCGGGACCGTCGCCGCGCGCACCAGGCCGTCGACGAGGTCATCGACGTAGACCGGGCTGAACGTGCCGCGACCGCGGGCGGGCAGGACGAAGCGGCCACTGCGGATGATCTCGAGCGGCAGCAGCGTCCAGGGCCGCGACCCCGGGCCGTAGACGTCGCCGGGGCGGATCACGACACAGTCGATCTCGCCCGCCGCGTGGGCCTGGAGCACGACCTGCTCGCTGGCGATCTTGGTGTCGACGTAGGGGTTGCCGTCGGGGCGGACGGGGTGGCTCTCGTCGACGCCCGGCGGAAAGCCGAGGTCCGAGAACGCCCGCACCGACGAGACGTGGACGAACCGTCGCGCGCCGGCCGCGACGGCGGCGTCGAGCGCCCGGCGGGTGCCGAGCACGTTGACCCGCCAGCTGGTGTCGAGGCCGTGGGCGTTGGAGACGATCGCGGCGGTGTGGACGACGACCTCGGCTCCGTTCGCGGCCCGCTGCCAGGGGCCGGGCTCGGCGACGTCGCCCGCGACCACGGCGCGCTCCGGCACGGCCGCGAAGTCGACCCCGGCGACCTCCCAGCCGTCGCCGCGCAGCCGCTCCGACAGCGCACGGCCGATGAACCCCTCCGCCCCCGTGACGAACGCCCGCACGCGTCCAGTCTACGGCCGCGCGCGGGGCCGGTTGGCAACCGCCGCGGGCGGTGCTTCACTCCTGGAGGCGCACACCCCGAACAAGCTCGACCCCGAAGGACGCACCATGGCCCAGGACTCGTCCCCTCTCGATGTCGCACCCCTCCGCGCGGAGCTCTCCGGCGCGGTCCACGCCCCCGGCGACGACGGCTACGACGCCGCCCGCCAGTCCTGGAACCTCGCCGTCGACCAGCACCCCGCGGCCGTCGTGGAGGTCGCCTCGCCGGAGGACGTCGCGGCGGCGCTCGCGTTCGCCCTGGGCAACGGCCTGCGCGTCGCTCCGCAGCGCACCGGCCACGGCGCCGGGCCGGTCGGCCCGCTAGGCGAGGCGCTGCTGTTGCGCACCGGGGGTCTCGGCGGCGTAGAGGTCGATCCGGCCGCCCGCCGGGCGCGGATCGGGGCGGGCGTGCTCTGGGGCGAGGTCGCCGAGGCGGCCGGTCGTCACGAGCTGTCGGTGCTGCACGGCTCGTCGCCGACGGTCGGCGTGGTCGGCTTCCTGCTCGGCGGCGGGATCGGCTGGCAGACCCGCGCACAGGGCCTGGCCTGCAACAGCGTGACGGCGGTCGAGCTCGTCACGCCGGCGGGCGAGCGGGTCCGCGCGACCGCCGAGAGCGAGCCCGACCTGTTCTGGGCGCTGCGCGGCGGTGGCGCCGGGTTCGGCGTCGTGACCGCGGTCGAGATCGAGCTGTTCCCCCTCGCGGAGGCCTACGCCGGCATGATCGCCTGGCCGGCCGAGCGCGGACCCGAGGTCCTCGACGCCTACCGCGAGTGGATCGCCGGGCTGCCCGAGACGGTCACCTCCGCGGTCCGCTACCTGACGCTGCCGCCACTGCCCGAGATTCCCGAGCCGCTGCGCGCGGTGCCGTTGATCGACGTGACGGCGGCGTTCGCCGGCGGCGAGGCCGAGGGCGCGGAGCTGCTCGCGCCGCTGCGCGCGCTCGGCGACCCGATCGTCGACACCTACGCGGCGATGCCGGCCGCCGGGCTCTGCCGGATCAACGGCGACCCGGAGGAGCCGGTGCCGGGCGTCGCCGACGGCGGCATGATCGGCGCGCTGACCGCCGAGGCCTGCGCGGCGCTCACCGAGACCGCGGGGCCGGGGTCGGGATCGACGCTGCTGGCCGCCCAGCTCCGCCACATGCGCGGTGCCGCCTCCCGCGTTCCCGACGGCGCGGGCGCGCTCGGCAGGCTCGACGGCGAGATCGTCTACAGCGCGGTCGGGATGCCCGGGCTCGGCGGCGAGCCCGAGCAGGTCCTCGCCGACATCGCCCGGGTCCAGCAGGCGCTCGCCCCGGCCGGGAACGGCCGGCGCTACCTGAACTTCGCCGAGCGGCCGACCACCGCGAGCGAGTTCTTCGATCCGGAGACCCTCGCCCGCCTGTCGGCGATCCGCACGGCCATCGACCCCGACGACCTGCTGCTCTCCAACCACGCCGTGCCCGTCGCCGCCTGACGGACCGGCCGCGGACAGCGGACAGCGGCCTACGCGCGCAGGCGGCCGACGCCCGGGAAGAAGCGTCCCACCCGCGCCGCGTAGCGGGCGTAGGCCCTGCCGTGGGTGCTCAGCAGGTAGGGCTCCTCGACGCGGCGGGTCTGGATCTCGAGCGCGACGACGAGCAGGACCACCGCGACGACCGCGACCACGTTGCCGACCAGCAGCGCGATCCCGAGCGTCGCGGGGATCATCCCGGCGAAGATCGGGTTGCGGACGTAGGCGAACGGCCCGTCGGTGACCAGCTCGGTCCGCTCGGCGTGGTCGACGCCGATCCGCCACGAGTCGCCCATCGCCGCCTGGGCGACGACCGTCGAGACCAGCCCGCCGAAGAACAGGCCGCCGCCGGCGGCCTGGACGACCTCGGCGTCGAGCAGCGGCAGCGGGCCGAGCACGCCGGCGAGGTCGAGCAGCGGTGCGGCCACCCCGAGCGCGAGCGCGACCGCGAACAGCACGCCGCCGACCCACTCCGCCGATCCGGGCGCGCCGCTGATGCCCTTGAAGCCCGTCGAGCCGGTGCGCGCCTGGTGGACCATCGTCCGCGCGCCGAAGCACAGCAGCAGGTACACGCCGAGGAACAGCAGCGCCCAGCCGGCCATCAGGCCCTCCCGGTCGTGGCGCGCGCCGTCATCGGGCGGCAACCCTAGGGAACCGCCGCGGGCGGCGCGAGCAACCGGGAGCAGTACTCATTCCCACCTCGTTCGCCGGCTCGCGGCCCGCCGCTATGGTCGCCGCCGAATGGGCGCGGGCGGCGGCCACAGCCACGAGCACGAGCACAGCCACGCGCACGGCGTGAGCGCCGACGCGCAGGGCCGCTGGCTGGCGATCGCGCTCGCGGTGATCGTCGGCTTCATGGTCGTCGAGGTCGTGGCGGGCGTGATCGCCAACTCGGTCGCGCTGATCTCCGACGCGGCGCACATGCTCACCGACGCCGCCGCGATCGCGCTCGCGCTCGGGGCGGTGCGGCTCGCCGCGCGGCCGCCGTCGGGCCGGTTCACCTTCGGCTTCAAGCGGGCGGAGATCCTCAGCGCCCAGATCAACGGGGCGTCGCTGCTGGTCTTCGCGGCGCTGATCGGCTACGAGGCGGTCGGCCGCCTCGCCGACCCGCCCGACGTCGACGGCGGCTTCGTGATCGTCGTCGGCGTCCTCGGCGCGCTCGTCAACGTGGTGGCGGCGTGGGCGCTGTCGCGGGCGAGCCGGCGCAGCCTCAACGTCGAGGGCGCCTACCTGCACGCGCTCGCCGACCTGCTGTCCTCGCTGTTCGCCGCGGTCGCCGGCGTCGTGATCGTGCTGACCGGCTTCGACCAGGCCGACGCGATCGCCGCGCTCGCCGTCTGCGCGATCATGCTGCGCGGCGGCTGGCGGCTGCTGCGCGACTCGGGCCGCATCCTGCTCGAGGGGGCGCCGAAGGGGATGGACGCCGACGAGATCGCGGCAGCGATCGCCGGCCATCCCGGCGTCGTCGAGGTCCACGACCTCCACGTCTGGGAGGTCACGTCGGGCTTCCCGGCGCTGTCCGCGCACGTGCTCGTCCCGGCCGGCGAGGACTGCCACGCGCTGCGCCGCGAGCTCGACCGGATGGTCGCCGAGCGGTTCGAGATCGACCACGCGACGCTCCAGGTCGAGCACGCCCCGGCGGAGCGGCTGCTGCAGATCGAGCCGGGCGGCGACGATCGCGGCTGACCGGTCCGCTCGCCGGTTGTCATACTCCGTCGGCGTGTCGGGAGGAAGGGCCTGGAGGGTGCCCACGGTGTGGCTCGGCGTGCTCGCGGGCGCGGCGGTCGCGCTCGCGCTGCCGGCGGCGGCAGAGGCGCACGGCATCACCGGCCGCCAGGACGTCCCGCTGCCGACGTGGCTGTTTCTCTGGTCGGCAGCTGTGGTGCTGGTCGTCTCATTCGTAGCGCTGGCGACGCTGTGGCCGCGCCCGCGGCTGCAGGCCGACAGCTGGCGGCCGCTCGAGGGCCGCTTCGGCAGGGCGGTCGCGAGCCCGGTGGTCGGGGCGCTCTGCGGCACGGTCGGCGCCGGCCTGTTCGCGCTGGTGGTGGTCGCCGGCCTGCGCGGCAGCTCGAACCCGGCCGAGAACATCGCGCCGACCTTCGTCTACATCACCTTCTGGCTCGGGCTGCTGCCGCTGTCGCTGCTGCTCGGCGACGTGTTCCGCGCGCTGAACCCGTGGCGGGTGGTGGCGCGCGCGGTCGCCTGGCTGGCCTCGCGCGCGGCGGGCGGCCCGGTCGAGGCGCCGTTCGCCTACCCCGAGCGGCTCGGCCGCTGGCCCGCGGTCGTCGGGATCGTCGCCTTCGGCTGGCTCGAGCTGGCCGCCAACGGCGGCGACGTGCCGGCGACGATCGCCCAGGCGGCGCTCGTCTACTCGGTCGCGACGTGGATCGGGATGGCGCTCTACGGGATCGAGGAGTGGTGCGACCGCGGCGAGGCGTTCTCGGTCTACTTCAACCTGATCGCGCGGATCTCGCCGTGGGAGCGCCGCGGCGACCGCGTCGGCGTGCAGCGGCCGCTGTCGGGCCTCGCCCACTGGCGGCCGGGGCCGGGGGCGGTGACGTTCGTCTGCGCGCTGATCGGCATCGTCAGCTTCGACGGGTTCAGCTCGGGGCCGACCTACAACGGCTGGATCCCTTCGCTGCAGGAGGCGGTCGAGGGCGTCGGCTTCGGCCCGGTGTTCGCGCTCGAGCTGGTCTTCGGGCTGTCGATGCTGGCGACGGTGGCGCTCGTCGTCGCGTTCTTCTCGCTCGGCGCCTGGGGGGTGGCGCGGGTGTCCGGGGGCGGCTCGGTGCGCGACCTGGCGCGGCTGTTCGCCCACACCCTCGCGCCGATCGCGCTCGCCTACACGCTCGCCCACTACGTGAGCTTCTTCGCCTTCCAGGGCCAGGACATCCTCCGGCTGGCCTCCGACCCGCTCGGCGACGGCGTCGACATCTTCGGCACCGCGGGCCGTGAGATCGACTTCACCGTCATCTCGACCACGTTCATCTGGTACTTCCAGGTCGCGGCGATCGTCGCCGGCCACGTCTGCGGCCTGATCCTCGCCCACGACCGCGCCGTCGCCCTCTTCGACGACCCCCGCCGCGCCGCCCGCAGCCAGTACGTGATGCTCGCCGTCATGGTCTGCTTCACCACCCTCGCGCTCTGGCTGCTGTCGGAGCAGAGCAAGCTCTGACGGGACCTCCGGGCCGGGGTCGCGAGCTACCTGTCGCCGTCGTCGGGCCGCCACGGCTCGCCCGCGGCGAGCGCGCGCAGGGCGGCGCGGCGGTGGTCGGGCAGAGCGCGCTCGAGCATCAGGACGCCGTCGAGGTGGTCGATCTCGTGGAGGAGGACGCGGGCCGGGCCGCCCTCGGCCTCGATCCGTGTCTCGGCGCCGTCGGGGGTGCGGGCGGTGACGGTGACCGCGACCGGCCGCGGGACGTCGACGAGCACGGTCGCGCGGCCGATCGACAGGCAGCCCTCGGTCGCGACGTCGGTCTCGTCGGCGACCTCCTCGACGGCCGGGTTGACGAGCGCGGCGACGGGCCCGTCGGGCTCGCTGCGGCAGACGATCACGCGCGTGAGGCTGCCGAGCTGCGGCGCCGCGATCCCGGCTCCGCCGACGTCGTCGACGACCGCCGTCATCTCGGCGACCTGGCGGGCGAGCGCGGCGTCGAAGTCCGTGACCGTGGCCGCGGGCGTGCGGAGCACCGGATCGCCCCACTGGCGGATGCGGTCGAAGCCCCGCGCCCGCCGCCGCGCCTCCTCGCGCTCGGCCTCGCTCAGTTCTCCGCGATCGGTCATCGCGGGGAACTGTCGCAGCCCGGCCGGCCGAGGGCTCACTGGTACGCTCCGGGCCAGGTGTGCCGGGAAGACTGGTCGGCGACACTTTCCGTCGACCCTGAGGTTCCGTCTTGTCTCCAGCCATCCGCCGCCCCGCGCGCAAGGTCCGCCAGCAGCTCGGCGCGGCCGCCGAGTTCGCCCGCGACGAGACCGTCGGCGGCGCGTTCCTGCTCGCGGCGACGATCGTCGCGCTGATCTGGGCGAACGTCGGCGACAGCTACCAGTCGTTCTGGTCGACCGAGCTGACGATCGGGATCGGCTCGGCGTCGATCACCGAGGACCTCCAGCACTGGGTCAACGACGGGCTGATGGTGCTGTTCTTCTTCGTCGTTGCGCTCGAGGTCAAGCGCGAGCTGGTCGTCGGAGAGCTCGCCGACCGGCGGGCGGCGGCGGTGCCGATCCTCGGCGCGTTCGGCGGCGTGGCGCTTCCGGCGGCGATCTTCGTCCTGGTCGTCGCCGGGCTCGGCGACGGCGACGGGGGGAAGGGCTGGGCGATCCCGACCGCGACCGACATCGCGTTCGCGGTCGGGGTGCTGGCGCTGCTCAGCCGCTGGGTGCCGACGTCGCTGAAGCTGCTGCTGCTCACGGTCGCGGTCGTCGACGACATCGTCGCGATCGCGATCATCGCGATCTTCTACAGCGAGGGGCTGTCGCCCGCTTGGCTGGGCGCGGTCGCGGTCGGCCTGGCGACGATCGTCGGCATGCGCGCCGCGGGGGTGCGGCCGATCCTCGCCTACATCCCGATCGGGATCGCGGTCTGGGTGGCGATGCTCGAGTCCGGCGTCCACGCGACGATCGCGGGTGTGACGGTCGGTCTGCTGACCCCGGCGCGGCCGATCGCCGGACGGCCGGTGCTGGAGATCCTCGAGCACCGCATCCACCCGCTCACGACCCTGCTCGTCGTGCCGATCTTCGCGCTCGCGAACGCGGGCATCCCACTCAGCGGCGAGATGCTCTCCGACGCCGCCACGAGCCCGATCTCGTGGGGGATCGTGCTCGGGCTGGTGGTCGGCAAGCTGGTCGGCATCGCCGGCACGATCCTGCTGCTGGTCCGCTTCGGCATCGGCACGATCCCGGCGGCGATCCGGACCGTCCACGTCTGGGGCATGGCCGGCGTCGCCGGCATCGGCTTCACCGTCTCCCTGTTCATCACACAGCTCGCCTACGAGGACCCCGGCATCGTCGATGCCGCAAAGCTCGGCGTCTTCGCCGGCTCGATCCTCAGCGCCGCGGTCGGCGCCGCCATCCTGATCTCCGCCGGCCGCCGCCGCGTCTCGACGCCGGCGCCGGAAGGCTGACGCGGGCCCGCGAGTCGGGTAGCGTGGCGGCGTGGCCGAGGCGATTGGGCAGGTGCTGTCGTTCGCGGTCGGGGTGGCGCTGAGCCCGGTCCCGATCGTCGGCGTCGTGCTGATGCTCGGCACGCCGCGCGCCCGCGCGAACGGGCCGGCGTTCGTCGTCGGATGGGTGGTGGCGATCCTGGTCGTGGGCGGGATCGTGCTCGCCGCGGCGGGGGGAGCCGGAGCCCACGAGTCCGGCGGCCCGGCGAGCTGGTCGAGCGTCCTCCAGCTGGTGCTCGGCGTGCTGCTCGTCGGCGTGGCGCTCCGGCGCTGGCGTGGCCGGCCGCGCGACGGCGAGGAGGGCGCGACGCCGGCCTGGATGCGGACCGTCGACCGCTTCACAGCGGTGCGCTCGGCGGCGCTGGCGGCCGCGCTGGTCGCCGTCAACCCGAAGAACCTGCTGCTGGTCGTGGGGGCCGCCGCAGCGATCGCCCAGACCGGCGCTGGCACGGGTTCCGAGGTGGCGGCGCTGGCGGTGTTCGCGGTCGTGGCGTCGGTCGGGGTGGCGGCGCCGGTCGTGCTCTACCTGGCGCTGGGCGAGCGGTCGCGCCGGACGCTCGACGGCCTCCGGGAGTGGATGACCGCCAACAACGCGGCGATCATGGCGACGATCTGCCTGGTGATCGCGGCGAAGCTGATCGGCGACGGCATCTCCGGCCTCGGCGGCTGAGCGCCCCGCAGCTCGGGAGCGGGCCGGCGGCGTCCGCGCCCCGCGGCAGAATCGACGGTCGGTCGAGCGGATGAACGGGTCGTCGGAACGGAAGCTGTGGCACCGCGTGATCGTCGGCGAGACGCGCACGCCCGACGAGATCCGCGAGGCCGTCTACCTGTTCGTCGGCGACGTCCCCGCCAAGCAGAGCCGGTTCTGGCTGTTGCTGCTGCTCGCGACGGGGATCGCGACCGCCGGCGTGGTCGCCGACTCGACCGCGACGGTGATCGGGGCGATGATCATCGCCCCGCTCGCGGTGCCGATCCAGGGGGTCGCGGCGGCGATCGCCTTCGGCGAGCTGCGCGCGCTGCTGATCTCGGCCGGCACGCTGCTGGCGGCGATCGCGGTGACGATCGCGCTGGCGGTCGGTCTCGGCTGGGCGCTGCCGGAGCTCACGCCGCTCGACGCCAATTCGCAGGTCACGGGGCGCGTGTCGCCGACGCTCGTCGACCTCGTCGCGGCCGCGCTCACCGGCCTTGCCGGATCGTTCGCGATCGCCCGCCGCGACGTCGGCGACATCCTGCCCGGCGTCGCCATCGCGATCTCGCTCGTCCCGCCGCTGTCGGTGGTGGGCGTGACGGTCGTGGCGGGCGACTGGGACGGCGCGTTCGGCGCGCTGCTGCTGTTCGTGACGAACATGCTGGCGATCATCGTCGTCGGCGCCGCGGTGTTCAGCGGGCTCCGGGCTCGGATACCGGACGTTTCGGTGCGCGCCCTGCGCCACGCCTACGCGGTCGTCGCGCTCGCCAGCCTGGTCGTCGTCGCCGGGCTGGCGGTCACCACCTACCGCGCCGTCGAGCTGTCGAACTGGCAGACGGCCGCCAAGGAGGTCGGCGACAAGTGGGCCTCCGACAACGACGAGCGCCTGATCGCCACCCGCTTCCGCGGCTCCAAGCTCGTCTTCCTCGTCGAGGGGATGACTGACGGCTCCCAGGACAAGCAGCTACCACGGCTGCTCGACGGTGTCGTGCCGGAGGGCACCCCGATCGTCGTCAACCGGGTGGCGGGCAGGACGACCGAGGTGGGGGACGTGCCGGACTGAGGGCCGGCGGGCTGTCGCCCCACCGGCCCGCTATTTCGTGGCTGGCCTTCGGTGCCGTGGCATAAAGGAATCCGGGCTGGTGGCCGAAGCTAGCCGGACGGCGCGGTGCCGTGCCAGCTACCCAGATCGAGACCGAAGGAGCATCCGATGGCCACCTCCCGTCCCGCCGGCGTCGAAGCTGGTGGGCATACCGCCGACGACGGCCTCTATGGCCCCGACAGCGTCACCTGGCGGGTGGTGGCCCACCCGAGCATCGGCCTGGGTGGGACGGCGGCGGCGATGGTCCAGATGCTCTATCCGCCGGTGATGTACGTCATCGACCAGGCATCCTCGGTGCGCGAGAACCCCGAGCTGCGGGCCAAGCGGACCGGCGACTACACGGCGACCATCACCTTCGGCGACACCGCGACTGCGGAGAACGCGGGCGCGATGCTGCGCCGGCTGCACAGCACGCGCAAGGCGGTGGGGCCCGACTCCGGACGCCCGCTGCGCGCGGACGACCCCGCCCTGCTCGAGTGGGTCCACAACTCGCTCACCTGGTCGATGCTGCGCAGCTTCGAGACCTACGGTCCCGGCTTGTCTCCAGCGGAGCGCGATCGTTTCGTCGCCGAGCAGCGGATCGCCGCGCGGCTCGTCGGCTGCGACCCCGACTCCGTCGCCCAGACAGCCGCCGAGCTGGATGCCTACATGGCGGCGATGGAGGGCAAGCTGGCGCTGTCGGAGCCATGCCTGTGGTTCCGCGACATGGTCAGCCCGGGCGGGCTGGCGGTCAAGCCGGCCGACGCCGTCAAGGGCCTGATGACCCGGGCGGCGATCGCGCTGATGAGCCCTCTCCACCGTGACCTCTACGGCTTCAAGCAGAGCCGCCTCGGCCGCCGCGCTACGGTTGCCGCGACGCGCGCGCTGCTGGCCGGCGCGACGTCGAAGCTGCCCCTCGAAGCCGCCATCCCGCAGGTGCGCGAGTACGTCGACGCCCACGCCTTCGGTGCCCGTCGCCGCCGGGCGGTGGTCCCGGATCCGGTCGGCGCGGCCGATCCGGGGTAGGGGCGAGGGAAGCTCGGGATGGCTCTGCTGGCGGACGGGCGCTATTGAGAGCGGGCACTGTTGAGGCCCTCGGCTTCCACTGCGAGGATGGGAGCATGCCGAGTTCTGTGCAGTTGATCCGTGCCTCGAACCTGTCTGACGTTGCTGAGTATGCGTATGCCGCGACGGCACCGAAGGACGCCCGGCTGATCTTCCTGGCGGGCTCGTGCCCGTTGAACGAGGAGGGGAAGACGGTCGCGGTCGGTGACCATGCGGGACAGGCGGTCGCGTGCGTCGAGACGATGAGGCGTGCCCTGGCCGCTGCCGGTGCGGCGATCGAGGACGTGATCAGCACGCGTGTGCTCGTGGCATCGTCGCGGCAAGCCGACCTTGTCGCAGCGTGGGAGGTCGTGCGCGACGCGTTCGGTGACCACGATGTGCCAAGCACGCTGCTGGGCGTGACTGTGCTGGGTTATGGCGACCAGCTCGTGGAGTTGGAGGCCGTTGCCGCTGTCGTCGACTAAGCGGCGAATCCCGCTCCTCGTCGTGGCGGCCGGGCGCCGGCTCGTCTCCATCGCGCGGTGATCACTCTGCGGGGAGCAGTTCCAGGGCATCGCGGTGGTTCGGGCGCACGACCGTGAAGTGGCGCCGATCGAGCGTGATCACGGTGGCGGTGTCCAGGCGCTCGGCGAGCGCGATGACCGAGGCGTCGGTGCCGCCCAGGGGTAGGTCGCTGTACTCGTCGACCAGATCTGCGATGCGCGTCCAGTCGTCGCCGCGTGGAGGCTCGACCTCGATCTGTCCGAGTCCGCGCAGGAATGCCGCCTCGGCTTTGGCTCCCAGGCGACGGCCGACGAGGTAGGTCGCCTCGGCGACTACCAGCGCTGGAACGACAAGCTCCAGGTCGCGGCGCTGAAGGATTTCCAGCGATGCGACGTGATCGTCGTCGTCCAGGTCGGCCGCGGCGTAGAGCGGACCCGTGTCAACGACCGCTACCGCCACCCCACTCCTCGTCCAGGATCTCGTCTGCGCGGCGTGCCGTGTCGCGGGTGCCGCTCCGGCCCAGCGCAGCGAACGGCAGATCCCGAACCTGGCCGGCCCGCAAGCGGAGCCGCTCCGCCAGTGCCTCGCGCGCCACAGCCGATACCGATGTCCCCTGGCGGCGGGCCTCGCGATCGAGCGCTTTGGCCATGTCGTCGGGCAGGCTGATCGTTGTGCGCTTCATACGTTCATACTAGCTCTGAGCCGGATGGGTGTCAGCGGCGGCGCTTCGGTCCGGGCTACCCTCGGCGACGTGGGCATCTCTGTCGAGCAGGCCGCGCGTCGCCTCCAGGCATCTCAGCCGACGATTCGCAAGTGGATCGGTGAGGGCTTTCTCGATGCGATCCCAGGCCGCAGGCCCGTCGAGGTCGATCCGCGCAGCGTCGTGAGGGTCGAGCGAGTGCTGGAGAACGTCAGGGAGGCCTACCCGTCGCGGGAGTGGACGCGGGCGCTGGCGGCGTTCCTGCACGACCGGGACCTGACGCGGGAGCTGGGTGTCGCCGAGGCAATGGCCGAGCGCGGCGGCTACGTAGACCGCTGACCTCGTAGCTTCCGCCTCATGGGGATGCGGGGCCGTTTCAGCATCCAAGTGGCGCCGGCAGCGGACAGGGCCATCGCTGTCTGCGCGGCGCCACCGCCGGTCGATTCCCCGAGGGCGCTTACCGGTTAGGTTGATCGTTGCGCCTGGACGGCGGGTCTTGCTCGAAGCCCGGCCACGCCGGGTCCACTCCCTCGCTGCGGAGCAGTTCGGCCTCGACAGCCAGAATGCGCTCAGCGCTCTCCTGATCCGGTATTACGTAGCCCTGAGGTTGCTCTTTGGGGTCTACCTGCTCCATCCGGTCACTCTCCTGACGAGCTCGTAGATTTCATCAGCAAGCCACTCTGGCTGTCCGCTTTGGCCGCGACGGCGGCGCGACATGAGGAGCGCGTAGCACTCCGCAACGAGCTCATGGGTCAGCTCGCGTGGGCGATAGCCACCCTTGCGGATGAACTCCGCAACTCCAGGTGGTGCAAGGCGAACCAGCCTGTCGCCGTCTGCGACCTCGTCGGCTGTCGCCCTCGCGATGTGAGAGCGTGGCCCCACTCGTGCCAGGCGGTTCGCGCGAGCAGCGCCTCGTAGCTGTCGTCGTCAAGCCCGACGACAGCGGGATGCTCCGCGTTCAGGATCACGAGCTTCAAGGACGGCACCCAGACGCCCACGGCCACATCGAGGCTTGCCCACTCGGCCTCTGTTGGTCGCCTCGCTCCGGCGGAGATCGTGAGTCTGTCGACGGCTGCACCCAGAGGCTCGGCGACGACTTGGTGTTGAGTGACGCCGACGCTCTCGAGGAGCGCCCGGTGGTCCCGTGGGAGATCGGCCCAGGCCAACTCGACGGTGACGGTGGCCAAGGCCAACCTGTCGTCCCGCTCCCGCGGCAGTATCCCCCGCTCACGGTGCCAATCTAGCCAAGGGCGACGGGTTTGCGGCCGGACCGCAGTGCCTCTACGCCAGCGCGCCGCGCGGCCTCCCGAACGCCCGAGCCTCCGTCCATCAATGGCGATCGCGTCGGAGCGCCGGGGGTTTTGCCACCCGTATTGCCACGAACGCCATATAGGCCGCTTTCGGCGTCTCGCCGCGGTGGCTGTCGATCTCGTCGGAACCCGCATCGCTTCTGGGTTCCGCTCCGATGGAGCTGAGGGGACTCGAACCCCTGACCTCTGCCATGCGAAGGCCTCCCAGGGGCTAGCGGAATCCACCTCATTTCTGGCTCTACAGAGCGGAAACTTGGCTCATCCATGCGCTGCACGCGGGGCCTGAGGCGACCGCGCATTGCTTTGCATTACCGGCGATTCTAAGGGGTTCTGCCACGGGTTTTGCCACCAAACGATGACCCGACTCAGCCCATCCGCTCGTGGTGTGAGGAGCGCCAGGCGGGCCAGGTACGATCGCGTCGCATGAAGGTCGGCGTCTACATCGACGGCTACAACCTGTACTACGGCGCGCGCCGTCTCTGCGGGCGCGGAACTGCGGGCTGGCGGTGGCTGGATGTCCGTGGCCTGGCTTCGGCGCTCCTGCCGGCGAGCTGGGGCGACTCGGCCATCGACCGTTTGGTGTTCTGCACAGCTCGGATTGACGCGGCCAGCAATCCGTCAGGGCAAGCCGACCAGGATGTCTACCTGAAGGCGCTGCTCGCTTCGGGCAGCGCGGACCACATCGAGTACGGCTACTACGTGTCGCGCGTCAAGCGTGCGCCGCTGGCGACGCCAGACCGCAAGGGGCGGCCGATCCTGACGCGAGCTGACTGGCCCGTGAAGGTGCGCGACAACAACGCGGCCGCCGTACCTGACGCCGAGTTCATGGTCTCCTACGCCTACCGCGAGGAGAAGGGATCGGACGTCAACGTTGCATCCCACCTGCTGCTCGATGTGCTCGGCGGCAACGTGGACGCGGCAGTCGTCTTCTCGAACGACAGCGATCTGCGCCACCCGTTGATCGAAGCACGGAAGAGGGTCCCGGTTGGCTTGGTCAACCCGAGTCCCAACTGGCTGGCGGGGGCACTGAGGGGGACGCCAGACGAAGGCGCTGGCAGCCACTGGTGGCGGAGGCTCACCGCCGCAGAGGTCAGGGCGAATCAACTGCCGGACCCGGTAGGGGGCTACAGGAAGCCAGCCGAGTGGTGACGGCCCTGCAATAGTCTTGATTCTGTCCGGGGGCTTGCTACGCTTGCGTCTATACCACCCGGCCCCTCGTGGGCCGGGTTTTTTATTGCTCGCGGCCGTCAAGCAGCGGCGTCATCGCTTTGTCGTTCCCGTCGCGCGCATCGGCGACGCGCTCGCCGCCCTACCCAGCCGCTGTTGGCTCGTCTTGTTGGCTACCAGCCGAGGTCGGGGCCGCGGTCGAGGTCTCGCTGGGGTGGGCTGATGGCCTTGTCGGCGAGGTTGAGGGCGAGGCGGAAGTCTTGGAGTTGGCGGTCGTTGAGGTGCGCGCGGTCGGTGTCGGGGGTTGGCAGGTCGCCGTACTGGAGGCGGTAGGACTCAAGGCTGGCTGCGGCCTTCTCCCAGCGTTCGCGGTCGGTGGGGTTGTCGGGGCGTTGGCCGAGTCGGCGTTCGATGTCGGGGTCGGTGTCGAGGCCGATGGTCTGGGTTGCGCGCCAGTAGGCGTCGGCGCGGCGGATCGCCAGCTCGCGGTCGGCGGCGGAGGCGTCGACTACGTCCATCTCGTGGGTGTCGAGCCAGCGGTCGAAGTCGAACTCGGCCGCCTGGTTGACGGCGCGGCTGAGCTGTTGGCGGTCTGCGGCGCTACGGTCCTCGAGCTGCCAGATCCGTTGCTGGATCTCGGCGCGGTCGCGGCGACGGAGTCGGCTCGTCTGCTCCAGCGCCGTCCTTGCTTGCGCTAGCTGCTTCTCCCGGCTGGAGAGTCGGC
Source organism: Solirubrobacterales bacterium (assembly GCA_012718975.1). GTDB lineage: Bacteria > Actinomycetota > Thermoleophilia > Solirubrobacterales > Thermoleophilaceae > JAAYBF01. The sequence goes on along the minus strand of JAAYBF010000156.1, from coordinate 8,751 downwards.
TGGCGGCCTGTTGGACGGCCTCGGCGTCTCGGGCTCGCTGCCACTGGGAGGGGATGGAGGTCAGAAGCGTTCGGCCGCGGTCTTGGATCTCCAGCAGCTCGGCGGTCGAGAGCTGGCCGAGCTTGGCGTCGATCTCGGTCTGGTCGAGCGCGAGGTGCTTGGCTCGCTCGACGCCGAGCGCGGTCTTGAGGTCGTCCCATAGGAGCCGGTCTCCGTAGTCGGGTTCGCCTGGCGGGCGGTCTTGGGGGTCGGGGGCGTTGACGTAGAAGCGGGCCTCGTCGGTGTGGCGGGAGGCGGCGACGTAGCCGAGCTCGCGGGCGAGGTCGGGTGAGGCGAGGACGAAGGTCCGTTGGGTGGTCATGCCCTGGGCCTTGTGGATCGTCAGGGCGTAGCCGTGGTCGACGTGGCCGTCTGTGAGGTAGTCGTCGGGCAGGGTGACGGTCGGGCCGGTGTCGAGTTGGACGGTCAGCGTGCCGGCCTGGTGGTCGATTCGGGTGACGGTGGCGCGGTTGCCGTTGCGCAGTAGATGTCGGCCGTCCTGGTCGGCGCGGTCGACGTGGCGGTTGCGCAACGCGAGCACCCGGTCGCCCTCGGCGAAGGTGCGGCCCTCGACGGTCAGCGCGGTGGCGTCGTCCAGCTCGCCGGCGGCGACCCGCGTTGTTCTGGCGAGGTGGTTGAGGTCGGCGGCCTCGTCGCGGCGGCCGGCGAGCATCACCGTTTGTTCCATCCCGTGCTCTCTGGCGGCGACGTACCAGTCGGCGACCAGGGTCCTGGTTTGCTCGTCGGCGCTGCGGCATGGGACGAGTCGGCCGTGTTGGTCGTAGGCGGCGATCCAGTCGGCGATGTCGCCGTGGCGCAGCTCGTCCAGCGCCGCGCGGTCCCAGGCGTGGTGTTGGCGGTGGACCTCGGACAGCTCGATAGTGCCGAGGCGGTCTGCGAGGCCGGCGAAGCTGCCGCCGGCCTCGACGGCGGGCGCCTGGCGCTCGTCGCCGATCAGCACGACCTTGGCGCGGGCGTCGGCGGCGTGGTCGAGCAGTCGGGCGAGGCGGCGGGTGTCGACCATGCCGGCCTCGTCGACGACCAGCACGGCGCGGTCGGGGAGCTGCCATTCGCCGCCGCGTTCTAGGTCGCGCAGGAGGCCGTGGACGGTGTAGCTGTCGATCCCTGCCCTGGCGTGCAGCTCGTCGGCGGCGCGGCCGGCGAGCGCCGCGCCGATCACGCGGTAGCCGTCGCGCTCCCACAGCTCGCGCGCCGCGTCGATCGCGGTCGTCTTGCCGGTTCCGGCCTTCGCGCGGACCAGCTCGACGCCATCGCCGGAGGTGACGAGCTGGCGCACCATCGCCTGCTGCTCATCGGATAGCACCAGTCCGCCGGGCCGTCGCTCGAATCGCTCGCCCTCGCTGAGCGCTACGGCTCCGGCTCCTTCGCCGCGCCGGCCGGTGGCCTGGTCGATCATCCGTGCCTCGACCGCGAGCATGTCCGGTGTGGTGAGCAGCGGCTCGCCGCGACGGTCCGGCGGGGAAGTGGGGCGGATGGTCGCGCCCGCCGCGGTGCCGTCGAGTGCGACGACCTGATCCGAGGCGATGAGGCGATCCGCGATCGCCTCGACCTGCTCGACCGACCCGCCCCGCACCTGGCGGGCCGCGACCTCGCGCACCACGTCCCGGCGCGCGAACGCCGACCGCTCGGCGGTCAGTCCCTCGGCGCCGACGATCTCGGATATGGCGGCGCTCAGCTCGCCTCGATCCACGGGTCGGAACTCGGTGCGGTCGAGGGTGTCGGCCAGCTCGTCGCGGTCGAACCCGTGCTCCTGCGCCAAGGCCCGCCACTGGCCGCGCTGCTCGGCTAGGTCGAACGTCTGCTTGGACCGGCGCGTGGTCAGCGCGGCTATCTCGGACTCGCGGGCCGATCCGGCGCGGCCGTCGCGGTCAAGCGCGTCGAGGATCTGAGCGCGGCGTTTGGACAGCGCCTGGGTCAGCTCGGTCGGGACGCCGACGATCTCGGCCGCGCCTTTGTGGATCTCGCTCCACTCGACGCCCAGCTCGCGGGTAAGGCGCTCGCGAAGCTCGGCCTGGAAGAGGTAGCCGGCGGCGAGCTTGTGGTCGAACAGGTCCCGGGCGTCCAGGGTCCGCCATGCCGGCTCGACGCCCTCGGCCCGTCCGCCGTGGGTCATGTTCGCCACCAGCACGTGGACGTGGACCTGGGGGTCGCCCTCGCGGCTGAACCTGTGCGGGAACACCGCGGCGACGAATCCCTCGCCGCGAAGCGCGACCTTCCCACCGGCCCCGGCGCGCGATGTGCAGGCGTGGCGCTCCAGGTAGTCGAACGCGGCCGAGGCCGCCCCGTGGGTCGCCTCCCAGACCTTGGCCGCGACCTCCGGCCGGTCGTAGTCGTCCGCGAGCGCCCACAGGGTCGAGACCGACTTCGGCACCGCCATCTGCAAGTCGATCCCGCGCACCGATCCCGGCCCCGCCGCCCGGCCGAGCTGGTCGCCCGATGACGGATGCCGGCGCTCGAAGACCGCCTCCAGCTCGCCGTCCCCGACCATGCCCGCGAGGCCGAGCTGTGCGGCGCCCTGGCCCGTCCAGGTGCCGGGCGCCTCGCCGTGTCCGGCGTAGTAGTCCTCGGCGCCGCGAGCTACCTGCTCGGTGTAGTACTCGGGCGACCGCCACTGGCCGCCGCCCGTACCGCCGATCTTCCCGATCGTGAGCATCCACCCTCGCAGACGCATGACCGGCGAAATCGTGTGATCTCCGCACGGAAGTGCATGTGTGTGGTGGGCTGTTGGGGCGGTCCGGAGGGAGCGTCGGCAGGACGGGTCGAGGACAGGCGAGCGGGGCCGCGAGAAGGTCGCGGCGACGCAGCAGTTAGGAGCCGGCGGTCCGGCGGACCGGGCTCGGGAGGTGGCGCCGAGGAGATGGGGCAGGTGGGCAGTGGCCCGGTGCTGTGCTAGCGCTTGGGCCTCTTCGGCAGCCGCCGCGTCACGGCCGCCGCCAGCTCCTCGATCGTTACGCCTAGGGCTTTGGCGATCCTGAGCATGACGACGAACGTGACGGCGTTGCGGCCCTGCTCGTAGCGTCCGTACTGCGCTCGGTGGAGGCCGGCGGCGTGGGCTGCGTCCTCTTGGCTGAGGTCGGTGCGGCTGCGGAACTCGCGCAGGACTTCTCCGACGATCTCGTTCTCCCCTTGCGCCATCGCTGCCGGCAATCTCAGGGGAAACGGTTGCGATGGCTACTACACATCAGTAGCATCAGTCGGGTATGGGTCCGCGACCCCTGCCCGCCCGCTCGCCGCTATCCGAGGCTCTTGAGTTGACGCTCGGCTTCCTCGGCGATCTCCGACGCCGGGACGCCGAGGCGGGTAGCGATCTGCACGACGGTCAGAAAGCTCGGCGCGTTCTGGCCCGCCTCGTAGCGGCCGTACTGCGCACGGTGCAAACCGGCCTTGTCGGCGGCGTCCTCTTGGCTGAGGCCAAGCCGCTCCCGCGCGGAGCGCAGGACGTGGCCGACGATTCTGTCTTCGGGCTTCGGTGAGTCGTGGGACACGCCGCGAATCTCACGGCCTACGCACCCCCAGCACCACTACATATCTGTAGCATCGTGCAGGCGGGCGGCCGATGAGCGACCGCCGCCACACTCGCGCGGAACGCACCCGCGACATGTACCAGGCCTACCTGCGCGGTATGACACTGCGGCAGGTGGGCGCGCTGTACGGCGTCGGTGGGGAGCGCGTCCGCCAGCTCTTCTATATGGAGCGCCTGCCCACGCGCAAGCGCAACTGGCGCCCGCCCAACCGCCGGGTTGAGCGCGCCGGGTAGCCAGCGCGCCGAACGTCCTTGAGCCCTTGCGGCCCCTCAGGTGCTGGCCGGTACGTCCGATGGTAGGCCTCGTGGCCGTCTACGACCTCGATCCTCGGCCGATAGGGCCTCGCCGGGTCGGATGTCTCCACCGACCTGGAAGACGGCGCGCATCCCGCCGCCGAACGAGGGTCCAGCGGTCGTGGCCGCCGAGCTTTTGGATTCGCACGCCCGCCGGGGACCGAGGAAGCGAAAGCCGCCGGTCGCCACGACATGGGAGACGAACTTGTCGCGAGCGAGCCCCGGAGCCTGGAAGTCGCGATCGCTGCGCGAGTAGCCGTTGCCGACGTTCGAGTTGACGCCAGGGTTCTCGTGGCCGCTCGCCAAGCTCAGCGCACGCAACCATAGATTGCCCGGCCCATATCGCCGGTGCTCTCGTAGGCGCGATCGGCGTTGCCTGCGATCAACTCCTCGCGCGTCGCCCGGCGAACCGCGATCACGGCCGCCTCGCCCGGCTCGACGACGGCCTCGGCAAGCGGCGCACGGCCGCCGTCAGCATGCAGGCCGTCCTAACCCGTGCGAACCGTCTCCGTGATCCCGGCTGGTGAAATCGCTATGACGCAGGGAGGGCGACCCGAGACCGCACTCGGGGGTGCTCGCGACCTTCTATTGATCGCCTAGAAGGGGATCGCGTCGTCATCGACCGGCGCGCTGTCTCCATCGTCGCCGTCTCCCAGAGCCGACATGCTTGTCTTAGGTACCGAACTATCAACTCCTGCCCAATGAGCACGAACGTCGCTGGCGTCGTTGAGCCGAAGAACGACCGGTGACTCGCAGTTCAGTGCCCGCCCAAAGACGACGGCCTCGCGAGGCGGCAGCGCACTGAGCAACCCGGCGTAGTCATGGCCGACGTAATTCTGTAGAAACTCCATCCCCGTTGCATCGTAGATTCGCATTGCGAAGATCGAGTTGCACTGGTTTAGGATGCTCTTGGTTACGTTGGCTGTGCGCTGTGTGATTACTATGCAACCATAGCCGTACTTTCGCCCCTGCATTATCGCCCGCGCCGTACGCACTACGGCGTCCTTCTCGGCGAAACCCGCGCTCGAATTACTCTCAGGCACCAGAGAGTGCGCCTCCTCAAGGACAAGGCAGATGCGGGCGGTCTCGCCACTCTGAGAGCTTGTCCCAGTAGGTGTGCTGGCCTCTCCATCCGCAGCGATCGACTGCGATGATGTCTCCTCGCTCTCTGAGGAGTCGCGGGCCAGGTCAAGGAGCGCCTGGGCGATCAACTGAGTTACCTCGACCGCGGTGAACGCCACAAGGCGATTCGCGTTTCCACTGTACACACCCCCGTCCATCCGGGTGACCGCGAACGCGCTGGGGTTGAGTACGAGCAATCGGGCATCGCCATCCCAGAAGCGCTTCAATAGATCCCGTATGGCCGCCTCAAACTCGCCACGGTTACCGGCCTCCTGATGGCCCCTATCGGTCGTTCGCATCGCGGTATCGTTAAGCTGTCCGCTTACCAGTTCATCGATCGAGATCTCGATCTCACGCTGGGTGGCCCGATCGCATATGTCGGCAAACTCGACCGCGTAGCGGTCGGTAGGGTCGAGCACGACGACCTTTACCCCTTCGGCGAGCATCCTTCGAATCACCTCTGAGGCTAACGTTGTCTTTCCGATTCCAAGTATTCCCAGTATCGCCGTATTGTGCGTAACCGCCATATGAACTTCGAGGCCTAGTCCGTAGCCCGTTCCGGGCACATGGCCGATCTTGTCTGCCGTAAACGTCCACTCACCACCCGAATGGGCGCTCACGGTAGTCCCTGGTGCCGGCAGCCAGGGAACTACTTCGAACGTCGACCTCGCCGAATCCCAGCGCCCAAGCTTCCTAGCTCCGACCTCGATCACGTCGCGTCTGGCCTCTGGCTCTCCGAGCGACTTGACCTCGGCTGATACGACCTGGTGGAGGACGGGCTCGCGGCCATCTGTGGACGTCTCGACGAGCATCCCCTCCTCCATAACGACTCCCGGCCCGACGGCCGTCTGCTCAATAACCAGTCGCTGAAGCGTCGTCCCACTTGAGACGTGTCCAACGGCCTGCAGCTCACCCTTAGCTTCGGTAAATGCGATTGCGTCACCGACCGCTACGGGCAATGGGCGCTTCAGCGCGAGGCGGGCAGTCTGTCGCACTAGGAGAAGGGTCGCATCGACGACCGTCGCCTGCGCGATCCCGGACACGCTCTCCAAAGTCAACTGGGAGCCGACCGTCACGGTTCGTCCAGGCGGCAAACGAACGACAAGGATGGCGGGCTCCTCGACCCTCTCTATCACCATTGCGTCCGCGGGCGCATGGACCGTGAGACGCCGCCGCACCTCGATCAGGCGCTCGACGGGCCGCCACACAAAAATCACGACCCAGGTGAGGAATAGGGTCGCTAGCTTGTCTGGCTGGTCGGCGAACGCGGCGTAAGCGGTGGCGAACAGAAGAAGCGAGAAGACCACCGTTGCGCGACCGAGAGACCCGGCGGCGACGCTGGAGGTCATCGCAAGGCGATGGCGTCGACCAGGCTTATCCTTGAAGCTGATCGCGACGATCGCGATAAAAAGGAGTACTGCGGCGTAGCCGAGAAGAACCGCTTGTCCCACCGAGACAGCCGTTGTACTCACGGCGACGGCCTCCGTGTCCGTCGACACGACCACTAAGCCGAGGGCCACCGCATTTGCGATCGCGTCCACGGGGCGCGCAAAGAACGGCTCTACGAGGAACGCTCCTAGGATCAGCGCCGCGAACGCAGAATAGAACCAGAGCCCATCGATACCAATTGGCGGCGGGACTTGCCCGTTGATGTACGCCCCGAGAGCTAGAAGGCACCCCGTATAGAGGGCTGCTGCTGTCAGTCGCTCAGGCTGGTCGAGAACTACTCGTCTAGATGTCAGTCTCCGTTCACCTCCCGAACTATGCCTCGGAGTACGAGGACGTTCGCCTCGCAGGCGTGCAGACTACAGGCATGCGGGAGCAAGCCGAGGCTGGTCGGCGTCGGCCTTGCCCACACTGAGCAAGCGACTTGCTGCCGGCGGACTCGACTAGCTTGAGCTGTCTCCGTGTTCTCGGGACAGTTGGTTGGAGGTTCTGTTCCAAACCGCGCTGCAGTTGTTCGCCGCGAAGGCGGCTCGGCGATCGTGCGACTGAGGCGTGAGTAGCCGATCGAACGCTGCGCCCTGCACCGCCCGGTCGCGGCGGGCGCAGACCTTGGCGTAGACGCGCATGGTCATGCGGGGGTCGCGGTGGCCGACCTGCTGCATGACGTAGGGGACTGAGTAGCCGGTCTCCAGGGCGAGGGTGATGTAGGTGTGACGGAGGATGTGGGGCGTGACGTGGGGTAGGGGGCGCTCGCCGCGCTCGCGGCGGCGGTCGTTGGCGAGCTGCGTTGCTGGTGCGAAGACCTGGACGTTGGCCTGGCCCCGATCGCGGCGGCGGCCATTGCTGTCGGGGAAGGCAGGGTCGTCGTGGCTCATCGGGTCGCGCGCCTTGAAGTAGGTCGCGATCGCCTCCAGGAGGCGGTCGGTGAGGTAGACCTCACGGACGCCGGCCTCGGTCTTGGCGTCGAGGACTTGGAGCTTGGCGTGGCGGAGGTCCACGTCTCCGACGTTGAGGTCGCATAGCTCGGTGACGCGCAGTCCGGTGCCGGCGAGGACCAGGACGAACACGGCGTCGGCCCGCGCCCGGTGCTCATCGAACCCCAAGCCGGCCTGCCGGCGCTTGGCCTCCTGGTAGTTGTAGATCGCCGTCGACTCCGCCACGCCCACGCGCCTGACGATGGCCTTCCACGGCAGTCCCTCCTCGTCGCGGAGGCGGACGATCAGCTCGGCTCGCGCGGCGACGTGCGGGCGCTGGCGCTGAAGCGGCCTCGGCGTCCCCGCCGCCTCGATCAGGTCGGCCAGCTCGTCGGCCTCCAGCGCGGCCCGGAGTCGTGGCCTTTCCTTGAGCCGCCAGTTCGCCGCCGGGTTCGCGAGCGGGTCGCCCCATCCCTGCTTGGCCGTCCACGTGAACAGGCCGGTCAGGTAGACCAGCGTGCTGTTGATCGTCGCGTCGGACAGCTCGCGCAGCGCGCCGCCGTTGGGGCCGGTCAGGTACTTGTCCTGCTCGCGGAGCTGAGCGATCCGGTTGCGCTGTTCGATCAGGTGGTCGGTGTAGGCGACCACGTCGCGCTCGGTGATCCGGCTGGGGCGCCTGTGCTTGAAGAACGGGATCAGGTGGGTCTCGAACGCCCAGGTCAGCCGGGTCATGGTGCTCGACCGGAGCTGGCGGGAGCGCTTGAACTCCAGGTACGTCCGGGCGGCCTCGGCGAAGCCGGGCTCGCGCTTCGGCCGCTCAGCGCGCCGCTCGGGCTCCCAGCGGCCGAGCCGGATGTCCTCCAGCACGTCCTTGAGCTTGCGTGCGGCCGAGAGTGGCGTGGCGCCGTCGCGCTCGTCGCCGAGGTCGAGCGTCATGCGCTCGCCGTCGACCATCAGTCGCGCCCTGAACTTCGACGTGCCGTCCGCGCGGACGGTCTCCTTGACCTTGGGTGAGGACGGTCGTGCCATCGCCTATCGCTCCTTCGATCTGGAGCGCGGCTGCCTCGACCTCGCGCGGGGAGCATGGAACGCCATCGACTAACCAGACGCGACAGGCCCCGATCTGTGTGGCGATCGGTCGCCCGATTGCCGGCGATTCAGTCGGAGTGCCGGGGTTTTGGCACGGGTTTTGCCACGAACGCCATATAGGCCGCTTTCGGCGTCTCGCCACGGTGGCTGTCGATCTCGTCGGAACCCGCATCGCCTCTGGGTTCCGCTCCGATGGAGCTGAGGGGACTCGAACCCCTGACCTCTGCCATGCGAAGGCAGCGCTCTTCCAGCTGAGCTACAGCCCCAGGTGCGGGTGCGGCGACGACCCATGGTATCGCCGCG
>JAAYBF010000019.1 GCA_012718975.1 Solirubrobacterales bacterium | reverse complement strand
TCGTGCTCGGCTGCGCTTAGCGCTCTCCCGATCGGCGTGGTGCCGGCTGTCCGTGTGAGGGGTCTTCGGGAGTAGCTCCGCGCTTCGCCTGCGCGCGAAGGTCGTCACCGTCGCCACCCGCGGAGGCGGGCGTGGGTGGGCGCTACGCGCCGGCCGTTCCTTGGGTGGGAGAGCGGGAGCCTGGGGCGTCGGCTTGTCCTTGGGCTTCGGGTCCGGCGTTTCCCGGCTCGCGCGGTGCCGACCCGACCTTCTCCAGCCTCCCCACACCGACCCGACGTTTGCCGGACTATTCGCGGCAAACGACGGACGGACCGAGGAATAGCCAGGAGATGATGGATGGACCTTGAAACGGCCGGAAAACGGCGGGCCGATCGGGTCGAGACCGGCGAACGGCGGGCCGGGACGGACCATGGAACGCCATCGATGCCCGGCGGCCTCGGCCAGCACCCACAACCCTCCAATGAGGACCCGTTCCGGGCCGCTCCCCTCCCTACCCAGCCAGTCGAGCACCGTCTCGACCCTCGCTCGCCCGCCCCGAGCGGAACGCCACCGCGCCCGACCCCTGTCGCCCGCCCACCGCGAGCGGCACCGGGGCGCGGCGGGTCGTGGCGGGTCGTGGCGGGCACCAGTGGTGAGTTCCGTCCGTATGGCGGACGGAACTCACCAGAGGTGGTGGCTAGGGCGCCGCGGGCGTCGCCGCGGCTGGATCGACGGGGGCGGGCTCCGGCGTGGGGGTTGGCTCGGGTGAGACCGCCTCCACAGGCGCCGGCTCCGGCGAGGTCGGCGCGGGAGCCGGTGTCTCGACGCTGGGCTCGGGCGTCGGGGCTGGCTCCGGGGCCGTCGGGGCTGGCTCGGGAGCCGGGGCCTCGTAGGTCGGCTCAGGCTCGGGCGGGGCGGTGTACTCGGGCTCCGGCGCGGGAGCCTCATACGTGGGCTCGGGAGCCTCGTAGGTCGGCTCGGGCGCGGTGTACGTCGGCTCCGGCTCGGGCGCCGTGTAGGTGGGCTCGGGCGTCGTGTAGGTCGGCTCCGGAGCGGGTGCCGGCGCCTCGTAGGCCGGCTCCGGAGCGGGTGCGGGAGCGGTGTAGGTCGGCTCGGGCGCGGTGGACGTGGGCGCCGGCGCCACCGCGCCGAGGCTCGCCTGGGGCTCGGCGGCGACGGTCGCCTGCGGGGCGGACGCGCCGCCGGAGGTGGCGGCCCAGCCGCGGGTGGCCTTGCCGGCGGTCTTGGCGGTGGACGCGGTCACGCGGGCGGTGGTGGTCGCCGGCCGGGTCGAGGCGGCCCTCACCGTCGGGGTGCCGGGCACCGAGCCGCCGGAGAGGTAGGGGCGCGGGTCGCGGGCCGCGCCATCGACGCGGGTCTCGAAATGGAGGTGGGGGCCGGTGCAGGTGCCGGTGCAGCCCACATAGCCGATCACCTGGCCGCGCTCCACCCGCTGGCCCGAGGAGACCGCAGAGCGGGTCATGTGGGCGTAACAGGTCTCGAAGCGGCTCGAGTGCTTGACGCAGACCATGTTCCCGTAGCCGCTCTGGGCGCCGGCGAAGCTGACCACGCCGCACTCCGCGGCGCGGATCGGGGCGCCGGTCGGGGCGGCGATGTCCATGCCCTCGTGCATCCGTCCCCAGCGCGGGCCGTAGTTCGAGGTCACCGTGCCGTCGACGGGGCTCGCGAGACGGAGCGATCCGCAGGCGCCCGCGTCGCGCTTCGGCGCGGGCTTCGACACCGGGGCCGGGCTCGAGACCGGCTGGGGGACGGGAGCCGGGACCGCGTCGGGCACCGTCGCCCGTGGGCCGCCGCCGACCGCCGGCCGCTCAGCCGCGGGACGCTCGTCGGCCGGGACCGGCTCGGCCGGGGTCCCGGCGTTCGGGGTCGCGGTGGCGGGAGCGGCGCCGTCGCCGAGCTCGCGCACGATCACCGCTACGTTGCCGTCGCGCGCGCCCGCCGCCGCCGCGGCCTGCTCGAGGCCGAAGAGCGACGTCCACGTGACGGGGCCGACGATGCCGTCGACGAGCAGCCCGGCGCGGGCCTGGTAGTCGCGCACCGCGGCGTCGGTCACCGGACCGAAGACGCCGTCGTCGTCGACGCCGAGCGCGCGCTGGATCTCGGCGACCTCCGGGCCGCGGTCGCCGTGCTCGAAGGCCATCGCGGCCGGGCCGGGGCCGGTGTCGATCGCCCGGTTGGCCGGCGACGCCTCCGCCACGGCGGTCCGGCCGCCGATCCCGAAGCCGGCGCTGGCGAACAGGCTGCCGGTCGGGCCGGCGACCATCAGCGTGCTGAGCGCGATCGAAGTCCGCCGCCGCCGCGCCTGCGAGCGACGGACGGCCGGCGCGATCGCGCGGCGGTGGCGGGAGCGCTCGAGCGAGCGCTGCCAGTGGTCGACGAGAGCCAGATCTCGATGCAGAGTCGTCATCCCCTGCTCCTTCTTCCTTCGTGCCTGCGGGGTTAGCTGACGGGCTCGCGCTGGAAGTGCGCTACGCGACGGCTGTGTCGCGACTCGCCCCGGGCGGCCGGCGGCCGCCTGGTGGGTCCCCCGCTCTCCGTCGCCCGGGGGCTGCGGAGACTCGGCGTGAACGGTTATGTGAACTGCGCTGACGGGCAAAGGTAGCGGGTCGGGACGCTCCGCGCCAGGGCGCGGGCCAGGCGGCCTATGCCGTCTGCGGACGCGCGGGGCGGCTGCGGCCCGGCGCGCGTTGCCGTGGACCGCGGCCGTATGCTGCCGCGCCATGGACGCCCATGAACGGCTGGTCGCCGAGCTGCGCGAGCACGCGCTGGTGGTCGGCCGCGTGACCCTCTCCAGCGGCGCCGAGGCCGAGTACTACGTCGACGCCAAGCGTGCGACGCTGCGGCCCGCCGGCTTCGCCGCGCTCGGCGAGCTCGTCGCCGCCGAGGCCCGCCGGCTCGGCGCGACCGCGGTCGGCGGCCTCACGATGGGCGCCGACCCGGTCGCCTGCGCCGCGCTCGCCGGCGGGGCCGACGTCAAGGCGTTCTTCGTCCGCAAGGAGACCAAGTCCCACGGCCTCCAGCGGCGCGTCGAGGGCCCGCTGCTCGACGACTCCGACCGCTGCCTCGTCGTCGAGGACGTCGTGACCTCCGGCGGCTCGACGGTCCAGGCGATCGAGGCCCTCCAAGCCGAGGGCCGCGAGATCGTCGGCGTGGTCAGCGTCCTCGACCGGCTCGCCGGCGGCGGCGAGCGGATCGTCGCCGCGGCCGGCGGAGCTCCCTACATCCCCCTAGCGACGATCGACGACGTCTACCCGGACCGCCCCGACCGGGGCTGAGCCGGCCCGTTCGCGACGCGGGCGCCTCGGCCATGGGCGCCGCCGGCTTTCCCGGCTGGATTGGCGGTGGCTGGACGGGTCAGGCGGCGCGGCGCTCGAGGTCGGCCCAGACATCGCTGAGGTCGGGCGCGAGCGCGGCGACGTGGGCGCCGCCGTCGGCGACGATCCGGTTGAGGACCATCTGGTGGACGCCGCCGACGAGCAGCTCCGGCAGCACGTCGGGCACGTCGAGGTCGCCGAGCACGTCGGCGATCGCGGAGGAGAGCCAGCTCAGGATGGCGGTCAGGCGGCGCTGGCCGGCGACGCCGGTCGAGGGGACCTCGACCAGGCAGAGGCGCGCCAGCTCGGGCTCGGCATCGACCCACTCGAGGACCGAGTCGGTGATCGCGTCGAGCCGCTCGCGCGGGGTGACGCCGCGTTCCATCGCGGTCCTGACCGAGCCGCGGACGCACTGGACCACGTCATCGAAGACCGCGAACAGGCACTCCTCCTTGGTCGCGAACAGCTCGTAGAAGGTCTTGCGCGAGATGCCGGCGCGATCGAGCACGTCGGCCACCTTGGCCTCGGCGAAGCCGCGCTCGCCGACGATCTCGACGAGCGCCTGCAGCGCGCGCGCCCGCTGCGAGGCGGTCACCTCGGCGCGGGTCAGACCGTGCGGACCGCCCGCGAGCTGACGCGGCATCGGGCGGCCGCTGTAGCGGGGCGCGATGGCCGTCTCAGGGCTGTCTGCGAGCGACCGTATATATAAACAGTAGCCTTCTATTAACGCGCTGTCAACGTAGACGCCGCGTACTATGGCCAGCCAGCCGCGTGCGCGTCGGGGCGTGCCCCGGTCGCGTGAACGGCGGCCGGCGGGCGCTCAGGGACGGCGGCCGCGTCGTGTGCCGGACGCCCGGCGGGCCGTGTTGGAGCTCGAGCGCGGCGCGCCCTTGTTGGCCACGGCGATCGCCTCGTCCGGACCGGTGAACGGCGCGAGCGCGAGGAAGGTGGCCGCCGGCAGGATCTGCAGCAGGTGCTCCGGCCCGCGCCGGCGGATCTGCTCGCGGATCAGGTGGTGGACGCCGCCGCCGATCGCGGTGACGACGTTCGGACCGAGACCGGGCTGCAGCTCCACGCCGGGCGCGAGGATCTCCTCGAAGAGCCCCAGCGCGCGCCGGCGGTGCTCCAGCGCCGCCGCGCCGACGGTCAGCACGTCGACCATCGCGATCCGTGCCCAGAGCGGCTCGGCGGCCCAGAACGAGAGGTAGGCCTCGAGCGCCGCGCGCACCGCCTGCGGCCACGACTTCGTCCAGCGAAACGGCGGTGTGGCCGCGGCGTCGGCCTGGGCGACCGCGGAGTCGTAGGCGGCCAGGAACGCCTGCTCCTTGTTGTCGAAGTGCTGGTAGAAGGTGGTCAGGGATGCGGACGCTCCCCTGACGATGTCGTCGAGCGCCAGCGCTGGGTAGCCCTTGGCGTCGACCCCGGCGGCGACGGCGCCGAAGATCCGGTCGACGTGGTCGTGGACCACGAGGCGCGCCGTGCCGGGCGCCGGCGGCCGGGTCCGCGGCCGCCGCAGCGGCGCCGGCGGGTTGCGGTACGAGAGTGCCCAGTCGCGCAGCTCGGGCATCGCGTCGGGCAGCGTCGCGGCCTCGCCGCCGCCGACCTTGAACTCGAGCAGCGCGCGAATACCGCCCACCACGCCAGACGACACCGCGGGCGGGACCGCCGCACGCTCGGCCGAGCGGCCGAGCGCCTCGGTGAGCAGCCAGGCGAAGCGGTCGGTGCCCTGCTCGGCGTGGTCGAGACCGGCGGCCCCGGCCGCGTAGACGTCGATCAGGCAGACGTGTGCGGCGGCGGGCTGGTCGACCACCGCCAGGCCGAGCGCGCCGAAGCCGGCGGCGACCTGGTCGGCCCAGTCGTCGCCCGCTCCCGTGGCGGCGTGGCCGACGGTGCTCACCGCGGCCTCGGTCGCCGCGTCGACGGCGGCCAGCAGGCAGTCCCGCTTGCCGCCGGGGAAGTGCTCGTAGAACGTCGTGCGCGAGATCCCCGAGAGCTTCAGCAGCTCCGCCACCGGGGTCGCGTCGTAGCCGCGCTCGGAGAACGCGACGACCGCCGCGGCGAGCAGCCGCTCGCGCTGGTTGCGGGCCACGTCCTCCGGCGCATGGCCGGGGCCTGGGCGCAGCATGCGCTCGCGCAACTCGCTGGCGTCTCCCCAGGGCGTACGGCTCACGCGCCAAAGATAACCCCAGTTCCAGAGCCGAATGTGGGTCTGGAGCACCGTCGTACTTCAGAGCGGGATCGCGTTTATAACCGCCGGGACGTGTAGGTGCCACTTGAGGACTGGCGCAAAGCGGGGCAGCGGCGGGCGATCAGCGGCCAGCGCGCGGCTAGCGCGGTTGGCCCTTGACAGTGTTCGTAGGCAACTGTTTATGATGTGAACTGCAAATTCTCATGTTTCTGACTTGAGCGGATGGGCCGTGTCCTCCATTGGCCCAGCCCTTCCGCCGCAAGCGGGTCCAAGCAGCACGAGGGAGGAATCAGTTGCAGGCATCGCCAACACGGCGACCGGCTTCCCCTGCCGGTCTCCGGCCGCTCGTCGAGCGGCTCCCCGACCGTGACGCCCAGCGGCGTGCCCGGCTGCGCGCATGTGGCCGCGTCAGGCCGCGCTCGCTAGCGGCGACCGCTCCCTCCCTTCGCACACCCTGTCCATCGGACCGCCGGACTCCCGGCGACCCGAGCGCTGGAGGTCTCAGCTGATGCGCAAGTCCCTGCCCATTGCCGGCCTGGCCGCGGCCGCCGCGACCGCGGCGCTCGCGCTGCCGTCGGCGGCCGCCGCGGCCGAGCCATGCCCGAACGCGCAGTACCGCACGGGCCCCTCGCTCGCCCTGCCCGACTGCCGAGCCTACGAGATGGTCACGCCGCCTGACAAGTACGACCAGATCCAGGCCTGGCCGCTCAACCCGACCGCGGGGTCGAGCGCGCCGCCGGCCTTCGTCAGCCCGTCCGGGGACTCGCTGGCTTACCTCGTGGGGTCGGGCAAGCTCGCCGACGACCCCGCGATGGGTGTGCTCGGCGGCTGGGAGCGCGGTCTGCGGACCGCGGCGGGGTGGCGCATCGAGGCCGCGCAGGCGCCGGTGCAGGGGCCGTTCTTCGCTCCCGCCCAGAGTCCGGCCCAGTGGGCCACCTTCAGCGACGACGTATCGATGATGGCGTTCACTGCCGGCTCGCCGTACTCGCCGCTGCAGCAGCCGTCCGACGGCAGGCGCGAGTGGTTCGGCGCCGCCCATCGAACCGATGGCCATACCACCGACTGGCTGAGCCAGCCGACGTGGGCCGGCGCGCTGCCGGCGATGAACACCTCCGAGGCCACGATGGGGCGTTGGCGGGTCGACGGCGCCTCCTCGTCGCTGGACACCGTCTACTTCTCCAGCCAGGCCACCCACACCGAGCTCGACGACGCCTCCGGCCGTCCCCACCACACCGCCTGGGCGGTCTACCGCTGGAAGGACGGCGAGCTGTCCAACGCCGCCGTCCTCCCCGACGGGACGGTCAGCCGCGGCGGCTCGATTCCGGCCGACCACTCGGCACCCGTAACCGACCAGTCTCCGAGCGCGGCCAACGTCGAGGCCAAGACCGCCAACGCGATCTCGCGCGACGGCCGGAGCCTGCTCTTCGTCAGCCCCGATCCCAGACGCGCGCCCGCCGACCCGACGCTGCCGAAGCCGCAGCTCTACCTGGCCCGCGAGGGTGAGCCGACGGTGCTGCTGTCGGGCGCTCCCGACGGCCCGGGCTCTGCGGTCCGGACCCCGGTGGCCGGCACCCAGGGCCTGTCGCTGGCGGGGGCGCTGGGCGTCAGCGCGGTCTACCACGACATCTATGCGCTGTCCAATCCCAGCCACTCCACCGTCGTCTTCACCACGCGCGACGCGCTCACCGACGATGCGCCGGTCGACCAGCCGGACGTAAACAAGACGTATGTCTACGACGTCGGGGCCGACGAGCTCACCTACCTGCCCGAGGCCGACCAGATGCTGAAAAGCACCACCCCCACCGTCTCGCAACCACCCGGCCTCATCAACCCGCGCAAGGGCAGTCTCGTCGCCCTCTCCCCGGACGGCACGCAGCTGCTCTACCTCACGCCGTCGGGTGAGCTGCGCCTCTGGCGCAGGGGCGCATCGACGCTGGTCGTTTCGGCCGATGTCACCAACGACACGAGCGTCCCGGAGCAGACGGCCATATCCGCGGTGCGCTTCCGCGGCGACCGGCTCTTCATGATCTCCCACGGACCGCTCGGCGGCGAGACCAGACACGTCGGCGCCAGCCCACGGCGGTCGCACGTGTACCTCTACGACGTGCCGAGCGAGACCGTCTCCTGCCTGTCGTGCAAGGCGGGCTACGAGACCGCCTCCGGCGCGTCGTTCAGCAACACCGCCGGCAACGAGTTCAGCATGGGGGCTACCGCTACCGTCGGCACCCGGCCGATGCGGGGCGTCACCGCGTCGGGCGATGCCGTCGCGTTCGTGTCGGACATCCCGCTCACGGCGAACGACCACAACGCCAAGCGCGACGTCTACCTCTGGAAGGACGGCGACCTGCAGCTGCTGTCGTCGGGCGCGACCGGCGCCGCCGACCAGGTGCTCTACGACATCACTCCCGACGGGCGCGACGTGTTCATCCTCTCGCGCGAGCAGCTCGTGCCGTGGGACATCGACCACCTGTACGACATCTACGACGTGCGGGTCGGCGGCGGGTTCGACCCACCGGCGGTCGCCGCGCCGCCGTGCTCGGGGGACGAGTGTCAGGGCGTGGTCGTCCCGTCCGGGGGCGAGCAGCCTGCACCCGGCTCGGAGACCGCCACCGGCGCCGGCAACGCCGAGCCCGCGCGCGGCGCGGCGCGGCTGAAGGTCGCCCAGCGGCGCGTCGGGCGGGCCGCGGTGGTGGCGGTGCGCGTGTCGGGCCCAGGGCGGGTCCGGGTCGCGGGCCGCGGTGTCCGGACGACGGCCAAGCGGGTCGGGCGTTCGGGCCGGCACAGGGTCGTGTTGCGGCTCAGGCGCAACGCGGCCAGGCGGCTGGCCGCTCGCGGCCGGGTCGCTACCCGGGTCCGCGTGACCTTCCGCGCCCGTTCGGGCCGGAGGGTCACCCGGCGGGTGACGGTGAGGTTCAAGACCAGGGTCGGGGCCTCCAGGGCCCCGGCCGCCAAGGCCAAGGGAGATCGGCGGTGATGGCCATGAGGACCGGCTCGCGCTTCGAGAGAGCCAGGACGATGAGAGCAACTGTCAAGCAGGCCGCGGCTACCGCCGGCGTCGCTCTGGCGGCGGCGTTCGCTCCAGCCGCGGCCAGCGCCGAGATCGACGTGTGGGAGTTCACGTCGGGAATGTCGGGCACCGAGGCGGGTACGACCTCGGACTTCGACCTCGGCTACAAGATCACCGCGACCCCGGGCAACATCACCGGAACGGTCAAGGACCAGGTGATCGATCTTCCCAAGGGGTTCGTGGCCGATCCGACGATCGTGCCGACGTGCGACGCGGCCGACGTCTACGTGCGCTCGCCCAACTACTGCGGCCCCGAGACGGCCGTCGGGATGGTGGCGTTCAAGGCGGTCAACCCCGTCGGAGCCGGCCTCCCGCTGCCGCTGACCTACACGTCGCGGCTGCGGCGGATGGTTCCCCACGAGGGCGAGGCCGCGGCGTTCGGCACGGTCGCCCTGTCGTTGTACCCGATCCGCTTCTCAGCGACCGTCGGCCCCGAGAGCGACTACCGGGTCCGTGTGACCTCGCGCAACCAGCAGGCGAGCCTGCCGCTCTACGAGGCCACCGCGACCATGTGGGGCGTTCCGGCGGACAACCAGGGCACCGGCCCCTTCACCGAGCTCGGTGGCGATCCGAACACCTTCGGCGGCCCGCTGGCCGGCGCCGCGCGAGAGCGGTTCGCGAGCGTGCCGGCACGCTGCGACACGCCGCGGGAGACCTCGATGCGGGTGGCGTCGTGGGAGCACCGGACGCTCCTGCCGCCGCTGCTCTCGTCGGTCGCCGCGCCCACAGGCTGTGAGGACCTGCTGTTCAATCCGACCCTTTCGGTGACCCCCGAGGTCTCGCAGGCGGCGACGCCGTCCGGGTACCGGGTGGTGCTGAACGTCGCTCAGTCGTCCGACGTCGCGAATCCGCGGACCCCGAATCTCAAGGACGCCGTGGTGAAGCTCCCGGCGGGGGTTGCGATCTCGCCGTCGGCGGCGCACGGCCTGCAGGCGTGCACCGACGAGCAGCTCCAGATCGACACCTCTGACCCTGAGGCGTGTCCGGCGGCCTCGAAGATCGGCGACGTGGTCGTCGAGTCGCCGGTGCTCGACGAGACGGTCGACGGCTCGATCTACACCGCCTCCCAGCTCTCCGGCGATCCCGCTTCGGGGGACATGTTCCGGATCTTCCTGACGGCGGCGTCGTCGGGAGTGAAGATCAAGCTGCGTGGACAGGTGGCGGTCGATCCGGCCACCGGGCAGATCACCACGCGCTTCCTCGACAACCCGGACCTGCCATTCGAGCGCATGACCCTCACCTTCAAGGGTGGCGATCGCGCGCCGCTGGCGAACCCGATGAGCTGTGGCGGCTTCAACACCGCCTCGACCTTCAGCTCCTGGGCGGGGCAGTCGGTCGACACCAGCTCGCCGATGAACATCGACGGCGGCTGCGATCAGGGTGGCTTCGCGCCCACCCTCTCGGCGGGGACGACCGATCCGGTCGCCTCGGCGCACAGCACCTTCGTGCTGACCTCGACCAAGGCCTCGGGCGGCCCGGACCTCAACGGGGTGACGGTGCAGATGCCGAAGGGCCTGCTGGGCACGCTGAGGGGCAACCTCGGCCAGCAGATCGGGACGGTGCGCGTCGCCGCGGGCCTCGGCGCCTACCCGTTCGAGCTCCCCGGGACTGCGGTCCTCGAGGGCGCCTACGGCGATGCGCCGTACTCGCTCCGCGTCACCGTCCCGGCGAAGGCCGGGCCGTTCGACCTCGGCGACGTCGTGGTCAGGCAGAAGATCTACATCGACTCCGAGACCGCCCAGATCCGGATCGTCTCGGACCCGTTCCCGACGGTCGTCAAGGGAGTGCCGGTGCGGCTCCAGCGGATGGCGGTGACCGTCGACAAGCCGGGGTTCATGTTCAACCCGACGTCCTGCGATCCGATGTCGATCGACACGACCTTCTCGTCGCCGAGCGCGGCGGACGTGTCGCGGTCGGCGCGGTTCAAGGTCGCCGACTGCGGCTCCCTGACCTACCGGCCGCGGATCGCGATGCGGCTGCTCGGCAGGCGTCAGACCAAGACCGGTCGCCATCCGGGCCTGCGGTCGGTCCTGACCCAGCCCGCGGGCGAGGGTGCGGCAAACATCGCCCGTGCCCGCGTCGTGCTGCCCAAGGCGGTCGTCCTGGATCCGAACAACTCGACCGACCCGGCGCTGGTGTGCGACTACGACGCCGCTCAGCGGGCCGACTGTCCGGCGAGCTCGGTCATCGGGCGGGCGGTTGCCCGCACCCCGGTGCTCGAGCGCCCGCTGGCCGGCGACGTGCACCTCGTCCAGGGCATCAGGTTCGGCCCGACGGGCAACAGGATCCGCACGACCCCGGCGTTGCTGGTCAAGCTCCGCGGTGAGGTCGACATCAACGTCCGTGCCAAGACGACCGTCAGGAACGGGCGGCTCGTCACGACGTTCCCGCGCGTGCCCGACGCTCCGGTACGCAAGTTCCGCCTCGACATCAAGGGTGGGTCCAAGGGAATCCTCGTCGTCACGAGGACACGGAAGTCCAACATCGACATCTGCCGCAGCCGTCAGGTCGCGAACGTCAAGACCAACGGTCACCACGGCAGAGCCCGCGACTTCCGGGTCAACGTCAAGCGGCCGTGCGGCAAGGCCGGAAAGGCGGGCCGGCGGGCCAAGCGCAGCTGACCCCGCAGGCAAGCCAGCAGCACCGAGAGGCCCGGCAACCGCCGGGCCTCTCGCCGTTGCGGGCCCCGACCGAGCCCGCGGTCCCGGAGCTAGTCGGCCCCCTCGAGCGGCTCGCCCCCCGGCCGGTCGAGCGCGGTGTCCTCGAACGACGCCGGGTCCTCGAGCGGCTCGAGGTGGGTGAAGACGGTCGCCTGGTCGAACTCGGCGCGCATGTCGTGCTCGAAGCGCTCGACCAGGTCGTGGCCCTCCTGGACCGACCAGGCGCCGGGCACGAGCACATGTACCGAGATGAACGCGCGGCGCCCCGAGCGGCGAGTGCGCAGGGCGTGGAAGTGGACGTGGTCGTTGGTGTAGCGGCCGATGACGTCGTCGACGATGCGCAGCTCCGCGGGCTGGAGGGCGCGGTCCATCAGGCCGTCGGCCGAGCGGCGGACCAGCGACACGCCGATCACGATGATGTTGGCGGCGACGGCGAGCGCGATCAGCGGGTCGACGACGTTCCAGCCGGTCAGCGCGACCGCGGCGACGCCGACGACTACTCCCGCCGAGGTCCAGACGTCGGTCATCAGGTGGCGGCCGTCGGCCTCGAGCACCAGCGACTGCTCGCGGCGGCCGGTCGCGATCAGGACGCGCGCCATCACGAGGTTCAGCAGCGCGGCGACCACCGCGACCGCCAGCCCGACCCCGACCGACTCGATCGGCTGCGGATTGAGCAGTCGGTCCCCGGCGGCGTAGGCGATCGTGACGGCCGCCAGCAGGATCAGCCCGCCCTCGAAGCCGGCCGAGAGGTAGTTGGCCTTCTCGTGCCCGTAGGCGTGGTCCTCGTCCGGCGGCCGCGCCGCCCACACCACCGCCGCCAGCCCGAACCCGGCCGCCACGAGGTTCACCACCGACTCGGCCGCGTCCGACAGCAGGCCGACCGACCCGGTCAGCGCCCACGCCGCCACCTTCAGCGCGATCGTCGCGACCGCCGTGGCGATCGACAGCCACATCAGCCGCACGAGCAGCCGCTGCCGGTCGGTGTCCGTCGTCGCCTCGCTCATGCTCGCCCGTCCCAGAGCGCCCCGAGCTGGATTCGAACCAGCGGCCTTCCCCTTAGGAGGGGGACGCTCTATCCGGCTGAGCTATCGGGGCCTCGCCGCATGATCGCACGGCGGCAGCAGGGTCGGGCAGGAATACGGGGTTGGGGAGCGATCGATCCCGCGCCTCGGCTACCATGTCCCATACCTGCCCCATCGGCGAGACATGGAGGTGACATCGTGAACGCCCTCCTCACCCCGGAGGAGAAGCTGCGCCGCGTGGACGAGGCCGTCGAGCGGGTCAAGCAGAGCTTCGTCGACGCCGTCGAGGAGGTCACGGGCAGCGACGCGGTGGCCTCGCCGCTCGGCGACCGCCTGGGCGAGGTCGCGACGCGCCTGCGGTCTCTGCCGGGCGCGCTCGAGCCGTCGCTCTTCGACGGCGAGCAGATCTACGAGGCCCAGATCGCGCTGCACGAGATCCGCGACCTGATGGCCGAGCTCGACGAGGCAGGCGATCGCCTCGACATCCTCGATCAGCTGTTGATCCGCATCGAGCTGGTCCGCCACGTGGTCCGGGACGCGATCGACGAGCACGTCTCCGGCATCGGCGACGACGCGGGGCGCGTCGTCGCCCAGATCGCGGACTGGACGCCCGCGATCTCAAAGCAGGAGATCGCACGGCTGGTCGGAGTCGACCGCAAGACGATCTCGCGCTGGACCGAGAAGCCCGGACCGCCGCAGCGCCGCCTGCAGCTGGTCGCGCAGCTGATCGCGGTGCTGCGTCACAGCTGGACCGACGAGGGCGTCGTCGCGTGGTTCGACCGGCCCAACCACGATCTCGGAGACCGCAAGCCGATCTCGCTGCTCGACGACGCGTCGCGCGAGCGCGACCTGCTCATGGCCGCGCGCGCGACGAGGTCCCAGTATGGGACGTAGACGGCCGTCGCTGACGTCCTGGGAGGGGACCGCCTACAGGGCCACCACCTACGACGTTCCGCTCTGGGTCCGTCCAAACCGTCGGCCCGGGCGCTGGAACTTCGCACGCGAGCTCAGCGCGCAGTACCTCTGCCTCGACGTGGACGCCCCGTTCGCCGAGCTGATCCGCAACGAGCAGTTGCGCACCGAGCGAGACGCCGCGATGCTGCGTGTCTCTCTTTGGGAGGTGAGGCTGTTCGAGTCGGCGATCGCCGACTACGGAACCTTCGAGAAGGCGGAGGCCGCCGGGTTCCCGGCGAAAGCGCTCGTGGACGACGATCGCGAGCGTTGCCAGCACGAGGCGCGCTGGCTGATCGAGTGCGGTGCGCGCGGGGTGCTGGCCCCTTCGGCGGCGCTTCCGGGCACGGTGAATCTGACGCTGTTCGGCCCGCGCGTCGAGGTCCCGTGGCAGAGCGAGACCAAGCTCTCCTCGGAGGTCCGGGTGCGTCGGATCGGCGGGAAGGGGCCGCCGCCGACCGGTCTGGTCGACCGCGTGCGCCACTACGGCGACCCCCATGCGGGGCTCGAGGCTCACCGCCAGGCCGTCCGCGCGCGACGATCGGCAGGGTGACCGGCTAGTCGTCCTCGTACAGCGACTCGCGCGCCAGCTCGGTGCCGCGCTTGTCGTAGAGGCGGACCTCGACGTAGTCGCCGGTGTAGTCGTCGAGCGAGACGAGGGTGAAGCGGTTGTCGGCGAGGATGCACTGGTCGGTCGTCGTCGGGCCGAGCTCCGCGGTGGCGACCGCGCCGCCGTCGAGAAGCGCGACGCCCCAGACGAGGGTGATCAGGCCGCGGCGGCTCTCGGGTCCGCGCCAGTGGCCGATCTCCTGGTCGGAGAGGTCGAGCTTCCACTCGGGGTTGGCCTCGGCGGTCTCGTCGGTGTAGTCGGCGATCGCTGCGAAGTCGACCGCCTCCG
>JAAYBF010000155.1 GCA_012718975.1 Solirubrobacterales bacterium | reverse complement strand
ACGGTGGGGCGGTGAAGGTGGGCTCGGCGCCGAGGCCAACGCCCTCCCGCCACAAGCTCCGGTGAGAGTTTCGGCCAGTATTTGGCCGTAACTCTCACCCGAGCGCTCGGCCGCCGGAAAACGGCGGGGCGGCGCCCGAATCGGCGCCCGAAACGGTCAAATCAGACCCGCTCCGGACCGCTCCCCTCCCTACCCAGCCAATCCAGCCCCGTCCCAACCCTCGCCCGACCGCCTGAGCGGAACGCGACGCGCATCCGACCCTCGCCCGCCTGCCCGGGGCGGAGCGCCGTGCCCTTGGTTCCTCGACGGCCGCGGCCGGCCGCCAGGCGGCGTCAGCCGTCGAGCAGCCCCATCGACCGCAGCGTGGCGCGGACGCCGTCCTCGATCGGGGTGGGTTGCCAGCCGAGGTCGCGTTGGGCCTTGGTGGAGTCGGGCTGGGCGTTCCAGAGCAGGAAGTGGAGCTGGCCCTTGGGCAGCAGGGGCGGCTTGCGGGTCAGGCGGGCGAGGGGCTCGCCGGCGGCGGCGAGCGCCCTGGCGAGCGGGGTGGGCATGACCGGCGGGACGCGGCCGCGGCCGGCGACACCGACCGCGATCTCGGCCAGCTCGCGCAGGCTGACGTGGCCGTCGCAGAGGATGTAGCGCTCGCCGGGCTCGCCGCGCTCGGCGGCGAGCAGGTGCCCGGCGGCGGCGCCGTCGCTGAAGAGCATCCCGAAGCCGCCCGGCGGCAGCGCCGGGACGGCGGCGACGCGGCCTTCGACGACCGGGCGCAGGATGTCGCGCTCCGGCGATGCGCTGCCCTGCGGGCCGGGGCCGTAGACCGCGGCGGGGTTGGCGAAGACCACCTCGACCCCCTCGCGGTCGGCCGCCGCGAGCACGAGCCGGTCGGCCTCCTGCTTGGAGCGCTCGTAGACGGTGCCCTTCGGGTAGCCGGCCACGCGCGACTCGTCGAAGCGGGCGCCCGGCGCGGCGTCGAAGACGTCGATCGTGCTGGTGTGGACGACCCGGCGCACCCCGGCGCGGGCAGCCTCGACGACGACCGTCTCGCTGCCGCGCGCGTTGACGCGCATGAACTCCTCCGGGTCGGCGAGCCACTGCTCCGGCAGCCCCATCGCGTTGAACGCGAGCTCGCACCCCTCGGCCGCCGCGCCCACCGAGGCCGGATCGCCGACGTCTCCGCCGACCGCGCGGACCCCCTCCGGCAGGACCGCCGCCGCGCGGTCCGGGTCGCGGACGAGCGCGACGACCTCGTCGCCGCGGTCGGCCAGCGCCCGCGCGACCGCGTGGCCGACCTTGCCGGTGGCTCCCGTCACCAGAGCGCGCATCGCCGGCGAACCCTACCCGACCGGCCGTGGCCCTTAGACTGGCCGCCGCCATGTCGCGATTCTCCGAGCCACAGGACCCGCTCTTCCAGGCGCTGAACTCCTCGATCGAGTTCGACTTCCGCCTCTGGCCCTACGACATCGCCCAGTCGCAGGCGCACGCGCGCATGCTCGCGGCGAGCGGGATCGTCTCCGAGGACGACGCCGCCGCGATCGCCGCCGGCCTGGAGCAGGTCCGCGAGGAGATCGAGTCCGACCGGTTCGAGATCCGGCCCGACGACGAGGACGTCCACATGGCGATCGAGCGGCGCGTCACCGAGCTGACCGGCGACGCCGGCGCCCGGCTGCACACCGCCCGCTCGCGCAACGACCAGGTCGCCACCGACGTCGCGATGCTCGTGCGCGCCCACACGCTCGACGCGCGCGGCCTGCTCGGCGACCTGATGGCGGTGATCGTGGACCTAGCCGAGCGCCACATCGACTGGCCGATGCCCGGCTACACCCACCTCCAGCGGGCCCAGCCGGTCTACCTGTCCCACCACCTGCTCGCCTACTTCTGGAAGTTCCGCCGCGACCTGCAGCGGTTCAACTTCTGCATGAACTCGACGGACGACCTGCCGCTCGGCGCGGGCGCGCTCGCGGGCACGAACTTCGAGACCAACCGCATGTTCGTCGCCCAGGAGCTCGGCTTCGGCGGCATCGCGGAGAACTCGCTCGACGCCGTCTCCAACCGCGACTTCGTGCTCGACTACCTGTCGGCAGCGGCGACCTGCGCCACCCACCTCTCGCAGCTCGGCGCCGAGATCGTGCTCTGGTCCAGCGAGGAGTTCGGCTTCTGCCAGGTCGCCGATCGGTTCGCGTCGGGCTCGAGCCTGATGCCGCAGAAGAAGAACCCCGACGCCGCCGAGCTGCTGCGCGCCAAGGCGCCGCGCGTCGTCGGGCGGCTGACGACCCTGCACGGCGTCCTGCACGGCCTGCCGCTGACCTACAACAAGGACCTCCAGGAGGACAAGGAGCAGCTCTTCGACGCGATCGACACCGTCGAGCTGTGCCTGCGCGTCGCGCGCGAGATGCTCGCAACGATCTCCTTCGACCGCGACCGGATGGCCGCGGCAGCCACCGACGAGGCCCTGGCCGCGACCGACGTCGCCGACCTGCTCGTCAAGCGCGGCGTGCCGTTCCGGCGCGCGCACGGCATCGTCGGGGCGATCGTGCGTACCGCCGTCGACAGTGGCCGCGCGCTGTCGGAGCTGACCGAGGATGAGCTGGCCGAGCTGGCGCCCGACCTCGACGGCGCCTACTACGAGCTGCTGCGCGACGACGCCTGGCTGGAGTCGAAGGTCTCCGACGGCGGCACCGCCCAGGCGCGCGTGCGCGAGCAGCTCGCCCAGGCGCGCCACCTGCTCGCCGAAGCCCGCGACTGACGGTGATCGACTACGGGCGACCGGTCGTCGAGGTCGCTCGCGAGCTGCTCGGCTGCGTCGTCCGCCACGGCGAGACGGCGGGTCGGATCGTCGAGACCGAGGCCTACCACCACAGCGAGCCGGCCTGCCACGCCCACGTCGGGCTGACGCCGCGCACGCGCGTGCTGTTCGGGCCGCCGGGGCGCGCCTACGTCTACCGCTCCTACGGCATCCACGCGCTGCTCAACGCGGTCGCCGAGCCGGAGGGGGTCGGCGCGGCGGTGCTGATCCGGGCGCTCGAGCCGCTCGAGGGGATCGAGACGATGCGCGCGCGCCGCGGCCGGACGGCGACGCGCGACCTCTGCTCCGGACCCGGCAAGCTGACCGAGGCGCTCGGGATCGGCCTCGACCTCGACGACACGCCGCTCGGGGACCCGATCGAGATCCTGCCGCGCGACGCGCCGGCGCCGCCGGTCGCGGTAGCGGGCGGTCGGATCGGCATCACCAAGGCGGTCGACCTCGACTGGCGCTTCTGCGTCGCCGGCAGCCCGTGGCTGTCGCGGCCGGCGGGCTGACCGCCGCGCGGGCGCGGCGGGGGTCGGGGGTCGGCTCGCCGTGCGGGGCGCCGTCGCCGCCGGGGCGGAGCTACTCGGGCGCGGCCGCGCCGCCGCCACCGCCGGGCGCCGGCGCCGGGGCGGGTGTCGGCGCCGGGGCCGGCGTCGGGGCGGGGGTGGGCTCCGGCGCCGGGGTCGGCGCCGGCGTCGGAGCGGGGGTCGGCTCGGCGGGCTGGCTGCCGCCGCCCGTGTCGCCGCCGGTGTCCGGCGCGGGCTCGGCGGCCGCCCCGTCCCCGTCGTCGACCGGGACGTCGCCGCCGTCGGTCGGGGTGCTCGGGGTGGCCGGGACGTAGGTGTCGGTCGAGGTGCCGGGGTTCTCGCGCGCGGCCTGGCGGGCGGCCCGCTCGGCGCGGATGCGGTCGCGGATTCCGATCCAGGCGAGCAGCACGTCGCGCCAGATCTCGGCCGGGTAGGTGCCGCCGGCGACCGGCCCGCCGAGGTACTCGGTCTCCATCGGGCGCAGCTCGTCGGGGTAGCCGACCCAGACCGCGACGGTGATCTCCTTGTTGAAGCCGACGAACCAGGCGTCGCCGTAGTTCTCGGTCGTGCCGGTCTTGCCGGCGGCGAACTCCCCGATCTGGGCGGACGTGCCGGTGCCCGAGGCGACGACCAGCTCGAGCATCCGCTGCGTGGTGTCGCCGACCGCGTCTGAGAACACGCGCTCCTTGCGCGCCTCGTTGACGATGTCGCGGCCGCCGCCCTTGACGCTCTCGATCGCCACCGGGCCGTTCTCCGAGGAGGCCAGCGAGCCCGACACGCGCACGCCGCGGTTGGCGATCGTCGAGTAGGCGTAGGCGAGCTCGAGCGGCGTCAGCCCCTCGGTCAGGCCGCCGAGGGTCATCGCGGGGTTGGTCGAGATCTCGGTCTTGACGCCCATCCGGTGCGCGAGCCGCGCGACGCGCTTGGTCCCGACCTTGAGGCCGAGCTCGGCGTAGACCGCGTTGTCGGAGTTCGTCGTCGCGCTCCACAGCGAGGCGATCCCCGAGTAGGAGTCCTCGTAGTTGTTGACGACGAACTTCTCGGTCCTGGAGCCGGGGACCGGGAACTGCTTCGGCTCGGAGGTGAAGGTGGCGTCGGGGCTGACCCCGTCGGCGAGCGCGCGGATCAGGATGAACGGCTTGAACGACGAGCCCGGCTGGCGGTGGCCCTGGGTGGCCAGGTTGAACGGGCGCTCGGCGTAGTCGGGGCCTCCGACCATCGCCTTGACCTCGCCGGTGCGGTTCTCGATCGCGACCAGCGACGCGGACGGCCCGATCGCGCCGAGCCGGCTGGAGATCGCCGCCTCGGCGGCGTCCTGGAGCTCGGGGTTGAGCGTCGTGGTGACCTCGAGCCCGCCGCCGAAGACCGCCCCGGCGCCGAAGCGGTCGACGAGCTGCTGGGTCAGCCAGGTGGTGAAGTAGGGCTCGTTGGAGTGCGGCTGCGGCGGCTGGATGTCGTCGGGGCCGGGGAGGTCCTCGCGGACGCCCTCCTCGTACTCGGCGCGGGTGATCATCTCCTGCTCGTACATCCGCTGCAGGACCAGGTCGCGCCGCGCGCGCGAGGTCTTCGGGTTCTGGACCGGGTCGTAGAGGCTCGGGGAGGCGATCATGCCGGCCAGCAGCGCAGCCTCGGCCGGGCTGACCGTCGCCGCGGCGGCCTCGTCGCCGGAGGTCGCCGGGTCCTCCGGCACCTCGACCAGCTCGCCGGTGTAGGGGTCGACGACGACCTCCGAGCCGTCGCCGAAGTAGGTCCGCACCGCCGCCTCGACGCCGTAGGCCCCGTTGCCGAAGTAGACGCTGTTGAGGTACTGGGTGAGGATCTTCTGCTTGGTCCACTGGCGCTCGAGGTGGTAGGCGAGCGCCGCCTCGCGCAGCTTCTGGAAGACGGTCCGCTCGGCCTGGGCGGCGAGCGCGTTCTTGACGAACTGCTGGGTGATCGTCGAGCCGCCCTGGGCGGCTCGGCGGGCGAGGATGTCCTGGAAGAGCGCGCGCGCGATGCCGCGGTAGTCGACGCCCTCGTGCTCGTAGAAGCGGCGGTCCTCGATCGCGATCAGCGCGTTGGTGAGGTTCGGGGAGATCTGCTCCTCCGCGAGCAGGATGCGGTTCTCGTTGCCGGTCAGCCGCGCGAGCTTCGTCGGCTCGTCCCCGTCGGAGTACACGATCGAGTTCTTCGCGCGCTGGTACTCGGCGCGGTTCTCGAGCTGGGGCAGGTCGCTCGCGACCGCCATCATCATCCCGAAGACCGTCGAGACCAGAGCGAGCGCGCTCAGGCCGGTGAAGATCAGCAGCAGCCGCAGCTTCTTGACGCGCGGGCGCCGCCTGGACGGGCGCGGCGGCTCGCCGTCGCCGGCGGGCGGGCCTGACGGAGGCGTGGCTGTTGTCGGCGGCTCCTGCATCGGGATGGCCTGCTGGGGCCTGCCGCACGGCCGGTGGGGCCGGGCGTCCGGGGCCTCCTGGCAGAGGTGTCCAGAGGGGGAGGGTAGGGGGCCCGGACGGCCTGCGCGGCGGGCGCCAGTCTAGCATTGGCCCAATGACGGACCAGGCGGCCGAGGAGGCCCGCTTCCTCACCCGCAACGCCGTCGAGGCGCTCCCCGAGGGGATGCTCGCGCGCCAGCTCGCCGAGGGCCGTCCGCTGCGCGTGAAGCTGGGCATCGACCCGACCGCGCCCGACATCCACCTCGGCCACACCGTCGTCCTGCGCAAGCTGCGCGAGTTCCAGGACCGGGGCCATACCGTCGTGCTGATCATCGGCGACTACACCGCGCGCGTGGGCGACCCGTCGGGCCGCTCGTCGACGCGACCGGTGCTCTCCGGCGCCGAGATCGACGCCAACGCCGAGACGTTCCAGACCCAGGCGTTCAAGGTCCTCGACCGCGACCGGACCGAGGTGCGCCGCAACAGCGAGTGGCTCGACATGGCGATGGAGGATCTCTTCCGCCTGGCGCGCAACGCGACGGTCGCCCAGCTGCTCGAGCGCGACGACTTCGCCAAGCGCTACGCCGCGAACGAGCCGATCTCGGTGCTCGAGCTGCTCTACCCGCTGCTGCAGGGCTACGACTCCGTCGCGGTGCGCTCCGACGTCGAGCTCGGCGGGACCGACCAGAAGTTCAACCTGCTGCTCGCCCGCCAGATCCAGCAGGCCTACGGCGTCGCCCAGCAGTCGGTGCTGACGATGCCGATCCTGCCGGGCACCGACGGCGTGGCGCGGATGTCGAAGTCGGCCGGCAACTACGTCGGGGTCACCGAGCCGCCGACGGAGGTGTTCGGGAAGCTGATGAAGATCCCCGACGCGGCGATGGCGACCTACTACGACCTCCTGCTCGACGGGCCGCTCGATCCCGCGCGGCCGGCGGTCGAGTCCAAGCGCGCGCTCGCACGTGCGATCGTCGAGCGGCTGCACGGCGCGGGCGCGGGCACAGACGCCGAGGCCCACTTCGACCGCCTCCACGTCGAGCGTGCCCTACCCGACGAGATTCCCGACCACCCTCTGGACCCCGCGAACGGGACCGTCCACATGCCGGCGCTGCTGCGCGACGCGTTCGGCGTCTCGGCCTCGGAGGCGCGCCGCCTGCTCGCGCAGGGCGGGGTCAAGCTGGACGGCGAGCCGGTCGCCGCCGACGCTCTCGACCTTCCCGCGGACCGCCTCTCGGGCTCGGTGCTGCAGCTCGGCAAACGCCGCTTCGTCCGTCTGAGCGCGCCTTAGGCAGCGCTCGGGTCGGCCGGCGTGACATCCGGCCGACGGCTCGCTATACTCCCGAGTCCCTTCGGATGAGTCAGACCTCGGAGAAGCCCAGCGCCTAGTTCCCGCCGCAAGACGGGACGGAAACGCTAGGGCCTCTGCGGAGGCCTTTCTCATGCGAGGGAAGCGTTCAAAGAGCGGAATCCCCGCTCAAGGGCGCGGCGGTCTTTGAAAACTCAACAGCATGTGCGACCGGATCCGCGAGGATCCAGTCGCGTCCAGGTTCGACCCTGCGGTCTCCGGCCTAGCCGGATTCTGCGCAGGGCTTAACTGAGTAGTTCAAACCCGTCGAATCCGAGGCGCGCCGCAATGTGTACGCGGAGCGCCGAAGCAGTACGGATGAGACAGCTTTCCTGATTTGACGGTCGTGGCGGCCCTAGTGGCAGCGACGACCACAAGTCATCTTCACGGAGAGTTTGATCCTGGCTCAGGACGAACGCTGGCGGCGTGCTTAACACATGCAAGTGGAGCGACGAACCAGGGCTTGCCCTGGGGCAGAGCCGCGAACGGGTGAGTAACACGTGGGCAACCTGCCCCGATGACTGGGACAACCCGAGGAAACTCGGGCTAATACCGGATGTGCTCCCTCACATAAGTGAGACGAGTAAAGGAAGCTTCGGCCTCCGCATTGGGATGGGCCCGCGGCCCATTAGCTTGTTGGTGGGGTAACGGCCTACCAAGGCGACGATGGGTAGCTGGTCTGAGAGGACGATCAGCCACACTGGGACTGAGACACGGCCCAGACTCCTACGGGAGGCAGCAGTGGGGAATCTTGCACAATGCGCGAAAGCGTGATGCAGCAACGCCGCGTGCGGGAAGAAGGCCTTAGGGTTGTAAACCGCTTTCAGTTGGGACGAAGCCTCTTGGGTGAATAGCCTGTTGGGGTGACGGT
>JAAYBF010000154.1 GCA_012718975.1 Solirubrobacterales bacterium | reverse complement strand
GCGCCGCGGCCGCATCCGCCGCGGGGGCCGCCCCGGCCGTGGCGCGCGGGCCGGCGCCCGCCATCCCGGCGGCCGCCCAGGCCGACGACGGGGGCCAGCCGCCCGCCGCCGGCTCGCATCCCGACGACGGCTCGCGCACGCCGCCGTCCGGGGACGAGCTGGACGTGACCAAGATGGACACCGTCGTCCACCCGCCGCCGAGCGCGGATGACGACGACGAGGACGGCGCGGACCTCGACGCGACGGCGATAGCGCCGCCGGCGACGGCTGCCGCGGCCGCCGCGGCGGGCGCCCGCGACGACGACGCCGTCGATGAGGTCGCCACCGAGGAGCGGGACGATCGCGACGAGGACCGCGCGGGCGGCGAGGGCTACGGCGACGACGAGGACCGCGACGGCGAGGACGACTTCGACGAGGAGCCCGACGACCGCGACGACCGCACCGAGGCCTACGAGACCGGCGAGTTCGACACCGGCGAGCAGGGCGAGTGGCGCCCCGAGGACGAGCACTCCGGGTACCCGTTCACCGACGAGCACGAGCTGGCGCCGCTGACGCCGCCGGGCGGCACGCCGGGCGGCACGCCGCGCCCGCCGTCCCCGCCGCCGCCCTACCAGCGCCGCGGGGTCCAGCCGGCGACCGCCTCCGGCGGCGACTCGGGCCGGATCCTGCCGCCTTACGAGGAGTCGCGGCCGGGCGCGGCGAGCGAGCCTGTGGGCGACCGACCCGGTGCCGGGGTTGGGCGCCGGCGCGTGCTGGCGATCGTCGGCGCGGGGGTCGCGGTCGCGGTGCTGGTGTTCGGCGGGCTCCAGCTCACCGGCGGCAGCGAGCCCTCCGAGGAGCCGTCGGTCGGCCTGTCCGCGAGCTCCGAGGACGGGGACGGCGGCGCAGGTGGCAACGGCGGAGGCGGCGGGGCCGCCGACGAGCCCGTCGATCCGGCGCAGGTGACGGTCGCGGTGCTCAACGGCACGACGGTGGCAGGGCTGGCGGCGACGATCGGCGATCAGGTCGGCGACGAGGGGTTCGTGCTCGGCACCGTGACCAACAGCTTCGACCAGGAGCGCGCCGAGTCCGTCGTGCTCTACGCCCCCGGGGCCGAGGCCGAGGCGGCCGAGGTCGGCCGCCGGCTGGGCATCTCCCAGCGCGAGCAGATCGACGCCGAGAGCCAGGCCCTCGCCGGCGACGCGACCGTAGTGGTCGTCGCGGGCGCGGACCAGGCGCAGCAGTAGCGGCAGCGGCCGCTCCCTCGTAGTTCCTCACGCCGCCTCCGGGCCTGTGCCGGGCGGCTCCCCATTGACAGCGGGAAACACAGTGTTCTATCGTTGCCCGGAGGTCAGAGAACACTGTGTCTACGGTTGTGCGACCCGGTGCCCTGGCCAGCAGCGAATCGACCGGGAGGCGGGAGTGCAAGCGATGCGAGAGAGGTCCCACGTGAGAAGAGGCATGGCCGAAGCAGGGCCACCGACAGGCCGCCGCCGAGCCGCGCTCGCCCGGCTGCTCACCGGCGCCGCCGGCGCCCTGGCCCTCACGCTCACCGGCCTCGCGCCCACCGCCCAGGCGGCCGACTACGTCTACGAGAAGGTCTCGCCGGCGTACAAGGGCAACGGGGAGGTATCGGGTGGCAACCTGATCATGGGGTTCCGCTCCGACCCGACCGGCGACCGCGTCATCTACGGGTCGGACGGCCTGTTCGCCGGCGTCCCGTTCACCACCGGCTTCAACGCCTACTTCGCGGCTCGGCATGACGACGGCTGGGAGACGCGGTCGCCAGCGGCGACGCTGCCGTACAAGCTGCCGGCCGACTTCTTCGTCAACCCGTTGATTCCCGGCAAGGTCACTCCGCCCGGAGTCTCGGTCGACGGCACACGCGCGATCGTCGAGAGCAACATCGATCCTGCGACGGGCGATCTTGTCTACTCGCGGATGTACATGTTCGACCTCCGCGACTACAGCTATGAGCGGCTCAGCCCAGACCCACTCGCGGGCGACCAACTCGCCACGGTGTCGTCGGACGGCGGCGCCGTGGGAACCGACGACTTCGGGATCGTCTACTTCTCGAGCACCGCCCAGCTGGTGCCCGAGGCCCTCGCGCCGGGGGTGGGGGCCTCGCTCGAGAAGCTCTACCGCTACGACGAGAACGGGCTCTCCCTGGTGAGCTACTCGCCGGCCGGGGCGCCGTCGACCGGCGTTCCCGCGGCCCTGCGCGACACGCCGGTGGGGCGCAACGCGGTGTCGCCTGACGGTGATGTCGTCTGGTACTACCTCACCCGCAGCGGCACGTCCGTTCCCCTCCACCGGGTGGAGGCTGGCCAGGACGCTTCGACGGTCGTCAACGCCAGCGAGAGCTCCTCGCCGCCGGCCCCCGGACGGGCGGTCTTCGCAGGCGCGAGCCCCGACGGGCAGCGGGCGGTGTTCACCAGCCAGCAGGTGCTCGTCGAGGGCGGTCCGGCGACCAACAACGTCTACCGCTACACCCACAGCGCCAATCCGGCCACAGACGAGAACCTCGAGCTGATCTCCGCCGACGGGGAGCCCGCCGACGGCGGCTCGGTCGTGGTCGACCAGGTCGCGGGAGTCAGCGACGACACCGACACCGTCTACTTCACCACCACCTCCAACCAACTCGTTCCCGGCGCCCCGACCGGACCCGGGTACAAGTTGTACCGCTGGCACGACGGCGAGCTGTCATACATCGCCCCGGCGCGCATATTCGGGTCCGATGCCGAGCGCCTCTCGGCGGCGACCAGCGCCGACGGCCGCTACCTGATGTTCGTCTCCCCGTCGGCCGGCATCACTCCTGACGACAACGCCGGCCTCGCTCAGCAGTACCTCTACGACGCCCAGACCGGCGAGATCGTCTGCACGTCGTGCCTGGCGGGCGGCAGCACCGCAGCAGTGAACACGGGCGTCAGCCTGAACGTGCTCACGCTCGGAAGCGCGCCGCGGCGGTGGCTGCTCGACGACGGCCGGGTGTTCTTCCAGACGGAGGAGCGGCTGGTTCCCGAGGACAC
Organism: Solirubrobacterales bacterium; assembly: GCA_012718975.1. Taxonomy (GTDB): domain Bacteria; phylum Actinomycetota; class Thermoleophilia; order Solirubrobacterales; family Thermoleophilaceae; genus JAAYBF01. Next base: position 7,815 of record JAAYBF010000154.1, on the reverse strand, counting down.
CAACGGCAAGCGGGACATCTACACGTGGAAGGACGGGGACCTCGAGCTGATCTCGTCGGGCAGGAGCACCGACGACTCGCGGTTCGCGGACGCGAGCGCGGACGGGTCGACGGTGTTCTTCGCGACGCGCGAGCGGTTGAGCGGCTGGGACACCGACAACGCCGTGGACCTCTATGCCGCGCGTGTGGGCGGCGGGTTGCCGGAGCCGGCGGCGCGTCCGCAGGAGGCGTGCGTGGGCGACGACTGCCAGGGGCCGCCCGCCGCTCCGCCCGCGCTGCCGCCGGTGGCCAGCGGTGTCCTTGCGGGCGGTGCGGCCGCCGGTGCGGGTTGCAACGCGGCGCGGACTCGAGTGGTCGCGCTGCGCCGCAAGAGCGGCAAGCTCGAGCGGCGGGGGAGGGCCCTGCGGCGGTCGGCTGTGCGTCTGCGGCGCGCGGGCGACCTCCGCCAAGCGGCGTTCCGGCGTCGTGCCGTCAAGCGGGTGCGGCGTCGGGCAGCGCGGGTGGACCGCCGCTTGACGGTCGCGCAGCGTCAGCTCCGGGTGTGTCGGAGGGGCTCGTGACCGCCGCCGGCCGACGTCGTCTAGATCGAGGATCGAGCAGGGAGGCTGATTCGACCATGAAGGAGCAGAGGAGCCCGGTTGGGAGTGCGCGATGGGCGGTGTGGGCGGTCGTGCTGTTCGTGGCGGCGGCGCTACTGGGGCCGTCGACGGCGGGAGCTCAAATCGCCCTGACGAGCTTCGATGCTCCGATGAACGACGCGGGCGGCGACGAGGTCACCCAGGCCGGCGCCCATCCGCACGAGGTGGTCAACCGGTTCGAGGTCGACGCGGACGCCTTCGGGCTCCCGGTCGCGAGCCTGCGCGAGACGGTGGTCGACATGCCTGTGGGCTTTGTCGGCGACCCGAGCCGCCTGCCGCAGTGCGCCGTCGCGGATCTGACCGTGGGGGACTGCCCGGCGGGATCGCAGATCGGCATGTTCACCGTCATCGGGCCGCCGCTGGTCGGCGGTGGGCTGACGACGTCGGCGCTCTACAACCTGGAGGTTCCCGCCGGGCAGCCGGCGCGGTTCGGCGCCCGGGTCGCGTCCTCGTCGCTGGTGTTCCTGCACGCCGAGGTGCGACCGGAGGACGACGGGATCACGATCCGCAGCACCGACGCGCCGCTCAACCCGCTGGTCATGATCGGCGGCATCGAGGTGCGGATGTGGGGTGTTCCCGCGGATCCGGTGCATGACGCGGAGCGTGGCGGGCCGGCGGGGTATGACCCGATTCCGTTCATCACGACCCAGACGAACTGCGACATCGTTCCGGTCACGCGGATTCGCATCAACAGCTGGCAAGACCCGGATCTGTGGGATTCGGCTGAGTATGTGGCGCCGCCGATGGAGGGTTGCGACGTGCTGGACTTCGAGCCGGCTGTGAAGGTGCAGCCGCAGTCGTCGGTGGCGGATTCGCCGTCGGGCTACACGGTCGAGTTGACGCAGAAGGTTCCGGATTCGCCGGAGTCGTTGGGGTCTGCGCATTTGAGGGATGCGGTGGTGTCGCTGCCGGAGGGTGTGGCGATCAACCCGGCTGCCGCGGACGGGATCGATCGCGGTTGCGGTGAGGCCGAGATGGGGTTGGGTAAGGCGGGTAGGCCGTCTTGTCCGGCGGCGTCGACGGTGGGGCAGGTGAGGATCGAGACGCCTACGTTGGACGAGCCGCTGGTGGGGCCGGTGTTCCAGGCGGCGCAGGGGGCGAACCCGTTCGGTTCGACGTTGGCGATCTACATGGCGCCGGAGTCGGAGCGGTATGGGGTGCGGATCAAGCTTGCGGGCGAGATCGCCGCGGACCCGGTGACGGGCCGGTTGACGGCGACCTTCCGCGACAACCCGCAGCTGCCGTTCACGAAGTTGACGATGACGCTCAAGGGCGGCAACCGGGCGGTGCTGGTCAACCCCGCGACGTGCGGGCCCAAGACCACCGACTGGTCGATGACCTCGTGGGCGCGGCCGGGCGAGGCGGTGTCGGGCAGGGACACCTTCACGATCGACCGTGGCCCGAACGGGTTGCCGTGCGCGCAGGTGGCGGCGGCGTTGCCGTTCGGCGTGGGGATGGACGCGGGTTCGGTCAACCCGGTCGGCGGGGCGTTCAGCCCGTTCGTGCTGCGCCTCACCCGGCCCGATGGGCACCGTCAGATGACGGGCCTGTCGGCGAAGCTGCCGGAGGGGGTGCTGGCGAAGCTGGCCGGCGTGCCGTACTGCCCCGAGCAGGCGCTCGCCCCGTTCGCGGGCAAGGTCAACACGGCGCTCGGCTCCGCCGCGGGTGAGATCGCCAGCCCGGCGTGTGCGGGCAGCGAGATCGGACGGGTGACCGTCGGTGCGGGTGCGGGCCCGTCGCCGTTCTACCTCCAGACCGGCCGGGCTTACCTAGCCGGCCCTTACAAGGGGGCGCCGCTGTCGCTGGTGGCGATCGTGCCCGTCAAGGCCGGCCCGTTCGACCTCGGCAGCGTGATGGTCAGAAACGCCATGCACGTCGACCGCACGACCGCGCAGGTGACGGTGGTCTCCGATCCGCTGCCGACGATCGTCGAGGGCATCCCGTTGCGCATCCGCGACCTGCGGGTCGAGATCGACCGGGACGACTTCACGGTCAACCCGACCGGCTGCACCGCCAAGCAGGTCACCGCGGGTGTCCTCGGCGAGGGCGGCGCCAGCGCCGATCTCGCCAGCCGCTACCAGGTCGCCGGCTGCGCCGGCCTGCCGTTCAAGCCCAGGCTCGGCCTGCGCCTGGTCGGTGCCAAGCAGCGCCGCACGGGCGGGCATCCGGCGTTGCGGGCGCGTTTGTCGCATGGTGGGGTCGGGTCGGCGGGGATCGGGCGGGCGCGGGTGAAGTTGCCGCGGTCGTTGGCGCTGGATCCGGATAACGCGCAGGCGTTGTGTGAGTTCGTCGATGGAACCAAGCCGGATCTGGAGGATCACTGTCCGGCGGGTTCGAAGGTCGGACGGGCGCGGGCTTCGTCGCCGCTGCTGGAGAGGGATCTCGTCGGTGACGTGTACTTCGTCAAGAACGTGCGCGTCGATCGCGAGACCGGTAACGAGATCCGGACGTTGCCGATGATCGTGGTCGCGTTGCGCGGCCAGATCGCGCTGAACCTGCGTGGCGAGGCGACGACTACCCGCAACGGCCAGTTGGTCTCGACGTTCAAGCGGGTGCCCGACGCGCCGCTGGATCGGTTCAACCTCAACATCAAGGGAGGCTCCAACGGGATCCTCGTCGTCACCGGCGACCGCTCAGGCGACATCGACCTCTGCACCTCACCGCAACGCACCAGAACTGTGATGGCCGGCCACAACGGCGCCCGCGTCAACACACTGACCAACGTCCGCACACCATGCCCCAAGGGGCGCAACACGGGGAAGGGCAAGCGCAGCAGGCGCTGACTCGCCCACCAACCACCGCAGCATCCCGAGAGGCCCGGCAGCCGCCGGGCCTCTCGCGTGCTCGGGTCCGGGCCGGCGGCCGGGCTCAGCCCTCCCGCGCGATCCGCTCCGCGACCGCCGCGAACTCCCGTAGGTCGCCGAGCTCGCCGAGGCTGTCCCACAACCGGGCGTGGTCGATCTCGCCGTAGTCGTGGACGAGGAGGTTGCGCAGCCCGGCCGCGTCGCCGAGCCGGTCGGCGAGATCGCTGTCGATCGTGCCGGCGCTGCCGAGCGCCGCGAAGACGCCCTGGTAGTCGTCGGCGGGGCCGAGGCCCAGCTCGCTGACGAGATGGGCGCCGATGTCGATGCAGATCTGGATCGAGACCTGGAGGGCGCGCTCGACCTCGAGCTGGAGGTGCATGTCCGATGTGACGCTCGCGCGCCCGCGCTCACGTGCCTGCTCGAGCACCGCCAGCAGCTCGTCGAGCCGGGTCAGCTTCGCGTAGATGCTGTCAGCGTCGACCAAAGCGGCCCTCGGCGATCCGGTTGCGCACCCCCGCGGCCATCTGCTCGCGCAGCGGCTTGGTGTCGAGGAACTCGACCAGCGCGCGCGCCTCGTCGCGCACCCGGGTGACGGGGTCGCGGTCGATCAGCAGCCGGCCGTCGCGCCACGCGCGCTGGCGCAGCAGCGGCGACGCGTCGTCGAGCACGACGAGATCGACCCGCTCTCCGGCGAGGGCCCTGGTCGCCGCACTCGTCAGCCGCATCCGCAACTCGAACCGGTCGCGCGGGAGCATGCCGGGTGCGGCCCACACAGCCACGTCCACATCGGACAGCGGCCCCGCCTCGCCGCGCGCCTGCGAGCCGAACACGTAGGCGGCCGCCACGCCGTCGCGGTCCAGGGCACTCGCCAGCCGCTCGCGCTCCGCATCGCCGAACTCGCCGCTCATGGCTCAATGTTCGCGCATCGCCGGGACACGGTCCGGGCAGCGGGGACACCAGCCCGATCGCGACATGGTCGGCAGCGCTTATAAGCCAGCCTAGAAAAATCCAGCCTATAAGCCGTCTCGCTACTGGCTCGAAGGGCTGGGGGGTCCCGCGAGGCGCGTCACACGGCCACCACCGCGAGCCCCGGGACCCGCTCGAAGTGGCGGGCGTTCGCGGTCGCGACGGGCAGTCCGTGGGCGAGCGCGGTGGCGGCGATCCAGAGGTCGTGGGAGCCGATCACGGCGCCGCTGCGCTCGAGGTCCGCCCACAGCCGGGCGTGGGCGCGGGCCACCCGGGTGGTGATCGGAAGCGGGTCGAGGACGGCGAGGACGTGCTCGACGAACGCCTGGCGCCGGGCGCGCACCCCTTCGTCGGCGGCCCGGTGGACTCCGTGGAGGAGCTCGCTGGCGCTGATCACGCTGATCGCGCGGTCCCCGCAGGCCCGAAAGACGCCATCGCGAGAATTTCTCACGCCGACCGTCGATTTTCGGTCTCCTGGTTCGTCATAGGAGTAGAACTGGGGAGCGAGGGCGCCGGGACGGCCCGTGCCGACCCGCAGCCCCCGAGGATCGAAGGAGAGACCCAATGCGCTACATGGTGATCGTCAAGTCCACGCCGGAGACCGAGCACGCGAAGCTGCCCGACGAGGTGATGACGGAGATGTTCGCGACGATGGGCAAGTACAACGAGGAGCTCGCGCAGGCCGGCCACATGCTCGCCGGCGAGGGGCTGATGCCCAGCAGCGACGGCTTCAAGCTCCGCTTCGACGGGGACGACCGCGCCGTCGTCGACGGGCCCTTCACCGAGGCCAAGGAGCTGATCGCCGGCTTCTGGATCCTCAAGTTCGACTCGCGCGAGCAGGCCGTCGAGTGGCTGTCGAAGGCGCCGTTCGGCAACGTCCCCGGCGGCTTCGAGCTCGAGGTGCGCCGCGTCGCCGAGGACGACGACCACGGCGACGCGTTCACGCCCGAGCTGCGCGAGCAGGAGGACCGCATCCGCCAGCTCGCCAAGGCGAACGCCGCGGCCTGAGCCACAGCGGGACCGGCGCGCGCGGCCTCCTGCCGCGCGCCCTCCCGCGCCGTCACGACGACCACCACCACCCGACCGACTTACCGAACGACCGAACGACCGAAGAAACGGAGAACCCGCATGACCTCCCCACCGTCGCCGGCAGCGGACCGCCGCCGCTGGCTAGCCCTCTACGTCCTGTGCGCCGGCGCGCTGATGATCGTCCTCGACGCGACGATCGTCAACGTCGCGCTGCCGTCGATCCAGCAGGACCTCGACTTCAGCCAGAGCAACCTCGCCTGGGTGGTCAACGCCTACCTGATCCCGTTCGGCGGCCTGCTGCTGTTCTCCGGCCGGCTCGGCGACCTGATCGGCCAGCGGCGCGTGTTCCTGGTCGGCCTCGCGGTGTTCACCGCGGCGTCGCTGCTGTGCGCGGTCGCCCAGAGCCAGGAGATGCTGATCGCCGCGCGCTTCATCCAGGGTGCCGGCGGGGCGCTGACCGCCGCGGTGATCCTCGGGATGATCGTGACGATGTTCCCCGAGCCCGCCGAGCAGGCGAAGGCGATCGGGGTCTACGGCTTCGTGGCGTCGGCCGGCGGCTCGATTGGCCTGCTCGCCGGCGGCGTGCTCACCGATCTGATCAGCTGGCACTGGATCTTCTTCATCAACCTGCCGGTCGGGATCCTCACCGCCTACCTGGCGCTGCGGCTCGTCGACGGCCGTGAGGGCATCGGCTTCGACAAGGGCGCCGACATCCCCGGCGCGGCGCTGCTGACCGCCGGGGTGATGCTCGCCGTCTACGCGATCCTCGGCGTCGCCGAGGAGGGCTGGCTCTCCGTCCGCACGCTCGGCCTCGGCGCGATCGGCCTGGCGCTCGTGGCCGCCTTCGTCGCCCGCCAGGCGCGGATCGCCCAGCCGCTGATGCCGCTGCGCCTGTTCCGCTCGCGCAACGTCGTCGGGGCGAACCTCGTCATGGGCCTGTTCGTCGCCGGGCTGTTCTCGATGTTCTTCCTCGGCGCGCTCTACATGCAGCGCGTGCTCGGCTACGAGCCGCTCGAGGTCGGGCTCGCGTTCCTGCCCTCGACGGTCGTGATGGGGATGATGTCGCTCGGCTTCGCCCAGCGGCTGAACATGCGCTACGGCCCGCGGAGGGTGCTGATCGTGGCGCTCTTCCTGATCGCCGCCGGGCTGCTGCTGTTCGCCCGCACGCCGGTCGACGGCAGCTTCATCGCCGACATCCTGCCGCCGATGCTGGTGCTCGGGTTCGGCGCCGGGATGGGCTTCCCGTCGCTGATGATGCTGTCGATGTCCGGCGCGACGCCGGAGGACTCGGGGCTCGCGTCGGGCCTGATCAACACCACGACCCAGGTCGGCGGCGCGATCGGCCTGGCCGTGCTCGCGACGCTCTCGACCGACCGCACCGAGGCGCTCGTCGAGGCCGGCGAGCCGATCGCGCAGGCGCTGAACTCCGGCTACCACCTCGCCTACCTGATCGGGGCGCTGCTGGTCGGCGTCGCGCTCGTGGTGGCCTTCACGGTGCTGCGCTCCGGCGACGGTCCCGGCGCGGTGCCGGAGCCGGTCGCCGACGCCGGCCCCGAGCCGGCGCTCGCCGAGGCCGGCTGACGCGCGGACGGTCCGCGCGGGCGCGCGCCCGCGCGGACCGTCACCGGCGCTCAAGTCGCCGGCGGCGCCGACCGATGACAGCTGGCAGAGATGCGCGGGCGCGGCCGGCAGGAGATCGAGCGACTCGAGACGAGCCTCGCGCAGGCGCGCGGGCGGATCGCCGAGCTTGAAGCCGAGCTGCGCCGGCTGAGCACGACCGACCCGCTGACCGGCCTGTCGACGCTGGCCCAGCTGCACGACCGGCTCGCGCCCGAGATCGACCGCTCCCGTCGCCACGGCCGCCCGCTCTCGGTTGCGGTCGTCGACCTCGACGGCTTCCGCGCGCTCAACGGTCACCACGGCCGCGCGGTCGGCGACCGGGTCCTCGCCGCCGTCGCCCGGCTGCTGACCGAGCACACCCGCTCCAGCGACCTCGTCGCGCGCTGCGGCGACGACGAGTTCGCGATCGCGATGCCCGAGACCACGGCGGCCGAGGCGGCCCAGGCGTGCGAGCGGCTCTTCGACGATCTCGAGGCGCTGCGGATCGAGGCCGTCGAGGGCGTTTCGGCGTCGGTCGGGGTCGCGAGCTGGGAGCGCGGCATGACCGCCGAGCAGCTCGTCGCGGCGGCCGCCGGCCATGTCGACGCCGCGCGGGCGCTCGGTGGCGGCAGGGTCGCGACCGCCGCCGACGCGGAGCTGCCCACCGGCGACGGCCAGCCGCGCGCGAAGGGCGACGTGATCGCCGCGCTCGCCGAGGCGCTCACCGAGCGCGACCGCTACACCGGCGAGCACTCCGAGTCGGTCGTCGACCTCGTCGAG